>CAZLMZ010000017.1:0-25782 GCA_964560475.1 uncultured Anaerolineae bacterium
TGGGTGGGGTACTGCTCGTTGCCATCATCCTGATGACCGTGTTTGCCGACCGGCTCGCACCGTACGATCCGATCAAGTTCGTCGGCGCGCCCTTTGCACGTCCGCGTGCGCAGCAGTCGGTGGTAGTACTGGAAAGCAACGTCACGATCGGAGGGTTGGCGGACATCGCTGAGGCTGCGGTTGGCGCAATCACGAACTCGCAGGCGACTCGCGAGTTGGACGAACGCGGCTTCGCCTACGAGACCTACAGTTCTCCCCGAGTCGCGGTCCGTGCGCTGCAGGAGGGCGAGATCGACGCGCTGGTCACAGATGCGGGGGACCCCAAGTTCCGGAAGCAGGTGCGGCTACAGGAGGTTGCGACCAAGGTGGTGGGCGATCCGTTTGGTACCGCGTTCTTCCTGGGCACCGACAACTATGGGCGGGATGTCTTCAGCCGTATCATACACGGTTCGCGCACTGTGCTGGGCATCGCCATCCTCGCCGCCGCAATGTCCGCCGCAGCAGGGATACCCGTGGGCCTGTTTTCGGGCTTTTTCGGGGGTTCGCTCGACAAGGCATTGTCCCTGGTGATGGATAGCCTCTATTCCTTCCCCGGGCTGATCCTGGCTATCGCGATGGCCGCGCTCCTAGGGCCCGGCATGCTGAACGTTGCAGTCGCGATCGCCGTGATCTACATCCCGGTCTACTTTCGGCTGGTGCGGAGCAAGGTGCTCTCGGTCAAGGAATCGCTGTATGTCGAAGCGGCACGGAGCCTGGGCGCCAAGCCTTTTACCACCTTGTGGCTCTATGTTTTCCCTAACGTGATGCCGTCCATCGTCGTGATCTTTTCCGTGAACGTGGCCGACTCGATCCTGACCGAGGCCGGGTTGAGCTTCCTGGGGCTCGGCTTGCCGCCGCCCGCGCCGGACTGGGGCTTTGACCTGTCGGCGGGCAAGCGGTTCGTGCCGAGCGGGTATTGGTGGATCATCACCTACCCGGGCTTGATGGTGGCCCTGTTGACGCTTGGGTTCAGCATGCTGGGTGAGGGACTGAACGAGATCCTCAACCCACGGCTGGCCGAAAACTAACGAACACTGTGAGCTGGAAAGTGGCAGACTGCGATATGTCGGAATCCGAGAAGCTGCTAGAGATCGAGGACCTGCAAGTGCACTACCCGGTGCGGACCGGAACGATCCGCGGCGTCGACCACGTGGACCTGACCGTCTACCGGGGCGAGACATTGGGCCTGGTGGGTGAGTCGGCGTGTGGCAAGTCGACCATGGGGCGCGCGATTATGCGCCTGGTATCGGAGCCAGGCGAGATCGTCGGTGGGGCGATCCGGTTCAACGGGCAGGATTTGATGCAGAGGCGCGAAGGAGAGATGACCCAGGTCCGGGGAAGGGACATCTCGATGATCTTTCAGGATCCGATGACATCGCTCAACCCGCTGCAGCGCGTGGACGAACACTTTGTCGAGACGATCCGCACGCACGAGAAAGGGACGGGCAAGCGGGCAGCAAGGGAGCGTGCGGGCGAGATGCTCGATCGTCTCGGCATCCAGCGAGAGCGCCTGATGGACTATCCCCACCAGCTCTCCGGCGGTATGCGGCAGCGGGTCATGATCGGGCTGGCCCTGATCCTGAACTCGCAGTTGGTCATCGCAGACGAGCCAACGACATCGCTCGACGTGATTGTGGAGGCGCAGATCCTGGACTTGATCAAGGAGCTCAAGGGCGCCTACCATATGACGTTGATCTTGATCTCGCACAATCTGGGCATCGTTGCCGAACTGGCGGACCGGCTCGCCGTCATGTACGCGGGCAAACTGATGGAGGTGGCGCCTGCGTCCGCGCTGTTCGATGCACCCTTGCATCCCTATACGCAAGGACTGTTGTCATCGGTACCTAACATCCGGCTCGACGATCAGGCACTACGCACCATGGAGGGTGCGCCGCCTGACCTCATCCATCCGCCATCCGGGTGCCGGTTTCACCCGCGGTGTCCGGAGGCGATGGAACGATGCAAGCGGGAGGAACCGCCCTTCCGGCACGTTGCGGATGGGCGCGCAGTGGCGTGTTGGCTGCACGCGGGCCAGGATGCCGGTGGTGTGTTGTGAGTGAGAGAACAGGGACGATGGAGAGCGCGGATCTGATCGTCGAGGCGCGCGACCTGAGAAAGTGGTTTCCGGTGCAGGGAGGTTTCATCGAGAAGCTGCTGACGCGTGAGAAGCAGCACGTGCGCGCTGTGGACGGAGTCGATCTGCGGATCCGGAGAGGAGAGGTCTTTGGCCTGGCCGGCGAAAGCGGCAGCGGCAAGACCACGACTGGCAGGCTACTCGTCCGCCTCATCGAGCCGACCTCGGGTCGCGTCTATTTCGATGGCCAGGATCTCACAGCCATGGGCGCGGGGGCGCTGCGGAGGCTGCGGCAGCGCATGCAGGTTGTCTTTCAGGATCCGTATGCTTCTCTCAATCCCAGGATGCGGATCGGGGATTCGATCGGGCACGCGCTCAAGATACATCACCTGGCATCTGCACGCGACCGGCAGGAACGCGTGGTAGAGATGATGGAGCGGGTGGGGCTCACGCCAGCGGCGACGATCTATCACAAGTACCCGCACCAGGTTTCGGGTGGTCAGCGCCAGCGCATCGTCCTGGCGCGCGCGCTGATCATGCATCCCGACCTGGTGATTGCGGACGAGCCGATCGCGATGGCGGACGTCTCGGTACGCGTGCTGTTGCTCGATCTCATGCGCAGGCTCAAGGATGAGCTCAACCTGACCTACGTGTTCATTACGCACGACCTGGCTACGGCGCGCTATATCTGCGACCGTATCGCGATCATGTACCTGGGCCGCATCGTCGAGGTGGGCTCGCTGCCAGAAGTGTACCGCCATTCACTGCATCCCTATACGGAAGCGTTGCTGGCTGCGGTGCCTGTGCCCGACCCGCGATACCGTCGTACGACGCCGATGCCGAGAGGCGAGATCCCCAACCCAATCGATCCGCCCACAGGCTGCCGCTTTCATCCACGGTGCCCCAATGCGGCGCCAATCTGCAGCCAGGAGGAGCCCCAGCTCGTCCACGTGGCAGGTGGACATCAGGTAGCCTGTCATCGACGTTCCTGAGCGAGAGAGACGGAGGAGCTCAATGACCACGATCCAGCGCCAGACCAAGCGTGCATCGACGGAGGCGGTCTTTAGCTTTCTGCGCACGATCCCCTGGTGGGGCGTGATCATCGCCATCGTTGGGCTGGTGGCGGCCTACTCGGTCCTGACTGATGTGCAGTACCGGGAGGCGATCTACTTTATCCTGGACTTGCCCTGGGACAAGGCCCTGGTGGAAGAGATCCCGCTGGAAGGCGGGGTCTGGACGCATGCGGTGAGTGAGAATCTCCCCCTGAAGTCGGGCACCTATCACCTGTATGCGGTATTCTATGATGCGACGGCGGTGACGCAGGAGGATACGGTGCTGCGCGCCGAGCCGGATGCCGAGTCGTCCGAGACGGCGCGACTGAGTAAGGGCGAGCAGGCCAAGTTCATCCGCTGGCACATCATCCCAAAGCAGGGCTTGCAGATGGAACAGCGCTGGGTCCGCGTGGTGACCGATGATGGGCGTGTCGGTTGGGCACTGGACAAGCAGTTTGGGCAGCCTGATCTGGCGGAGGTAGCTCAGAGCGGCGCGTACGTCCTTCGTGTTCCCAAGGGCGCCGAGCCGGTCGCTGTGGATCCGATCGCCAGCCCAACGGATGGTGAGATCGTCGTCGAAACGAGCACGCCGGCGATCAGCGGCGAGGTGCTGGGCGGATCGTGGGCTCGGATCTACGACCGCTTTAGTTGGCTAGAGACGGTCGCTCGCATATGGTCTGCCAAGGGCATCATGCTTACTATCCGGGCGACGATTCTTGGTTACGGACTGGCGTTGGTGCTTGGGCTCATTGCGGGCTTGATGCTCGTCTCCAGAAGCCCGGTCACGCTGGCGATATCCAAGTTATACGTCGAGGTGATACGAGGCATTCCGCTCCTGGTGATCGTCCTCTATGCCGGGTTCGTGCTGTCGCCCTATATCCGGGAAGCGACGAACGGCGGGGTCGATCTACGTGGTTTCCCCGGAGCGGTGATCGGGCTGGGCTTTGGCTATGGGGCTTACCTGGCGGAGGTCTTTCGGGCCGGCATACAGTCGATCCACCGCGGACAGATGGAAGCCGCGCGTTCGCTGGGGATGAGCTATTTTCAGTCCATGCGTCACGTCATTTTGCCGCAGGCGCTGCGAGTCGTTCTGCCGCCGCTGGGCAATGACTTTATCGCGATGCTCAAGGACTCTTCTTTGATCTCGGTCGTTGCCCTGCCCGAGATCCTGCAGCAAGGCCGGCTGTGGGTTTCGCGTACGTTCCGCGCATTCGAGGGCTATAACACCGTGGCACTCTTTTACCTAGTGATGACGTTGGTGCTTTCGTTGATGGTGCGCGTGATCGAGCGCAGGACGGCGCTGCCCGGGCGATCGGAGGAGTAGGCATGGCAGAGCAGGAACGAGACCCGATCATCGTGATCAAGGATGTGCACAAGCATTTTGGCACCGAGGTGCACGCCCTGCGCGGCGTGAGCCTGGAAGTGTACCCGCAAGAGGTAGTCGTGATCATTGGTCCCAGCGGCTCGGGCAAGTCGACGCTGCTGCGCTGCATCAACCGCCTCGAGGCGGTGAACAGTGGGAGCGTCGTGGTCGATGGGATGGCAATGGATCGTCCCCGGAGCATCAACCGCGTGCGCGCCGAAGTCGGCATGGTGTTCCAGTTATTCAACCTCTTCCCGCACTTGACGGTCATGGATAACGTCGTCGTTGCCCAGCGGGTGGTCCGCAAGCGGAGTCGTCGGGAAGCAGAGGCCATCGCCATCGACCTGCTGCGCAAGGTCGGTATCCCGGAGAAGGTAGACGCCTATCCTACCCAGTTGTCAGGTGGCCAGCAGCAGCGTGTGGCCATCGCCCGGGCATTGGCGATGCAGCCCAAGATCATGCTCTTTGACGAGCCGACCTCGGCATTGGATCCAGAGATGATCAAGGAGGTGCTGGACGTCATGCTCGATCTCGCCTCAGAGGGAATGACCATGGTCGTCGTTTCGCACGAGATGGGATTCGTTCGTGCGGCAGCGGATCGGGTCGTCTTTATGGACAATGGCTCGATCGTGGAAGTGACCACGCCTGAGTTGCTGTTCACCGCGCCGCAGCAAGAGCGCACCAAGCGCTTCCTGGGGCAGATCTTGCACTAGCCGGGTCCACCAGGTCGGCTTCCAGTATGAGGCAGCCGGGAGCTCAGCGATCCTGGCTTTGCCAGGGAGAGGGCGCAAGGATGAGCAACGTGACTGGAGAGAGTGAACAGCAGGGACGGAAACGGCGACGCAGGGGCAGCGGGCGCGCCTGGCTCTGGGTGGGGGGCATCGTGCTGGCACTCGTCGTCGTGTGGAGCGCTGCTGCCTGTGTGCTCGTGGGTGCCCTGGCTGGCCGCCCAGGCCAGGCCATGCCTGTAGGCAACGACCTGGTCGCGGTGATCTATCTCGAGGGGAGCATTGGCACAGCGACTCCAGGATCAGGGGCGGCTGTGGATAGCCAGCAGATCATCGACTATGTCAAGGCTGCGGAAAGCAACCGCCGGGTAAAGGCGATCGTCGTATATATCAACAGCCCTGGAGGAGCCGTCGTACCCTCCGATCTGATGTACCAGACGCTGCGCGACGCCGAAAAGCCGGTGGTCGCCGTGATGGGGGACGTGGCGGCTTCCGGCGGTTACTATGTCGCCTGTGGCGCCGACCGCATCCTCGCTCATCCAGCCACGATCACCGGTTCGATCGGCGTCTATGGCCAACTGGTCAACGCGGCAGAGCTGCTGAGCACGATCGGCGTGGAAGGGATCATCGTCCGGAGCGGCGACAGTAAGGCGATGGGCAACTGGTTCGAGCATCCCACCGAGGAGCAGCTCGCGATCGAGCAGCAGATCGTGGACCAACTGTACGAGCTCTTTGTACAAGCTGTAGCTGAGGGGCGCAGTATGGCGCCTGACGAGGTGCGCAAGCTGGCAGACGGGAGACCGTTTACGGGCCAACAGGCGTTGGAGGTAGGGCTCGTCGATGCTCTGGGCAGCCTGCCGGACGCGATAGACGTTGCAGCCGGCCTCGGCGGGATCGTGGGCGAGCCGGGGGTGATCGAGTACCGGCGCACGCCCTCGCTGCTAGAGCTCTGGCTGTCGACACAAGGGCGCTACGATGGCGAGTTGGCCGTCCTTCAGTGGCTCGACGACCGGTTTGCCATCCCCTCGGCGCGCTATACCGCTCCGTAGCGATCACCGATACCTGTTCCGCAAAGGCGGCGTTCGAGCGCTACGCTTCGCCTGATGCAATCCGCTGCAGCTCGTACAGCCTGGTGAGCGCCTCGATCGGCGTAAGCGAGTTCACGTCTAGCGATCGGAGTGCCTCGAGCGCGGGGTTGGCTGCACCGAACAGCGAGAGCTGTAGCATCTCCGCCCGAGGAGGTGCCTGGCTGGGCGAACGCGCTGCGTCGCGCTCGAGCTGTTCCAGGATCTGCTCTGCACGATGGATGACAGGCCTGGGCATCCCCGCCAACTGCGCAACATGGATACCATAACTCTTGTCCGCCCCGCCCGGCACGATATGATGGAGAAAGACGACCCTGTCGCCTTCTTCTGCTACAGCCACGTTATAGTTGTGCACGTGCGGCAGGACCTCTGACAGGTCGGTCAGCTCGTGGTAGTGCGTGGCAAAGAGCGTCTTTGACCCCAGTCGCGGGTGATTGTGAATGTACTCGACCATCGCCCATGCGATCGAGATGCCATCGTAGGTACTCGTGCCGCGGCCGATCTCGTCCAGTACGATCAGGCTCTTGCTGGTCGCGTGGTTAAGGATGTAGGCTGCCTCGACCATCTCGACCATGAAGGTGCTCTGCCCGGCGCTGATCTCGTCCTGTGCACCGATCCGGGTAAAGATGCGGTCCACCAACCCGATCGATGCCTCGTCGGCTGGCACAAAGGACCCAATCTGAGCCATAAGGGTGATCAGTGCCACCTGGCGGATATAGGTGGACTTGCCGCTCATGTTCGGGCCGGTGATGATGAGCAGCCGCTCGTCCTCAGAAAAGTGCGTGTCGTTGGGAGCAAAGGGTTCCTGGCGCATGGTGCGCTCCACGACCGGATGGCGACCCGCCACGATGTCGAGGTCGCCGTCATCGGTCAGCCGTGGACGCACGTAGCGGCCGTGTACCGCGACCTCTGCCAGTGCGCAGACGACGTCCAGCCGCGCAAGCGCTCGTGCCGTGCGCAGCAGTGCCGGTGCAGCGGCCGCGACGCGGTCACATACCTCGCGAAAGAGGCGCGTCTCGATCTCTTGCATGCGCTCTTCGGCGTTGAGGATCAGGGCCTCGTACTCTTTGAGCTCGGGGGTAATGTACCGTTCCGAATTGACCAGCGTCTGCTTGCGAATGTAGCTCTCGGGCACGGCGTTGAGGTTTGCCTTTGTAACCTCGATGTAGTAGCCGAAAACCTTGTTGAATCCCACTTTGAGGCTCTTGATCCCGGTTTCACGCCGTGCCTCCCGCTCGAGGTTCGCGATCCACGCTTTGGCTTTTGTCACTGACCTGATGAGCTCGTCCATCTCTTCCGAAAAACCGGCCCGTATTGCCCCGCCGCTGGCGATCGTGCCTGGGGCGTCGTCCACGATGGCGTCTGCGATGAGCTCGGCCGTTTCGGAGCACGGGGCGAGTTCTGTCATCAGGTCGCCCAGTGGGGGCAATGGCGCTCCCTGTGGTACCAGAGCGAGGCGCAGCGCGGGCACCGCCTCGAGTGTATTGCGGATGCCAACGAGGTCACGCGGGCCGGCGATACGCTGCACGACGCGGCCCACGAGCCGCTCCAGGTCCGCAAGTCCCTTGAGCAGATCCCGGACCTGGGTACGGAGAGCCGTAGCCTGCTGGAACGTCTCTACCACATCGAGCCGCCCGTTGAGCCGGTCCAGGTCGAGCAGGGGCTGGTTGATCCACTGTCTCAACGTGCGCCCACCCATGGCCGTCGCCGTTGCATCTAGGATGCCGAGAAGCGAGCCGCGGGACTTGCCCTCGCGGATCGTCTGGGTCAGCTCCAGGTTGCGCCTCGTCGCTGGATCGAGCGTCATGTATTCGGAGATAGAGTACGTCGCCAGCGCATCGAGCTGGTTGAGGGCGGCGCGCTGCGTTTCCTGGAGATAGTAGATCAACGCTCCTGCGGCGCCAACGGCGAGCGGCTTGCCCTCACAGCCAAAGCCCTCCAGCGAAGCCACACCGAATTGCTCGTGCAGCACGCGCCGGGCATTCTCGACGTCAAAGTGCCACGCTTCGTAGGGCGTGACCTGGATCTGCACGTCCAAGTGCTCTTGCTGCGCTTCAGGTACCAGGAGCTCTGCTAACTGCAGGCGTTCTAGTTCCTCGTGCACCGATCGCCAGATCTCGCGGCTCTGCATCTCTGTCGTGGCGAACTCGCCGGTGGTGATGTCGACATAGGCGATGCCGGCACGCTCTCCATCAACGCACACGGCACCGAGATAGTTATTGCGCTTTTCCTCGAGGAGAGCAGGCTCGACGATCGTGCCGGGCGTGACGACACGTGTCACCTCACGCGGGACAACGCCGTTGACCGGCTCGCTGCCCACCTGGTCCACAATCGCCACCTTGTGGCCAGCATTGATCAGCGTCGCGATATAGCTGTCGACTGCGTGGTAGGGCACGCCAGCAAGCGGAACGCGCTTGCCTCTGCCGATCGGGCGGGAGGTGAGGACGATGTCACACTCGTCTGCGACGATCTTGGCGTCTTCCTCAAAGGTCTCATAGAAATCGCCCAGGCGAAAGAGGACGATCGCCTCGGGATAGCGGGCCTTGATCTGCAGATACTGCCTGCGGGCTGGCGTCGGACCAGAGGGCGCCATATACTCCTTCCTATCGTCTAGCGAAACGCCCTTGCCTCGCCGGGCGGATCGTGTTATAATCGCTACCAAGCACCTGCTGAGACGGTGCCCCTGTAGCTCAGAGGATAGAGCAGTGGTTTCCTAAACCATGTGTCGTGGGTTCGAATCCCGCCAGGGGCTCTGTGTCCTCCCCCAGGCCGCCTATGGCCCTGGGGGTTCCTTTTCCCAGGCTGTATGGAGCGCTTCGATCGCAGGCCAGTCGAGCCCTTCCCACTGATATGTCTCCAGATCGATGCGTCCGTGCCGGTCCAGGACGATGCCTTCGTGTTCCAGCAACACGCGCTGTTCCTCTGCTGCGCCTGGGTGCTGGCGTAGGCTAATCCGCCCCCGTGCGTTGATGACCCGGTGCCAGGGGACTCTGGCATCTTCAGAGAGCCCGCTCAACGCCCAGCCTACCGTCCGCGCGGCCTGTGGATCGGCAACGATGGACGCGATCTGTCCATAGGTTGCCACCTGGCCGTGCGGGATCATACGCACCACTGCGTAGATACGCGCGAAAATGCCGCGATCGCGTCGACGGACCATGGGTCTGCTCGCTTTGTGTCCTTTCCGCCATCTCTATCTATGCTGGCTGCAGGGCCATTGTAGCACATCCCGGAGGGACGGCAAGTCAGATCGGGCAAGGGTGTGGCACAGTGCAGCGAGGTACAGACATTGTCTGGCGTCACCGGTTTGCAGAGGTTCGACTGCACATTTCCGGGGAAAGCGTTCGCGATGGCCCAAGACGAGGGCCACGGTGGTTCAGGGGCGCACGATAACAGGTGTTCCCTTGGGTGCCCAGCGGTAGATCCACTCGGCATCTTCATTGGTCATGTTGATGCAGCCGTGGCTCATGGGCTGGCCAAAGTTGTTGTGCCAGTACGTGCCATGGATAGCATATCCAGCGTGGAAATAAGAGACCCACTCGACGTTCGGCAGGTAGTAGCCGGGGCCGCTCATCACCTGCGAGCGCACCTTGCGGATGATCGTGTACTCGCCTGGGGGGGTGGGATAGCGCACGACGCCCGTCGACACGAGCGCGGTCAGGAGCTCGGTCTCTCCCTCGTAGGCCGTGAGGCGCTGTTCAGAGAGATCGAGCTCGATCCGCTTACTGCCGAGAGCAGTGACGAGCGGCGGCTCGCTTCCGATGGCTAGCGTTGGTGTGGCGGTCACGGTCGGCGGAATGGGCGTCTCTGTAGGAGGCGGTGTGAACGTCGCTGTTGGTGTTGGTGTCGCGGTCGGTGTCGGTGTCTGGGTGGGGGTAGGCGTTGCCGTCGATGTTGCCGTGACCGTAAAGGTCGGCGTAGCCACGTACACTGCGCGCACGGTGTCGGGCGCCTTCCAGGCCATGAAAACGAGGATGATGCAGGCAGCGACGCTCATGAGAGCGATGCTGCCCAAGAGCAAGCGATCGATGACCGGTAGAGTAGGCTTGGCCGCAGCAGGAGCAGGAGCTAGTTGAGGCGGCGCCGGCGGGCTGGCGCGCAGCTCCCTGGCTGTCCAGCGAAGCCCGGCGAGGGCTCGACGATTGCCCGGCGAGAGCTCGATCACACGGTTCAGGTAGCGGACGCTCTGCCTCGCGTCGCGTTCGATCGCCGCCAGCCAGAGCAGCGCTTCGATGCAATCCGGAGCATAGGCCAGTGCCCTGGCAAAGCGGGCTCGTGCCTCTGCCCGCTTGTTCTGCCGGGCCAACGTCTTGGCTTCCGCAACGAGTGCTGCGATCTGGGGGTCTTGGCTCGAGAGCCTTTGCATCGGGTCCGGGTCTCCTCTGGGTGTCCAGTCAATATACCACATAAGCCGTTCCTGCGCAATCTCTCGTTATGGCAAGTAGCGTGTGGCCTGTTGACGCGACACCTCGGAGCGGCTATAATGTGCCGACAAGGAGGTCAACTTGCGCGTCTCGATTGGTACGGCTGGTGTCCTGGGCCTGGTGCGCGTGCCTATGGCGGTCGCTCCAACGACGGCATACCTGATGGTCGGCCAACGGTGCGTGATGAACTGTGCTTTCTGTGCCCAGGCACGCGCATCCGAGGCGGACAGCGGTGCTCTATCGCGCGTAACCTGGCCCGAGTTCCGCACGCGCCGGGTGGTGGCCCACCTGCGTAAAGCAGAGCGAGAGGGACTCGTGCAGCGCTGCTGTATCCAGGTGACTGCGAGCCAAGAGTCGTATCGCGAGGCGTTGCGCACGGTCCGATACGTCCGGCGCAGCGTGTCCATGCCGTTGAGCATAGCGATCCTGCCTGCGAGCGTAGTGCAGGTAGAGGAGCTGATCGAGGCCGGCGTCGACCGCATTGGCTTTGGCCTGGATGCTGCGGTTGAGCGAGTGTTTACCGAGGTCAAGGGGCCGCACTGGCGACACATGCTGGAGATCATCACGACCACCGCGGAACGGTTCCCACGGACAGCGACGGTGCACCTGATCGTGGGGCTCGGCGAGACAGAGCGCGAGATGATCGAGCGCATGCTGTGGGCGTGGGAGCTCTCGCTCGGCATTGGGCTGTTTGCCTTTACGCCGGTAAGGGGAACGCCAATGGCCGATGGTAAACAGCCGTTCCTACGCAACTATCGTCGCATGCAGGCAGCTCGCTGGCTGATCCTGAACCATGGGGCGCAGATGGCGAGCTTTCAGTTCACCCGGCAGGGCACGCTGCAGGCCCTACACCTGGATGACTGGCGTAAGGCACTGGCAGGTGGGGAGGCATTCGAGACGCCGGGATGTCCAGGCTGCAATCGACCCTTTTACAATGAACGGCCTGGGGGCACGATATACAACTATCCTCGGCTACTGACTGTGGCTGAGGCAGCCGAGGCGATATGCGCGATGGAGCTTGACCGATAGTATGCCAGAGTTTAGTCCCCTGGACCTCCCGTGGGAGGAATGGCGACTGGTTAGCACAGGAGAGCACGATGGGCCGACGAACATGGCGATCGACGAGGCGATCCTGCTCTCGGTTTCTGAAGGACGGTCACCACCGACGATCCGGTTCTATGCCTGGCGTCCGCCGTGCGCGTCCATCGGGTACGCGCAGTCGATGCGCGATACGATCGATCTCGACACATGCCGCGAACGGGGTTACGACTGGGTGCGCCGGCCTACTGGTGGACGTGCAGTGCTTCACGTCGACGAGTTCACCTACAGTGTTACTGCGCCGCAAGGCAATCCGCGCGTGCACGGGGACATTCTGAGCTCCTATCGGCGGCTCAGCCGTGGGCTGGTTGCAGGCCTGTGCTATCTGGGAGCGGAGGTGCAACAGACACAAGGCAAAGAGGTGTATGGGAGCGAGTCGGCTGCCTGCTTTGATGTTCCGTCGCAGTACGAGGTGACGGCTCTGGGGCGGAAACTCGTAGGGAGTGCTCAGGTGAGGAGGCGAGGGATCGTTCTGCAGCACGGTGCGCTTCCGCTGCGAGGAGATATTGGTCGCCTGGCAGACGTGCTGCAGCTCTCAGAGCTAGCACGCAGTGCACTTCGCGCCGAGCTGCGGGGGAGGGCTATTGCCCTCGACGAGGTGCTGGGCAGGTCCGTGTCGTGGGGGGAGGCGGCTGAGGCCCTGAGCATAGGTTTCTCGGAGGCGCTGCGCTTGGTGCTAGTACGCGGGGACCTGACAGCGCACGAACTGGCTGCGGCAACGCGCCTTCAGGTTCGCTATGCGGGCGACGAATGGACGTTCAGCCGATGATGGAGGACGATGATGAAGATGGGTGAGACCAATCTGAAGGCCATCGAGGAGGAGCTGGTGCTGGGCTTTCATCCGGAGTGGGTCCATCGTACGGCCTGGATTGCACCTGGTGCAGTTGTCACTGGAGAGGTACACCTCGCCGAGCAGGCCAGCGTCTGGTACGCTGCAGTTCTGCGCGGGGATAGTGCGCCCATTCACGTTGGGGCGCGGACCAACGTCCAGGATGGGAGCGTACTCCACGTAGACCACGGGATGCCTACCCGTGTGGGCGCTGACGTAGTCATTGGTCACGGCGCGGTGATCCATGCAGCGACGATAGAAGATGGCTGCCTGATCGCCATACGTGCCACAGTGCTCAGTGGAGCAGTGATCGGTGAGGGATCGATCGTCGGGGCCGGTGCCCTCGTCACCGAGGGAAAGGTCATTCCGCCTCGCTCCCTGGTTCTGGGCGTTCCCGGCCGTGTGGTGCGGCGGATCGGTGATGCCCAGGCTGCCCTGGTGCGCGAGCAGGCAGCGCGTTATGTGGCATATGCCGAGCTGTACCGGGCCGAAAAAGGATGAACGCGGGGCGGCTTTCGTCAGCAACCAGCGGGCAACAGGGGCACGCGCCAGATCAGGCGAGATGGCAGGGGCGCCCCGTTGTGGGCTGCTATCTGGTTGAGAGGAAACAAGTCACGTGAGGGAGGGAGCCTGGACGCACCACCAGTGGTTCGCCGTGCTCGCCTGCATGGCTGCGTTCGGTGCGTCGGGGCTTGTCGCCGACCTGGTACTCGAGGGCGTACCACACCTCGAGGACGAGGTCGCTTACCTGTTTCAGGCACGCGTATTTGCTGCAGGCAAGGCTTACGTCGACGCGCCATTCGAGACCAACTGCTTCTTTGCTCCCTTTGTCGTCGACCACGATGGGCGACGTTTCGGCAAGTACCCGCCTGGCTGGCCGGCGCTGTTGGCCCTTGGCGTCAAACTGGGCCAAACGTGGTGGGTGAATGCGGCCGGCGCTGCACTGACTGTGGCGCTAGTCTACCGCCTGGGCGATGTAACACACAGCCGGTTCACCGGCTCTATCGCAGCGGCGCTGTCGGTCACCTCGCCGTTCGTGCTGCTGCTGGCGGGGTCGTTTATGTCTCACACGTGGTCGCTCGTGTTCGTGACGGCATTCCTGGGGTGCTACTACCGGGCGCGAGAGGCTGAACCAAGCAGCGATGGGTGGAGTCTGTCTGCGGGCATCGCACTTGGTGCTGTTTTTGCGATCCGCCCGTTCACCGCCTTGCTCATCGCACTTCCTGCTGCAGCAGATGCGCTTTGGCGCCTGGCAAAGAGACGGGCCTGGCGGACGCTGTGGTTCGTAACGCTTGGGTTTGTGCCGCTCGCACTGCTGGTTCCTGTGTCCAACGCGCTGTGGACCGGCGATCCCCTGGGCTCGCCCTACCGGCTGTTCTGGCCCTATGACCGGCTCGGTTTTGGGCCCGGTACGGGGCCGGCGCCGGGGGGCAATACAGTGTGGTTAGGGCTAAGTGGATCGCTGGCGGCGCTAGGACATCTGGCGAACGACCTGCTCGGCTGGCCAACACTCAGCCTGGCATTCGTGGTGCTACTCTTTTTGTTCAAGCCGCGCCGGTGGCAGGACCGGCTCCTGGCCTTTACGGCGCTGGCGCTGGTGTTTGGCTATGCGCTGTACTGGACGAGCGGCGATGTCTTTGGCCCGCGCTATGCGTACGAATCTGTATCTGCCCTTCTCGTCCTTTCCGCGGCGGGAATCCTCCGTGTTGGACATTGGGCACATCGCCGTGGCAGGCTGGGGCCGTTCATCGCAGCACTCGCGGTACTCGTGACCATCGATCTCGCCTTCTACTTGCCTCGCCAGCTACGAGCTTACCGCGGCTTGTACGGGATCACGGCAGAGCCACGCCAGGCAATAGACACGGCTGACCTGCACCATGCGCTGGTGATCGTGAAAGAGACGCGCGGCTGGTGGGATTATGCAGTGCTTTTTTCGCTCAACGAGCCTACGCTGGACGGCAACGTAGTCTATGCGAGCGACTGCGGGGCAAGCAACAGGGAGCTGATGGCGCACTATTCGGATCGAGCAGTGTATACGTTTGACACCGGGTCGATGACACTCGAGAGAGGAGCAAGCCCTTAGCCTGGGAGCTGCCTGGGATGCACAATGGCCTCCGCCTCTGTCCGAACAGAGGCAGAGGCCATTTGCTGGTCCGCGCAGTCAAGTGGCTGGTCTAGCGCTTTGGGATGATAGTTACCTTGCGATTGTCGCCCTTGCCCACGCTCTGCGTGGTGACAGAGGGATGGTCACGCAGCGCAATGTGGATCGCACGCCGCTCGTTGGGCGGCATTGGCTCGAGCGCGACGGGCTGCTGGGTGCGCGCTACGCGCTCGGCGATGCGATTGGCAAGCTCCTGCAGCGACTTGGCGCGTCGCTGCTTGTAGTGGTCTACGTCGACCACGAGGTTGACCCAGCGCTCTACTTCGCGGCTCACGATCAGCCGTGTGATGTACTGCAGGGAATTCAGGACCTTTCCCTGGTTTCCGATCAAGATGTCGAGACTCTCTCCCTCGATGTCGAGGGTCAAGGGAGCTGATTCGCTGTCCTTTCCTTCTGGTTGGCGAACGTGGACCTGAGCCTCGATGCCCATCTTGCCGAGGAGTTCTGAAAGCGTCTGGCGTGCCGTCTCGGCCACCTGATCTGGTGTCCACTCGACATCGACCGTGTCTTGTGCTGCCGGTGCAGGACGAGGGCGTACAAGGGCAGAGACTGTCTCGGTCGAAGCAGGCGGTTCGGGCGCCCCGGTAGGTACGGTCGAGGGAGCCACCTGTGGCTCGTTGCTCTGAGCGGCAATAGGGATCAGTCGGACTATTGCATCGCGCGCACCTAGACCCAGCAAGCCGCGACTTCCATGGTCGACGACCTGCACTGTTACGCGGTCTCGCGCCAGTCCCAGGCGTGCCAAGCCTTTCTTGATGGCCTCCTCAACCGTCGCCGCGCTGACCTGAATGCTGTCATTTTCCATGCTATTGTCCCTTTCTGCAGGTATTGAGACTATCGTGTGGCATCGTGATGCAGCGGCCTCACCATCTCCTGCACGGCCCACGGAACTGATGAGAGTCCACTGCTACGAGCGAATCAGCCTTTCCGCCTGTATCCGCGCTTCCGATAGGTGGTCCCTCGGCCACTGTCTTTCTCCCGTTCATCCGTACCCGAGCCGTTGCTGGAGGCTGACCGGCGTGCCGGTTTGCCCTCCTCTTCTGCACCCGTGTTGAGCCAGCGGTTCGTCAGCCACTGGATGCCCATGCTCGTGACGTTGCTCACGATAAAGTAGATCGAGAGCCCTGCTGGCATCTGCATAGCCAGGTAGCCGAACATGAGCGGCATCGTGATCAGCATAGATTGGCTCATCTGCGCTGCCTGTCCATCTGCCGCGGCAACCTGCGTGGCTGCGGAGCCCAGTTTCTGCTGCAGCCACG
This sequence comes from uncultured Anaerolineae bacterium, assembly GCA_964560475.1. Taxonomy (GTDB): domain Bacteria; phylum Chloroflexota; class Anaerolineae; order JAFGEY01; family JAFGEY01; genus BS750m-G44. The sequence goes on from CAZLMZ010000017.1 coordinate 16,110, forward strand.
TCGTGCCGGCGACCAAGAGCGGAAGGACGATCAAGTCAGGCCGAGCAAGGTTGAACCATAGCCAATGACTCGGCAATGGCACCAGGGACAGGAAACTGGGTACTGGCGAAAGGTACTGGCTCAGTACCAGCATCTCCCCTGGTTGGTATGCCAGAGCACGGCTGATCGACTGATAAAAGGCCCAGATGATCGGCAGTTGGATGAGCATCCATAAACATCCGGTCATGCTCGATAAGGGGTTGATACCCCGCTCCTGGTAGAGCTCGAGCTGTGCCTGTTGCAGCTTTTGCGAGTCGTTCTTGAACTTTTTCTTGAGCTTATCGATCTCTGGCTGTAGCTCCTGCATCTGCTTCGCGTTCTTTTTCATCGCGCGCTGCGAAGGCAGGGTCAGTGGCACGGTCAGCAGCCGGACAACGATGGTCAGGATGGAGATGCTCAGAACCATGCTCCATGGCGACCTACCCAGGAAATTGTACAGCCCGATCAGTGCCAGGACGAATCCTTGTATCAAAGTATTCCACACGTCTATTGGCCTTCCTCGCTGGCTTGCAGCGGATTAGTCTTCCATAGAACAGCATTCTGGCTTACATCGAGCGCATAGACTTCTGCATTTGTAGCGACGATGTACAGCCTTTGGCCGTCGTAGATGGGCGATGTATAGATAGATGCGTTCGCAAGTGCCTGTCCCAACGGCGATGTCTGTTCCGTACCGTCCGCTGCGCTCAAGGCATAGAGCTGCCCATTCTCGCTGCCAATATATACGACGCCATCCACGTAGGCCGGTGTGCCTCTCACCTCGCCCGCTACACTGTGTTCCCATACCGGCGATCCGTCTCGAGCGTCTCTGGCATAGACCACGCCGCTCAACGTGCCAAAGTAGAGGGCGTTCCCCTCTACCCGTGGCGTGGCCCATAGTCCCCCATCCACCTGAACCTGCCATAGCAGGGCACCGGTCGCGGCGTCGATCGCATAAAGGTTGCCTCCGAGAGAACCCAAGTAGAGGACCCCGCCGGCAAGCGCCGGTGCAGAGGGCAAGGCGCTCGTAGACTGGTCAAAGCGCCACATCTCCTCCCCGGTTCCTGCATCGACTGCATAGAGGCGATGGTCCATCGAGGCGACGTATACGACCCGGTCGGTGACGACAGGCCGGGCCCAAACCCAGTTGTCGGTCTCAAACACCCATCGCGCGTCATGCGTCTCGACATCAATCGCATACACATCATGGTCTGATGAGGACATATAGACCGTATTGCCAGAGAGGATCGGCGAAGCAACGGAGCGGGAGTCTGTTCCCTTGAACTCCCACTGCAGGATCCCAAGCTTGTTGAGCGCCCGCAGACCCGACGTATTCACGCTAGGCCTAAACAGAGAAGCCGTCGGCTCACCGGCTGAGCTCAAGTAGACGAGCTCGCTTCCAGGTGTGGGCGCAGCATAGAACGGCCCATCAGATGGGGCACGACCGGAACAAGCCGACAAGAGCCCCCCTCCGCTTTGCTCGATCTGAGGATAGGACCACAGTACGTCGCCCGTCGACGGATCGAGGGCAAAGACCTGCCCGTTGGTTTCTGCAACATACACCCGCTCTGACCCAGCGGTCAAGCCAGGCCAGTAGGGGGGAACGTTCCTGCCACAACCGGCTACAAGCACCGGTACTACTACGATCAGCAGCACCGGAAGCCAGCGCCGCACGCGTAACGTAGGCCAGCGCGCGCCCAGCGCGCTGGATATCTCTATCGTTCGTGTGTCCAATACCACTCTCCTCTTCCTGTCATCTGGTTGCGCCGATGCAGGCGCCTAGCCTATTACGGTACGGGATCGTATCCGCCCGGATTGAGCGGGTGGCAGCGCGAGATGCGCCTGATCCCGAGCCATCCTCCCTTGAGCAGACCATGCTTCTCAATTGCCTGGTAGGTATATACGGAACAAGATGGGATGAACCGGCAGGATGGAGGCAGCATTGGGGACACGAATCTCTGATATGTACGAATCAACCACAGTATAATTGCTTTCATTGTTACTCGCATACCACTATTCGATTGGAGCAGGAACCGCACGACAGGTGCTGTCCTGGAGCCCAGTTTTCTGTAGCAGGTCGGTTACGGCACGCCTAATCTCGGCGTAGGATGCGGTGGCGGCTGCAGTACGGGCAATAAAGAGCACATCCCAACTACCACTCACGCACGGTAAGCTATAGCGGACTGCCTCCCGCATGAGTCGCTTGATGCGGTTTCGTGTTACAGCGTTCCCGATCCGTCGACTGACAGCAAAAGCAAACCGGCTCTGTGGCTCTTGTCCCGGCAGCCTTACAATCACCAGCCAGTGGTTACTGACCGATGGGCCGGATCGCCTGACCTCCCTGATCCGCCTGCCGTTTCGCAAGCGATTCTGCTGCTCTAGCATATCATGTACAGACGACCGCCTATCGCAACGGTTCGCGTCTCCCGACAGCGACGTGGCGATAGGCGATGGCGGCTAAAGGCTTGACTCTTGACTATGCAATACATTCGGCGCCGACGCTATGGCTTCGCGATTTGTTTGTGGACGAGTTGCCTCCCACTGCTGGCTACGTCCCGACGACGGACCTGCTAGACCGTTAGCTGCTTCCGGCCCTTTTTGCGACGCCGCTTGATCACGTTGCGGCCACCCTGGGTTCGCATGCGGGCACGGAAGCCATGGGTGCGTTTGCGCTTGCGCTTTTTCGGTTGCCATGTTCGCTTTGGCATATCCTGTCTCCTGTTCTATGCTGACAGACGTGCGTTGTGAGCGCGTCTGTGCGTCTCTTACTCACAAGGCATCATATTATACCTTGATCAGGTGGGAATTGCAAATCACCGTCGCCAGGAAAGCCAGATCGGACCGGGCTAGGCACGGCTGAAACGGCGGTGTAGTTCATCCATCGAGATCGATACGATAGCGGGCCGGCCATGGGGGCAGGTTGCAGGCGACCATGCGTCGGCTAGGTTGTTCAGGATAGACTGCATCTCCTCGGTTGACAGCGGATCTCCTGCCTTTACGGCACCGAGGCATGCAGCCCTCATTGCGAGATGTTCGGCTAGCGCATCCTGATCCAGGGTAGAGCTGGCTTCGTCGAGCAACGCGAGGAGGAGCGCAACGGGCTCTTGGGTGTGCAGCGGAGCGGGAAGCGCTCGGACGAGGATGGCACGCATCCCAAAAGGCTCGGTATGTATGCCCAGCTCGTGCAGGGCCGTGGCGGATGTCTCCCAGACATCCATCTGGGGTAGGGTCAGGTCCACCCGTGCCGGCTGGGCAAGAGGGCTCGGCTCTGGGCTGCTGGATAGCTGTTCAAAGAGCACTTGCTCGTGCGCCGCGTGCTGGTCGGCGACTGCCAGACCATCATACGTCTGCGCGAGAATGTACGTATAGTGCAATTGAGCGAGGGCACGAAACGGGCTCGCCGTGTAGGTGCTTCCGGCTTCGCCAAGTTGGCCCGCCCCTGGCTCAGTCCAGCCAGCAAAAGGCCACATGCCTTGCTCTGCCTGAGAATGCCTGGGATAGTCGTCGAGTGCGGCACTGACGGCACGCACCAGGCTCGTGTAAACGGTGCGCTCGTGGGAGAGACGAACCTCCAACTTGCGGGGATGTACGTTCACGTCCACATCGTGGGGATCGAGGGTGACGTGGACAACCGCGAGCGGGCGCTGCCCGCCAAAGAGACGCCCAGCGTAGGGGCGCTCGAGCATCACGGCCAACAGGCCAGGCTGAATGGGACGCCCGTTCACGTAAAAGTACTGCGCACTGCGCCGGCTGCGGCCGATCGTAGGCCGACTGATCAAGCCCTCTAGCCGCAGATCGAGGGCTTCCCACTCGATCGGCAGCATCTCACCGGCTACCTCGCGGCCAAGGACGGCGCCAATTCGAGCGAGAGGAGTGCTCGGCGCCACTACGAGCCGTTCACGTCCCTCCATCGAGAGTCGGAAGGCCACGCGCGGGTATCCCAGCGCATAGGCGGATACAGTATGCTGGATTAGCTCGGTTTCGCGAGAGCGGGACTTGAGAAAGCGCCTGCGCGCAGGGACAGTGGCATACAATCTGCTCACGGTCACGCTCGTGCCGACCGGGCTGGCAGCAGGCGTCGCACCGATCGTGCTTTCCGCACACGTGACGCGAGTCCCTTCCACTGTGCCCGCTGCGCGGGTCAGGATCTCGATCTGGGCGACGGCGGCGATGCTATTCAGGGCTTCGCCACGAAAGCCGAGGGTCCGGATCGCCTGTAGATCCTGGACCGTGCGCACCTTGCTCGTGGCAAAGCGCTCGACGCATATCGCTGCATCGAGTGCTCCCATGCCGCTGCCATCGTCAGAGACGCGGATCAGGCCAAGCCCGGCGTCGCGCACCTCGATCGATATGTGCCGTGCACCGGCATCGAGCGCGTTCTCGATCAATTCCTTGACGACAGAGGCCGGGCGCTCGACCACCTCTCCGGCAGCGATCTGGTCGCGGATACTGGCCGGGAGGACGTGTATCTGCCGTGCGTCGGGATTGTCCGTCACGTGGCCGTCCATGTCTGCCGCTGCTCGCTATAGCCCGGCTCGCTGCCGTTGTCTCTTCCGAACAACGTAGCCTGCAGGTCATTGAGGGCGACCAGGGCCTGCACCGGCGTCATGTTGGCGATATCGAGGCCCCGGATCTGGGCGACGATTTCATCCACGGCCGCGCGGTTTGTGCCCTCTTGCTGCTCAGCCGGACCTCCAGCCTCGTTGGATGGAGAAAGCAGGTCTGCCGAAGGCGCTGGCTGGGGGGTGGCGCCGTCCCGGTCCTCCAACGTGGTCAAGATCTGTTGTGCGCGGGCGATCACGTTCTCGGAGATACCTGCCAGACGCGCCACCTGGATGCCATAGCTCTTGTCCGCACGCCCAGGCAGTAGCTGCCGCAAAAAGATCACTTGCTGGCCACGTTCCGTGACGGCCAGGGTATAGTTGTGTGCTGCTGCCAGATGATCGGCGAGGTGGGTCAGCTCGTGAAAGTGTGTCGCGAACAGTGTGCGCGAACGGACCCGGTCGTGTAGCTCTTCCGCCACTGCCCACGCGATGCTCATACCGTCGTAGGTGCTCGTGCCCCGCCCGACCTCATCGAGCACAACCAGGCTGCGTTCCGTGGCGTGATGGAGGATGTAGCCTGTCTCGCTCATCTCTACGAGAAAAGTCGACCGTCCCTGGGTGATATCGTCCGTCGCACCAGCACGGACAAAGATGCGGTCCACCAGGCCGATGCGAGCCATTTCCGCCGGCACAAAGCTGCCGATCTGGGCGAGGAGGACGATCAGCGCTACCTGGCGGATATAGACGGATTTGCCGCTCATGTTGGGCCCGGTGAGGATGATCAGGCGTTCGTCATCGGCAAAGCGCGCATCATTGGGCACAAATCGTTCTCCGTCGGGCAGATAGCGTTCGACGACGGGATGCCGGCCACCGAGGATGGTGATCGCGGTTCCCGCGTCCAGTTCAGGCCGGACGTAGCCTTCAGTCGCAGCCACTTCTGCCAGTGCGGCAAGGGTATCGAGCTCGGCAAGCGCGCTGGCTGCGCGGGTGAGCTCGCCGGATGCTGCGGCGATGCGCTCCCGGATCTGTGCAAACAGCTCGTACTCGAGGTCCTTGATCTGCTCCTCGGCAGTGACGATCTCTGCCTCACGGCGTTTCAGTTCTGGCGTCACAAAGCGCTCGGCGTGGCGGACGGTGGCACGGCGCTCGTACGTCTCTGGGACGCGATCGAGGTTGCTCTTGGTGACCTCGATGAAAAAACCAAAGATCTGGTTGTAGCGGACGCGCAGGTTCTTGATGCCTGTGCGGGCGCGCTCCTGCACCTCGTACTCAGTGAGCCAGTCTCGCCCAGCATTGGCAGCTTTGCAGAGACTGTCTAGCTCGGCATCATAACCAGCACGGATCAAGCCGCCCTCGCGCAACAGAACGGGGGGCTCGTCCGCGATGGCCTCGGCGATGAGGCCGGCGGTCTCGGCGATCGCCGGCGCCGACAACTCCTGATCGAGGGCGCGCAAGCGCGTTGCGTCGATGGTGCTCAACTGCTCTCTAACGCGAGGCACGCGTTCGAGGGCCTCGCGCAGCGCGACCAGGTCGCGTGCGTTGGCGCTGCCAAAGCCGACGCGGCCGACGAGACGCTCCACGTCGTACAGGCCGTCCAGCGCCGCGCGCAGGTCGGTGCGCAAGAGAGTGCCGTCGACGAGCGTCTCGATTGCAGCCTGGCGTACCTGGATAGCACGCAGATCTGTGAGCGGTTGCACGAGCCAGCGGCGCAAGAGCCTGCTGCCCATCGCGGTCTGGGTACGGTCGAGCACTTCGTATAGCGATCCTTGCCGCCGACCATCACGCAGCGTACGCAGAATCTCTAGATTTGCACGCGTGACCGTGTCGAGGCCGACATATCCCGATAGATCGTAGGTCACGAGCCGGACGATGTGCGCCAGGTTCGAGATCTGGTTCTCCTGAAGATAGTGTAGCGCCCCTCCCGCTGCGGCGATGGCGAGCGGCATGCCGTCGCAGCCAAATCCCTCCAGCGAGGCTACGTGGAGGTGGGCCTCGATGCGTTGCCGCGCAGCGTCGATAGAGAATGCAGCGTCATCGAGTGGGGATACGCGTGCCGGGCCAACGTCGCCCAGGCGGGAGGCAAAGGCAGGCTCCTCTGCGAGGGTAGTGGGGAGCACTACCTCACTGGGTGCCAGCCGGTGGAGTTCCTGCCAGAAGGTCTCCTTTGCATCCTGGCCACCGATCTGGGTAGCAGCAAATGCTCCGGTCGAGAGATCGACCAAGGCAAGGCCATAGTCTTCCTGGCCCTTGCGGCGGGCATTCCCCTCGACCACGCTGACGAGCAGGCTCTCCTCGCGCTCGCGCAGCAGTGCATCCTCGACGATGGTGCCAGGCGTGATCACGCGTACCACGTCGCGCTTGACGATGTGGCTGGTTTTGCGCGCGTCTTCAAGCTGCTCGGCGATCGCGACCTTGTGGCCTTGACGGATCAGGCGTGCCACGTACGCGTTGAGCCGCCGATGGGGGATGCCGCACATCGGCAGGCGGAGATCCTTGGCAAAGCGACGGGTAGTCAGCGTGAGGCCCAGCTCGCGGGAGACGAGCTCGGCGTCATCTTCAAAGAGCTCATAGAAGTCGCCAAAGCGATAGAGAACGAGCGCATCGGCATGACGAGCCTTGATCTCGCGATACTGGCGCAGCATCGGCGTCTGCCTGGGCACGGGTGATTCCCTCCGGATCGCAACACGATCGTATTCGTGCCCATTATACCTGCTCTGGGTAGGCCAAGCAAGAAGGATTTGTCGGCCTCCATCGATCGTGTTACAATCAAAGTGCATCAGGCCAGGAGACGCCCAACATGGCGAGCAGACAAGCACGCTGGATGCCCCGACTGCTAGCAGCGTCCGCAGCGCTCACGTGGGTCCTTGCTAACGGCATGGACGTGTTGAGCATGTTTCTGGTCGTACAAGTCGGCGGTGGTTTTGCGTTTGCCCGCTTTCGGCCGGCCGAATTCCTGCTCATCTATTCCGGACTGCGCGTGCTGGGTACGATCGCCATTGTGTTGCTCGTCCTCTTTGTAGACAAGCACTGGCCTGCCCTGCGATCGACTGCGTGGAGTGCACTGACGGCATTTGCCCTCGTCACCGCACTGGCCGCATGGTGGCGGCTGAATTGATGGTGTCGAGCGTTGAGGGGATCGATGGATAAGCGAGAGGTGGTCAGGCTGGTCCTGGATGGGAAGCATCCACCGTATGTGCCGTGGCATATTGGACTGACGCACGAGGCCCATGAGAAGCTCCACGCGCACTATGGTGAGGGCGATCTCGAGATTACATTGGAGAACCACCTGCTTACGCTGGGGAATGGGATCGGGTTCTTTGAGCCCTTGGGGGAAGACCGCTTCCGTGATGTCTTTGGCGTGGTCTGGGACCGCAGTATTGACAAGGACATCGGCAACGTGCAGGGGTGCGTTCTCGCTGAACCGACGCTAAGGGGATACACCTTTCCTGACCCACACGATCCACGTTTCTTTGCCGATATCCCCGATCGGTTGACACAGCTCGGCGATCGCTTCCGCGTCTACCAGATCGGGTTCTCGCTCTATGAGCGTGCCTGGACGATGCGGGGCATGGCGAACCTGATGGTCGACTTTTACGATCATCCTCAATTCGTGCGAGAGCTGCTGGATGCCATCGGGAACTATAACATTGCCCAAGTAGCACAAGCGCTCACGTATGACATCGATGCGATCTACTTTGGCGACGACTGGGGCATGCAACGAGGGCTGCAGATGGGCCCACGAATCTGGCACCAGTTTATCTACCCGGTTCTGAAGCGAATGTATGGCTTTGTCCGAGACGCGGGCAAGTACGTGATGATCCATTCCTGCGGGGATGTCGACGAGCTGTTCGACGATCTGATCGAGATTGGCCTGAGCTGCTTCAATCCTTTCCAGCCGGAGGTCATGGATGTCTCAGGCCTGATGGAACGGTACCGAGGGCGACTCGCCTTTCACGGTGGCTTGTCGACGCAGCGAACGCTCCCTTACGGGAGCCCTGATGACGTCCGGGCTGAGACCAAAGCACTATTGGCGCGCGGACAAGCAGGGAGCTATATCTTTGCTCCGGCGCACGACGTCGAGGGGGATGTGCCGCTGGAGAACATGCTCGCTTTCATAGAGCTGATACAGGGCCAGCGTGCATATCGCTCCGCGGCTTAGCCGCGCTGACGCGTGGGTCAAAGGTGCAGTATCAGGACGTCTGGCAAAGTGCTGTACGGAGGACCGGCAATCTACACACAAGCGGCCTTGAGGCCGCTCCTACCGTGGGAGGGGACTCCCGGCTTTGTGTCGCGTACTGGGCTAGCCTGTACCTAGCAGCCTCCCTCATCAGATCCTGTTGCTTGGCTCGCTGAATGAGGTACTCGTAGTAATCGGGAAGCATGCTCGATCTCCTTTGACCATCCCAAATGCTGCAACGTCGCGATCCGAGGCAACGCCTTGTTGATGTCTTGCCCGAGAGAACAGTCCCACGCGTAGATGTCCACCCTCATGCCCTCTAACTGCCGAGCAGACGGACGGTCCATTCTGAAGCTTGCCGCGTGCTCCGGAGCAGGCTTTGGTGGGCAAAGATGGACCGTCGATGCTCTAGGCGGCGCAGACCGGCTCTAGCGCAGGAACCGGGAGACGGCAGATCATAGACCGCGTCGCATCCCGCCATCTGTGCTGGACTGGCCCCAACTCAGTGATCCGAGCCAGTCGTTCTCGTTCGGCCTCCCGCAACAGATCAGCTCGCCGGTATTCCTGAATCAGCGCGTGATAGCCTGTTGGGAACATCATCCTTTTCCCTCCATCGGGCAGTTGGATTGCCACCGTGCGATCTCTTTTCCCTGCTAACATGGTAGCACACTGTCCTATGTCCGGATACGACTTTTGTCCGATGGAGTAGGAGGGAATGGCATCGCGCCAGTCGCGAGGTTGCGTACCGGGCAGTGCGAGGGCCGCCGAAGTTAGTGCGTCGCGTGCCAGCGTGCGGCTCGGATCGCGAGGCCTGCGGTAACGCCGCTGTAGACGCTCGAGAGTACGACCCGCTCTTGGCCAAAGATCGACTCGAGCATGCTGATGAAGCATGGGATCTGCGCGGACCCTCCGGTACGGACCACGGCATCGATCTGGC
>CAZLMZ010000018.1:0-24559 GCA_964560475.1 uncultured Anaerolineae bacterium
GCCCACACGCGCGGATCATGGTCGACGCAAACCAGTCGCTCACCACCAAAGAGGCTATCCGCCGCGGGCGCGTGTTCCAGGAACTCGATGTCTACTGGTGGGAGGAGCCGATCCCCGCCGACGACATCGATGGCTATGCCGCGCTCGTGCGGGCACTTGATATCCCAATCGCCACGGGGGAGAACCTCTATACGCGCGCGGACTTTTCCCGTTTCTTCCAGCGGGACGCGGTCGATATCGTCCAGCCCGACCTGCGCCGTGCCGGCGGCCCGACCGGTCTGCTCGAAGCGGGCGCACTGGCCCTGGCCTACCGCCGCCCTTACACCTCACACGGCGGCGGGCCAGTGCAGCTCAACGTGATGGCGAGCCTGCCCAACGCGCTCTACCTGGAAACGGGCCTGATCGGACCTGATTCTCGCTTGCGGCTGGAGGATGGCTGCGCGCTGGTGCCGGCAGGGCCGGGGTTCAGTTGGGAGTAGCCTGCCAAAAACAAAGAGGTTGCCAGTACCAAGTGTTTCGCTGACACTTTCAGCAAAATCGAGCTTGACAAACGCGAGTTCCATGGTATAATACTCGGGCTTATGGGCGCTCGTCGCTGACAGCGCCCTTTTTGCTGCGAACTATGGGCGGTCGCATCTGCAGGATCAGAGCGTGACGAGCCAGATGGACCGCCTATTTCTGTGAGAGGCTGAAACGGTATGGCAACCTGGGACAAACTACTAGGGACGCGAAACATTGGTATCATCGCCCACATCGATGCGGGCAAGACGACGACGACAGAGCGCGTCCTCTTTTATACGGGGCGTACGCACCGCCTGGGTAACGTCGACGACGGCACGACGGTGACCGACTTTATGCCGCAGGAGCGCGAGCGCGGGATCACGATCCAGTCTGCTGCGATCACCTGCGAGTGGAAAGGGCACCAGATCAACCTGATCGACACCCCCGGCCACATTGACTTTACAGCGGAGGTACAACGATCGCTGCGCGTGCTCGATGGCGGCGTCGTGGTCTTTGATGCTGTCGCGGGCGTGGAGCCGCAGTCCGAGACGGTCTGGCGACAGGCTGACCGCTTTTCCGTACCGCGCATCTGCTTCATCAACAAGATGGACCGCGTCGGTGCGGACTTTTACCGGGCGGTCGAGACGATCGGTGAACGCCTTCATGCCTTTGCCGTCCCGATCCAGATGCCGATCGGGCAAGAATCCGAGTTCCGTGGCCTGATTGACCTGGTCGAGATGCGTGCCATTCGCTACGATGACGAGAACGGCGTGGAGCAGATCATCGGTGAGATCCCGGCCAGGCTGGCAGAGGAAGCGGCGCGTCGCCGCGAACAACTGATCCTGCACCTGGCCGATGCAGATGACGAGATCGCTCGCCTGTATCTCGAAGACGAGCTGATCACGCCTGAACAGATCCGCAACGCGTTGCGCAAGGCGACGCTGAGCGGCAAGCTCTTTCCTGTTCTGGCTGGTTCGGCACTGAAGAACAAGGGCGTGCAGTTGCTGCTGGATGCCGTGATCGACTTTTTGCCGTCTCCACTCGACCGGCAGGCAGTACGTGGCATAGCTCCCGAGACGGAAGAACCGGTGCTGTGCTCGCCTGACACGAGCGCGCCGACTGCTGCTCTCGTGTTCAAGATCGCGACCGATCCATACGTCGGGCGGCTGGCCTACGTGCGCGTCTACAGTGGCGCCGTCCAGCGCGGCCAGGTGCTCGTCAACCCGCGTACCGGCGACGACGAACGCATTGGGCGTCTGGTGCGTATGTACGCCGACCATCGCGAGGAGGTCGAGGAGATCCGTGCTGGCGATATTGGCGCCGTGCTGGGCCTCGGCATCGCCGTGACCGGCGAGACCCTTTCGGACCCAGAGCGGCCGGTCGTGCTTGAGCGCATCACCTTCCCCGCCCCGGTGGTCGAGTTGTCGATCTCGCCTGCATCGAGGGGCGACCAGGCCCGGATCGGCACGGCCCTGCACCGACTTGTGGAAGAGGATCCAACCTTGCGCGTGCGCCAGGACGGGCAGACGAATGAGACCGTGCTGGCAGGAATGGGCGAGCTGCATCTCGAGGTGATCGTCGATCGCCTCAGGCGCGAGTTCAAGGTCGAGGCCGACGTCGGTGCGCCTCAGGTTGCGTACTGCGAGACCATCACCCGCCCCGTGCACAGTGTCGGGCATCTGGTCAAGCAGACCGGTGGGCACGGCCAGTTCGCGCACGTCGAGATCGAGATGGAGCCGCTTGCTCCTGGCAGCGGGTTCATCTTTGAGGACCAACTGCGCGGGACGAGCATTCCGCGCAACTACCTGCCTGCCATCGAGCGCGGCATCGAAGATGCACTCGCGGAGGGTGTGCTGGCGCAGTGCCCGGTCGTCGATGTCAAGGTGACGGTTGTCGACGGCAAGTACCACGAGGTCGACTCGTCGGATATGGCGTTCCGCAGTGCCGCTGCCCTGGCCTTCCGCGATGGTATGCGCAAGGCCAGGCCGGTGATGCTGGAGCCGATCATGCACGTCGAGGTCGTCGCTCCGGAAGCGTTCACTGGCGATATCCTGTCCGAGCTGAACATGCGGCGCGCCAGGATCGAGGGCATCGAGCCGCGTGGCAACGGCGCACACACGATCCGTGCGCACGTGCCTCTGGCAAGCATGTTTGGCTACGCAACTAGCTTGCGCTCAAGCACGCAGGGACGCGGCACGTTTGTGATGGAATTCGCGCACTATGCGCCTGTGACAGAAAAAGAGATGCTGGCGATCGTCCGTGAGGTCGCCTAGCCACCGTTCCGCGGCAAACATACGCCGTCCCCGAGGATCCTCGGGGACGGCGTGTTTCTACGCGTACGCCTCGATCACCTCGCGCACGATGCGCACCCATTCGTGGATCCGTTCTGGATGCCCCTGTACCGTCTCCACATCCTTGAGGGTGATGTCAATGATGCAACCGTTCATTCTTGCCGCATCGAGCGCGTCGCGGACCGTCTTGCGGATATGGTCCGGCTCGAACTGCACCGACACCATCTCGGCAGGGCTGGGGCGCCACGATAGCACGTACTCGTCCCCGATCTGCTCTGCACACCGGTGCACGTCGGCAAAAGGAGACACAGCGATCCGCCTCAAGTTTGGGATCTGCCGCAGTATGTCGATCTTGTGCGTCAGATCCTCGCAACAGCCATAGGACACCAGCCCGAACGCTTTCATGATCGGTAGCTGGTACTGCAGCATGAACTCGTCGTGCATAGCAGGAGAGACTTGGGCCATCTCCTGTGCAGCGACGAACGTCCACAGTTGCTCTCGGCGGACGCTCTCGCTGTTTGCTGCCGGATCCGGCAGTTCCAACGCATAGGGCATGGCCTGATTCTCGTGGTCGGCCAGGTGCCAGTCCCCCGCAGCCTCGGCCTCCTGGTGCGCGGTAAGCACCCCATTCCGCATAAAGGCCAGCAGCTCGTGCAGCCACGCCGGATGGTCTACCATGTCCCACATCACCTGGCCCAATTCGCGGAGGTAGGCCAGGTCAGTCGAGAGGTCAGCGTGCCAGACGCGATAGAATGGCGCACGGCTAACGTTGACCTCGAGGATATCGCCTATCGCATCCTGGAGCCGGGCAACGTCCCGCGCTGTTGCCTGTTCGTCGATCACGTGATGCGGCGGCACGAGCCCGGCAACATCGCCGAGTTCCTTGATCGGCGGATCGTACTTCCATGCGCCACGCGGCTCCGGGCTCGGGATACGCTTCACCTCCAACCCCCACGGGCCCTCGTCCGGGATCACATGCCTTGCATGCTGCGTGATCCAGGGCTCAATGATATAGTCATCCCCGAAGGTGCCTCGGTAGAGCTGCTGCCTTAAGTAGTTCTCGTGGGAGCGATAGAATGGATCCTGGCACTGCAGCTCTGATTGGGGCACCTCGCGCCAGGCAAAGGCGCGCACATAGATCGGCGGTCGCGTCGGCACCAGGCTGTTGTGCTGACGCCACAAGTCGCGCCGTTCCTCCTGAATCTCCTTGTGCGCGACCTCGGCATACCGCTCTGCCAGATCACGCAAGATCCGCACGTCACCGTTCAGATCCATCGACATCCCCGCCCCTTTCGGCCTCAGTCAGGCCACGCCGGCGATAAGCCCGGCCCGCACAACGAAAAAGGCACGCCTATCTCCCGGCGTGCCTTGCCCAAAATAGGAATCGTCGTCGAGCTAGAGCACGTTCAGCGCACGACGGAACCGCCGCGCGAGCTCCTGAAGCACCTCGATCGCCATGTCCGGGTCTTCCCGCAGTGCGCCAAAGAACTCCCACTGTGAGAGGACCAGGCACTCTGTCCGTTCCAGTGCGATCACAGAAGCGGTGCGAGGCTCATCATCCAGCAAGGCCAGTTCCCCAAAAAAGTCCGTAGGCTCAAACGCGTTCACCACTGCCCTCGAACCATCGCGGCGCATGCGGACCGCTTCTGCAGCACCAGAAAGCAGAACAAACAGCCCAGCACCGCCCTTGCCCTGCGTAACGATCTCGTCGCCCGTGTCGTAGGTCCGCGAAACGAACCTTCTGTTGAGCATCTGCAACTGCTTTTCCTTCAGCCCCCGGAAGAGCGGCACGTTGGCCAGGAAACGGATTCTGTCCTCTTGCTCTGCCATGGTCTCCTCTCTTCTCCCACTCCAGTGGGTTACACCTAGGCGCGCAATGCAAGGTAAAGGTTAACCGGACCGACCGAGAACAACTCGTTGGCGTGCGAGGTTCGGTGTATCACCGCAGCACACGCAATGCCTTTGAGACGCACGGTATTGTAACACGACACCCCCATTGTGTCAACGTGCCCGGTGTCGGCCCGCAGCACATCGTGGTGTGCGAGCAGGGCCGTTAGTTGGGAGAAAAGAAGGAAGGTACATCTTCTTTCTCTCTGACCTCCTCGCCCTGGAGCAACGCAGTCAGGCCAGCCAGATCGCTGCGCAGCAGCGCAGCCTCCTCTTGCAGCAGCGTGGGCAGATCCACGATGCTGAGCAAGCGCTGCTTCACAGCTAGAGGCACCTGCAGGAGCATCGCTACAAAGTAGGCAATCGCTTCCGCGCTTTCGGGCGAACGTTGAAGTTGAACATCGACCTCGCTCACCTGAGCAAGAAGTTCGAGGTATACGGTCAAAAGCGGCATCTGTGCATCGACGACGGTGCCCACCTCAGGTGCATCCAGCTTGGTCAAGGGAAAAGGGTCAACCCGACCAACCATGTAGGGCCTGCCGCCAAGAAGCTCTCGGATCCGGAAACGCTCCTGTCCCACCGCCACGATGTACGTCAGCTCAGGCGACTCGCGTTCGATCCCGATGATGCGCGCGGTCGTACCGATGGTATAGGGCAACGCCGGCCCGCCGACCTCCGGTCCATGCCGGATGCACACCACGCCGAACAGTGCGTCATCCTTCATGCAGTCTTCAACCATCTGCAGATAGCGTGGCTCAAAGACACGAAGCGGTAGTGTCATCTCGGGAAAGAGCACAGTGTTCAGCGGGAACAGCGGCAGCTCCCTACGCTTGAGTGACACAGTCTGTCTCCGATTGCTCGTTGCGGATAGTCCGCGACACCTGATCCGCAGCACTTGCTTTGTGCCTGGCAGGCAGATGCTTACCCTTCCGCAATGTCTGCATCGCTACCCTTCTTCCAGCAGCGGCCACGCTCTCTCTATTCTAGCACATATCCCCCGGCAACCAAATCGGTCTAGAGAGCGCAGGCCAACAGCACTTGTGTCTGCCCTTCGTTTGCGGTATACTAGCAAAATGATAGCTCTTCGGGCAGTATCAAGAGAGCGGAGGACGATCAAGGCGTACGCCACGAACACGGGCATGCTCGCGCTCATCGCGTGTACCGTCATGGCGAGCCTTGCCTTGGCCCTGTTGCCACTGACCTGGCTCGTACTCGGCCTGGTTGGCTCGATCGTGTTCGTTCTGGTTCTGGTCAGGCCCTACCTAGCTCTGTATCTGGTTGCCTTTGCCATTCCGTTTGGCTCTCTGTTCGAGATCGAGATTGGCCCAGTTTCCGTCGGGGTAACGGAAGGCCTGGTCGGCTTGATGCTGGCAGCATGGCTCGCCAGATACGTCGCATTTGAGCAGGCTTCGACTCGAAAGTCGGCTTTTGCGGTGCCTGTGGTCGTATTCGTGACCGCGACGCTCTACTCGCTGCTCAACGCGACCTCCCTCCCACTTGCTGCCAAGGAGCTTGTCAAGTGGCTCGAAGTCGCTGCAGTGATCGTGTTCGTGCACCGCGCCGTGCCACCGCGGCACCTCAGGCCGATCGTTGCCTCGCTGTTGGCTGCAGGGCTCCTGCAAGCGACGCTGGGCATCTACCAGTTCGTGACCCAATCCGGGCCGGAGGGCTTTCTGCTTGGCCGCTTTATGCGCGCCTATGGTACCTTTCAGCAGCCCAACCCGTTCGCTGGTTATCTGGGTTTGGTCGCGCCTCTTGCCCTGGCTTTTGCCCTCAACCTCCTTTCACCGCAGGCAGGAACCGGCACCGGCCATGCGGTCGGGCGCGATGTCTGGCAGCACCGGCTTGAGTGGTTCTCGCTCATCACGCTGGTCGTCGTCAGTGCAGCGATTGGAATGAGCTGGTCACGGGGCGCCTGGCTGGGATTCGCCGCTGCAGTAGTCGTGGTTGGCGTCGCACAGAGCCGCCGTGGCAGGTTCGTCTTTGCCGCGCTGCTCACTGTCGTAGCCATCAGTGGCGTACTGGCGGGCGCGGCAGCGCTGCCCCAGCCGGTCGTACAGCGACTGACGGGCTTTACGGCATTCATCGGCGTCTCTGACACCGCTGCTATAGAGGTTTCCGACGAAAACTATGCCGCTCTCGAGCGGCTGGCACACTGGCAGTCGGCACTCGAGATGTGGAGAGACCATCCCTGGCTTGGCGTAGGATTCGGAAACTATGGTGCAGCCTACAGCCAGTACGCCCTGGCCAAGTGGCCAGCGGCGTTAGGCCATGCTCACAACTATTATCTGAACATCGCTGCCGAGACAGGTCTGCTCGGCTTGATCGCCTACCTGCTCTTGTGGGGTCTTGTCACCTGGCGCGTGTGGCGCATCTTTCAGAGCACAAAAGACCGAAATGTACGTGCCCTAGCACTGGGCGCCCTGGGTATGCTGGTGCACGTTTCGGTGCACAACGTGGTCGACAACCTGTGGGTGCACAACATGTACATTTACGTAGCCATCGTCCTGGGCTTGCTGCAAGGCTCGACCGTTCGAGAGGGCCAGCGGCAAGGCTACGGTTATAGGAGTACATGATTTGGTTGGCAGACTCAAGCTACTATATCACGATAAACGGCCGGAGCTCGTCCGCTTTCTCAAGTTCTGCGTGGTCGGCACGCTCGGGACAGCGATCGACTTTGGCGTGTTGAACTTACTCTACAACGTGCTCGGTTTTTACCAGGTTCTGTCCAACGTGATTTCGGTCAGTGCCGCAACCGTCAGCAACTACACGTGGAGTCGCTTCTGGGTCTATCCAGAGACCAAGCATCAGCACGGGGCACGCAAGTTCGGGCAGTTCGTGATCGTGAGCCTGATTGCTCTCGGTCTGAACACCACCATCCTGTGGGTCACCGATCACTGGTTCCTGGGCGAGTCGGGCCTGCTTGGCGGACTGGTTGCGCCTGCGGCGACCTGGCTCGCGATCGAGCACAGTATCCTCTCTTCGAACGCCGCCAAGGTAGTTGCAACGGGCATCGTGCTCTTTTGGAATTTCTTCGCCAACCGGATGTGGACCTTCCGGGACGTAGATCAGGTAGAGCAGCCACTGGCAGGAACACAGAGCCTGTAACGGGCAGAGCAGCACACTCGCGAGGCAGAGAGCAGGTGAGGATCGGCATCGACTATACCTCGGCAGTGTTCCAGGGCGCGGGCATCGGCCGCCTGACGCGCAACATCGTCGATGGACTGGCCCAGATCGACGAACAGAATGAGTATGTCCTGCTCGTACAGGGTCGTGGATTGCCGTACCCGGCGCCGTCGGCCGGCACACGCAACGCGGCTTCGGGCATCCGCAGCCCCAACTTTCGCCAGGTTCGTACCTGGATCAACGAACGATGGTGGCATCGTATCTGGTTCCGTCTGCGCGTCCCACTTGCCGTCGAGTGGGCGATTGGGCCGATCGACCTCTTTCACTCGCCCGACTTTACGCTCCCGCCGGTGCGGCACGGGACGCAGACCATCGTCACCGTCCATGATCTGTCCTTTGTACGTATGCCAGAGTGTTTCGAGCCCGCCCTGCTTGCGTATCTGATGGCCAATGTGCCTCGGGCCGTCGCGCGCGCCGACTGGATTCTAGCCGATTCAGAGAGCACGCGGCAGGATCTGATCGCGCTGCTCGATGCACCTGCTGACCGGATCTCGGTCATCTACCCGGGTATCGAGCCTCGCTTCCATGCCGTTACCGACGCGGACGCGCTGCAGTGCGTCCGTACGAGGTACGATCTTCCGGAGCGTTTCGTGCTGAGCTTGGGTACAGTCCAGCCACGCAAGAACTATGTCGGGCTGATGAGAGCCTTTGCGCAGTTGTCCGAGCCCGACGTTTCGTTGGTCATCGCTGGGGGGCGAGGATGGCTCTCTGACGATATCTATCGCGCAGTTGAGGAGCTTGGGCTCGACGCACGCGTCCGGTTTCTCGGCTTTGTCGACGATGTGGACCTGCCCGCGCTGTACAGCATGGCGGTGCTCTTTGCCCTGCCGTCGCTCTATGAGGGCTTTGGCATTCCCTTGCTGGAAGCGATGGCTTGCGGCACGCCTGTCATCGCCGCTGACAACTCCTCACTGCCCGAAGTCGTCGGCGACGCTGGGATCCTGCTCGATGCGCATGACACCGATGCCCTGGCACAGACTATGCGGCAGCTTCTTGGGGACACAGAGCAGCAGCAGAGGCTTGCCCGGCGCGGACTGGCACGCGCACGGCAGTTTACCTGGCAGCACGCAGCCGAGCAGCTCTTGTCCACATACCGCCGCGTTGGCGCGTCCTGACGGAGGTCACCATGCCCCGCTCTATGCTCCTCGACATCCTGCGACGCAGTTCCGCCCAACGGATCCTGGAGAGCAAGCCCAGTGTCGACCGGGGGCTGTTGGTCGATCCCGTGCAGTTCCCGTTCCTGGCCATTGTGGGCCAGACGCAGATGAGGATGGCACTGATCCTGTCCGTGATCAACCCGCGAGTCGGAGGCGTCTTGCTCATCGGGGCGCGGGGGACGGGCAAAACCATCTCCGTGCGCGGTCTGGTCGACCTGCTTCCGCCCGTCGAGCGCAGCACGTGCCCATACGGCTGCGAGCCCGAAGCAGCGCAGGCCTATGGTATGGACGCTGTGTGCGAGGACTGTGCGGCCAAGCTGGCGCGAGGTGAGCCGATCACGCACGCCGACCGCATGCGGCTCACCGAGCTGCCGCTGAACGCGCGGCTCGAGGACGTAGTGGGCGGGATCAGCGAGCGCGTAGCCATCGAGCAGAATCGCGTCCGTCTCGAAAGGGGGATCTTGGCGCGTGCCGATCGGAATATCCTGTACATCGACGAGATCAACCTGCTCGATGACGAGATCGTCAATGCCATACTCGATGCCGCCGCCCAGGGACGGTACACCGTACGGAGAGGGCCCCTGGCGGCAACCTACAGGGCACGCTTTGTCCTCATCGGCTCCATGAACCCCGAAGAAGGACGCCTGCGCCCACAGATCCTGGACCGCATCGGTCTGCACGTCATAGTCCAAGGCCTTGAGGATACTGCCGACCGTATGGAAGTCTACCGTCGCGTGCGGCAGTTTCAAGACAGCCCGCACGCGCTGGCCGATCTCTATGCCGAGCAGACGCTGCTCATGATGGACGAGATCGAGGAAGCACAGGGGCTGCTGCCGCACGTCCGGCTCACGCCCCCCGCGCAGGAGCTCGTTCTGGAGGCGATCGACCGCCTGGAGATCGAGTCGAACCGGGCCGAGATCTTTACGCTCGAGGCCGCGCGGGCCCACGCTGCAGCCGATGGCCGCACCGCAGTGATGGAAGAGGACATCCGTGCCGTTGCCCTGCTGAGCCTCCGCCAGCGGCGCAGCGAGTTCATGATCGAGTACAGCAAGCAGGTCGAGGAACAGGACCGCGTCATCCAGGAGACACTGGACAGTCTGTAGAGGTGAGCGACTTGATCGTAAGGCCAACCAGCAACGCGAGATCCTGGCTTGCGCTTGTGCTCCTCGTAGGTCTCGTGCTTGCTGCACTGGCCTACTGGGCGCCCTGGGTCGGCCACGCAGCAGCAGCGCTCAGGCTCAGCGGGCAGGATATGGGTGAGTTTGTCAAGTTCATCCCTGCGATTCGGCGCGGCGAGGAGCGGTTTCCGCGCCAACTGTTCTACATTCCACCTCTCGCCGTAGCGCTCTCGCTCGTCCTGCTCTCGACCAATCAGAGCCTCCCATACCCGCGCTGGCTGCGCAGTCTCGCGCTGGCCTCGTCCGTTTTCGTGCTGCTCGGCCTGCTGCCGCCCTCGTGGGGGCATCCACGAGATCTCTTCTCCGCGGACTTTCGTCTGCAAGGCGTCGGGATCCTGCTCGGAGCAGGCGCTGCTGCCGCACACGGGCTCTACCGACGGCTCTCGCTTCGGCTTTCGGCCAGCCTGATCCTGATCCTTGCGTCAGCCGCCCTGTTCGCGCCACAGGCAGCTTTCTGGGTTGTCCGTCCCAGGATCTGGGCTGCCTATGCAACACCTACCATACACCTAGGTTGGGGGCTGTGGCTCCACATCGCAGCCTGGCTCGTGATAGCTGCTTGCGCAGGCGCTTTGTCGATATCGAGTCAGGAAGGCACGGAGCGACACGTCACGACCTCGTGACCTGCACTGCGTGCGCTCAACATTCTCTCACAATGGAGGAGTCTCACGTGTTTGAAAAGAACCTCGAAACGACCATCACCTCGGCTTCACAGACGGTCACGATCAGCAGAGAGGGCCCGGTACGGATCATCGGTGAACGCATCAACCCCACGGGGCGCAAGCAGTTGATGGCAGCACTCCAAGAAGGAAAGCTGGACGTGGTCTGCAAGGACGCTCAGGCGCAAGTCGAGGCAGGAGCCGCGATCCTGGACGTCAATGCCGGCGTCCCCGGTGCGGATGAACCTGCCCTGATGCGACAGATAATCGCCGCGGTGCGCCAGGTCACGGATGTGCCGCTCTGCATCGACAGCCCCAACCCCAAGACGCTGGAAGCCGGGCTCGATGCCTACGACGGCAAGGCGCTCGTCAACTCGGTCAATGGCGAGGAGCGGTCGCTGCAGACGATCCTGCCCCTAGTCAAGAAATACGGCGCCGCCGTGATCGGCCTCTGCATGGACGACGAGGGCATTCCCCAGACGGTGGAGAGACGGCTCGCCGTCGCGCGCAAGATCATCGCTCGTGCAGGTGAGCTAGGCATTCCGCCGAACGACGTGATCATCGATCCACTCGTCCTCACGGTAGGCGCAGACCAGCAGGCTGGCCGCACCACGCTCGCGGCCACGCGACGGATCGTGAGCGAGTTTGGCGTCAATATCGCCATGGGGGCAAGCAACGTGTCGCATGGGTTGCCAAGCCGCCCCGCGATCAATGCTGCCTTTCTCGCCATGGCCATCGCCTGCGGGCTGAGCTGTCCGATCACCAATCCGCTCTCAACTCAAGTACGTGAGGCCGTTCTGGCCAGCAACCTGCTCCTGGGCCACGACGAATGGGCGATGGGCTGGGTAAGCTACTATCGCTCGCAAGCCTGACCTGCCCAGCCCCGATGCTTGCTACTGCCCATAGACAGGATGTGACAAAAGTCCTATCGTGTATCGGCCTTTGCGGATATGATGGGTTCAGGATAGAACATACTTGAGGGGATCGGACAGAAGATAGGGATATCGTATCAGTAGTTCACGGATGGGATCTATGGAGCGAACTACTGCCTCCTCCTCTGCAGTAGATCCAGATACCGGGCGGGCTCAAAGCTGAACTTTGAGCCCGCTTCGGTATTTGTCATATGTTCGTCTGTCCAGCCAGCGGAGTCAGGCTGGCACCGCTAGCGTAGCACCGGCGGTTCCATCTGGCACGCGATCGGGTTCCGCGTAGCTATGCTCGAGCTCTCGCCGGAACTGCTTCGTATACAGCGAATGGTAGTGCCCGCGGGCGCGGATCAGCTCCTGGTGTGTGCCCATCTCTGCGATCCGACCATCTTCGATCACGAGGATTCGATCAGCGTTCCTGATCGTCGATAATCGGTGCGCGATCACAAAGCTCGTCCGTCCCTTCATCATCGCTTCCATGCCCTGCTGGATACGGGCCTCGGTCAGCGTGTCCACGGAGCTGGTTGCCTCGTCCATGATGAACACGTCCGGGTCCGCCAGCACAGCGCGCGCCAGGCTGATTAGCTGTTTCTGCCCGACAGACAACAGCGCACCCCCCTCCCCGACATCCTCATCGTACCCCTTTTCCATCTCGACGATAAAGTCGTGCGCGCGGGCAATGCGCGCCGCTTCCTCGATCTCCGCGCCCGTTGCGTCGAGCCGCCCGTAGCGGATGTTCTCTCGGATCGTCCCGGAAAAGAGGTGCGGCGTCTGCAGCACCATTCCGATTCGCGACTGGACCGCCTGCTGGGTGAACTCACGATAGTCTCGCCCGTTGATCCGGATCACGCCGCGCTTTGGCTCGTAGAACCGGCACACCAGGTTGACGATCGTAGACTTGCCGCCTCCTGTTGGCCCGACCAGGGCAATACGCTCGCCCGGACGGACGTGCAGATCGAAACCTGCCAGGACTGGCTTGTCCTCTTCGTAGTTAAAGTCCACGTGATCGAACTCGATCTCACCGCGTATCGAGCCCGGATCCAGCGCCCCCTCGCGGTCCGCGATCTCTGGCTCGGCATCCATCAGCGAAAAGACGCGTTCTGCAGATGCCACAGAGCGCTGCATTTCGGCAAAGACGCGCGCCAGATCCTGGATCGGCCACAGCATGAACGTGACGTACGACAGAAAGGCCTGGATGCCGCCGATCGTGAGCACCCCAGCACGGGTCCGCAGTCCACCATACCACACGATTGCCCCCAGGCCGAACGCACCGATGATCTGGATGGCAGGCAAAAAGAGCGCCGACAGCCAGGCAGCGCGGTAGGCGGCCTTGTACAACTCGGAGGACTGTTCGCTGAATTCCGCCAGGTTACGCTCTTCGCGTACCAACGCCTTGACCACGCGGACACCATTGACGTTCTCGCTGTACGCCCCGGTAAGCTTGGAGTTGCGCTTGCGCACCTCGCGGAACTGGGCCAGGATGCGCGTGCGGAACCAGATCGCGACGACAATCATGACCGGCACGATCGCAAGCACGATCAGCGCGAGGCGCCAGTTGATCGCCAGCATAAAGCCCAGGGACGTGCTGATATTGAGCACCGCCCACGTCACGTCTACCAGGCCCCACGTGATCAGGTCAGCCATTCGTCCTGCATCCGAGGTCACCCGCGCCATAATCCACCCTACCGGCGTCCGGTCAAAGTACGAGAACGACAGGTCCTGCAGGTGCTCGAACAACTTGCGCCGGATATCATAGTGGATCCGCTCACCCAGCACGCCAGCCCAGTAGACAAAGCCGAACACGGTGCCCGCCTGTACGACAGCGAGCCCACCGTAGAGCTCGATCAGCCTCAGCAGGCGGCCTGCGTTGCCGGCGGCGATGCCCTCATCGATGATGCGCTTACCCAAGAAGGTGAACAGTGCGTCCAGTACGGAGCACATCGCGATCATGACCATGAACCCGGCTACCCAGCTCCAATATGGCCTGGCCTGGCGCAAGATGCGCGCCACCACCCTGCCGCTGAATTGGGTCGTGAACTCTTCTTCCTCAAAGTGATCGTACTCAGACATATGCCGCCTCTTTTTCTACTTCCCGATCGATGCGTGCTTGCAGGTCGTAGGTGCGCTTGTACGTGCCTTGGTGCGCCATCAGTTCCCTATGCGTGCCCTGCTGCACGATCCGCCCGTTGTCCAGTACCAGGATCAGGTCGGCGTTCATGACGCTCTGAATCCGGTGGGCGATCACGAAACTCGTGCGGTTCTGCATCAACTGCTCGAGCGCTTCCCTGATCTGCGACTCGGTCTCTGTATCGACCGACGAAGTCGCATCGTCCAGGATCAGGATCCGCGGATCGCGGAGTAGCGTCCGCGCGATCGCCACGCGCTGTCGCTGCCCGCCCGACAAGGTCACACCTTTCTCACCAACCAGGGTATCGTACCCCTTGGGAAAGGTGAGAATGATGTCGTGTAGTGCCGCAGCCTGGGCAGCGGCCTCGATCTCTGCGTCTGTGACCTGCCGATCGACGCCATAGGCAATATTCTCTCGGATGGTCCGCGAGAACAGGAACGGTTCCTGCTCCACGATGCCGATCTGGCGCCGCAGAGCCGCGATCGGGTAGTCGCGTAGTTCTGCACCGTCCAGGCGGATGCTGCCTCCCTGGTAATCATAGTAACGCAGCAGCAGGTTCACGATGCTCGTCTTGCCCGAGCCCGTCGAGCCCAGGAGTGCCACCACCTGACCGGGGACACACCGGAATGAGAGATCGTGCAGCACGTGCACTAGCCCCTGAGCATCCACTGTTTCAGCTCGGGGCGCTTTCCGAGAGCCGTCATTACCCCTTCCTGGATCGGCTGCCCCCAGTACGGGGCCTGGCTCGTACGCAAAGCTTACGCCGTCAAACACCACTTCGCCACGCAGTGCGCCGCTAATGCTGACGCGCCCCGAGTCGACGTCCTCGCGCTCCTGGGCAATGATGTCAGCAACGCGTCGGTACGATACCAGCCCGGTAGACACCTGCACGATCAGCCGCCCTAGGTTACGCAGAGGCCAGATAATCCAGACCACTAGACCGTTGACCGCAATGTACGTTCCAAGCGATATCGTGCCTTCGATCGTCATCAGCCCACCCGCGGCCATCACCAGGAGCGTCTGCCCGGCGCACAGTACGTCAGAGACAGGCCAGTAGAGTGAGTGCATCCGCAGCAGGCGCTTCCCGAGGCGGTACTTTTCCCAGTTCTCCTGCTCGAACTTTTCCCTCTCGTACGCTTGGCGGGCAAAGGCGCGCACGACGCGCACGCCGCTCAGGTTCTCCTGCAGCCGGGTCGAAACCACAGCATCCTGCTCCTGGTAGCGCTCGTAGGCTTTCGACACCTTGCCAAAGAACAGGTAGGAAATCACGATGACCGGTGGCATTACGGCGATCGAGAGCAGTGCCAGCCGCCAGTTCATGCGCAGCAGCACAGCCATGTTGACGGCAAAAAGCACTGCGATCCGACCGATACCGATCGCCTGGTCGGCATAGAAGCGGCGTACCGCGTCCACATCCGACGTGACGCGCTGGATCAGCTCACCCGTCTTGGCATGATCGTGGTACGCGAACGGCAAGCGCTGGATATGGTCGAACAGATAGTTACGCAGGTGAAGCGTGACACCCTCTGCCGTACGCGCGGCCCATGTGCCCTGCAGGTACGAGAACAGCGCCTGGACGGCAGCTAGCCCCACAAAGGCCGCACCAAGTAGGGGCAAGCGATCCACCATGACGCCCCTGGTCAGTACGTCATCGATGACAAAGCGGAGTAGCGTCAGGTTCGCAGCACGCGCGCCTGCCGAGACGGCCATGCACACCATGGCGCCAAAGTAGAACCAACGGTAGCCTTTCATCATCCGCCATAACCCCACCAGGCGGTTTCTGTGGACGGTCTCGCGCATATCCAAGTGTTGAGTGGCTTCGGAGTGAGTGATCCGACCCATCGTTCCTCCCAGTACTGGCCCGAACAAGATTTCGAGCGGCTGACAACATTCTTTCCTTGTGCGGCTCGGCCCATCGACCCGGTTGTGACGCGCACCAAAAAAGGAGCCGTGGGCACACTGCTGCCCACGGCACGAAAACAGGCAAATAAAAAGGCCGTGGGCTCGAGCGCGCCCACGGCCTATCCATGTAGACTTATGTCAAGTCAGGCGGGGCACACTCGTGCGGCAGAAACCTGCGCTGCCGTCACCGGTGCGCAGATGGGTCGCGAGCGCATGCTGCATCATCACGTAGATCATATGTGCCCATCTCCTTCCTTGATAGAAAAGCGAGTATACTGGCTTTTCGCAACCTTGTCAAATTCACGGATCGAGCCGCGCTTGCCCTTCTTCAAATGGTCAGTCGGGCTTGGTACCGAACACAATGTCCCACAGTGGCGAGGTGACCCCAAACCGCTGATTGGGAGTCTGCGTGTGATGGTGCAGGTGATAGCGCCGGATGTACTGGAACGACCGCCACCGGATCTTGAAGTGGTGCGTCGCATAGTGCGTCATGTCATAGATCACATAGCCCAGCAGTAGCCCGGCAAAAACCGGACTAACCCAGGCGCGCGCGCCGGCAATGATACCAACCGTGACATACAACACGGCATAGCAGATTGCCGCCAGGGGAATGCTCACCACCGGCGGCATGACCAGGCGGCTCTTTTCCATCGGCTGCGCGTGGTGCACACCGTGGAACAAAAACGAGATACGTTCTTGCCGTGGCGTGCGTGGAGGAAAGTGAAACACAAAGCGGTGCACAACGTACTCGACCAGTGTCCACAGAAAGAGGCCCGATGGAATCCCCAGCGCGAGTCGCAGGGCCAGTCTGGGACTCAGTGTTGCCCGATAGAGAAAGTAGCCCGTTATCGGGAGCCATATGACAAGGACGACAGCGGGATGGATGTGAGTAAAGAACTCCAAGAAGTCAGACTTGAAAAGGCGGATCGGCTCTTTGCTGTGCACGATCTTTGTGTGAGACACCAAACTGCCTCCTTGCGCGCCGGGTCTTGGGCCGTGAGTCATGGGATGGATCCGTGGAACAAGTCGCTATTCCCCACCCTTTCTCGATTCCTCGCTCGCTGTGACGCGCCGCAATTCGTCTTCTTCTTTGGCTCGCCTTGTCGCCCGCCGCAGATAGCGTCTCGACCGGACAATCACGTAGGCCAGCCCAGACAGGATGAGCGTCAGCAGAACGTACACCCGCGTCGGTCGCGATACCCTCTTGGCGCTCCGGAGAAGCGACAGAGTCGATTCCGGCGGGATGCGGCGCATGGCCCTGTCCAGCGCGATTACCCGCTGGGCCAGCGCGTCACGGATCTCTTCCGATGGGATCCGCGCGACAACGTCCATGATGCGAGGTTGTTCCTGCTGGGCGACCGGTGGCAGATCCTCGATCAGTGAGCGATACGCACGCTCAGTCATCGAGACGACGTTGGGCCAGCCAAACGGAGCGACCCGCTGGCGCGCCTGCCTGCAGAGCTGATGGTACTCACGTGGCGCCAAGTGGCAGACCTTATCCACCGCATCTGCAAACACGCGGGGCGACGCATCTTTCGGCAGCCTTCGTCCCACTTGCTCATCGACCAACTCATCGGTCGTCTCGTTGGATAGTCCGACGACAGGCGTCCCTGAGGCAAGGGCCTCGATCACCGACAGGCTCTGCACCTCCATCTTGGAGGCAGACACAAACAGGTGTGCCCTCTCGAGGTAGCCTGGAATAGCATCGTACTCCACCTGCCCTGCAAACACCACGTTTCCAAGACCGTGTGCTCGTACAAAGCGCTTCAGTTCCTGCCCATACTCCTGGTCGAGAAGCTGGCCAATGAGCAGCAAGCGGTAATCGCGCGAGAGGAACTGCAGTGCTTCGAGCAAGTAGAGCTGATTCTTCCGCTCGCTGATGAAGCCGACGAATACGAGCGTCTTCTGCCGGGTCAAGGGACTGGCCAACCGGCAGTCCTGGTACCGCTCCAGGTCTCTGCCATTCGGGATCATCAGGATCTCGCCCTGGTAGCCGAACGAGGCAAGGTCCGCCCGTGCCGACTCGTTCAGAGCGACGATCGCATCGCAACCATCGTAGAAGCTGGAGAGAAATTGGCGTGCGACAGAGTCGCTCAGGGCGCCTCCGATGCCGCGGAATGCCTCCACCGCGCCAAAAGCCGTAAGGCGGGAGGTGAGGACGTGCGACGTATAGACAAAGGGCACACCGCGCGTCTTGGCCCAGATCTGGCCCACCAGCGCCAATGACACGGGATCGTGCGCGTGGACGATCTCGGGCTGGAAGTGGTCCAGGAAGCCCAGGAGCCGCGTCAGGTTGGCCTCCGACAGCACGGGCACACTTACGTTGCCCTGGCCTCCGCTCTGGATGCCCAGCACCCTCAGGCCACCCTCCGCTTGATAGAGCGCGGTATGATCGTGGGGACAGATCAGGACGACCTCGTGTCGGCGGGCGAACTGGCGCGCCAGCTCGTGGGCCACCTGCCCTCCACCACCACCGAAACCCAGCCTGAACAAGGAGATAAAAACGATCCTCATCGGTCCTCCGCGAGCGTCAGACATCTGCGCCCGGGCATTGGCGTATCACCCTGCAGGCAGAGTGCCGCTGTACAGCACTTGGAGAACGTACACCTCCAGCAGCGAGCTAGCAACCAGGACAGCAAACATGAGCCAGTGCCTGCGCAGGTTGGTCTTGTGCCGGAACAGTCCCCTTCCCAGCCATGCGCCAGGTGCCCCCCCAAAGACAGCGAGGAGATTCAGGATCAACTCTGGTACTCGGATTCGGAACCGGTGTTCCTTGGCCAACCACTTGTCGACACCATAGAAGACGAACGTAACCAGGCTGATCGCGAGGACCCACGTGAAATAATAGTGGGGCCAGACGATCAGCCTGTCCAACGACAAGTAGGCTAGAAGTGACAACGTCAGTGCCAGTAGGCCGAAACCAAGTACGTAGCGCACCTCTCGTCCTTCCAAAACAGTCCATGCCCCTGCACTGCTCCCAGGCGAGAACCCGCCAATGATCGAGAGCACGGCGAGTATAGCACGACAGAATCGACCACGCAAGCTTTCGTCTCTAGAACAGGCTGAGAGAAGGCGGAGCCTGCCATGACAAAGGGGGCAGCCTGCTGACAGGCTGCCCCCTCGATAGAACTCTACCTGAGCAACATAAGATGTAACTAGCTCAGCGCGTAGCCGTCCAGGCGTTCTCCGATCGGCACGTAATCGCGGTCGACGGGGCCCACGTAGGAAGACACCGGGCGCAGCAGCCGGTTGTGCTCATACTGCTCCATGATGTGTGCTGTCCAGCCGGCGATGCGGCTAATCGCGAACACAGGCGTAAAGAGATCGAGCGGAATGTCCAACAGGTAAAGCAGCGGTGCGGTATAATAGTCGACGTTCGGATAGAGGTTCTTCATCTCTTCCACCGTGTCGGCGACGGCCACCGCGAGATCGTACAGGCTCTGGTCTCCCTTTTGCTCCCCTAGCTCCCTCAGCATCGCGCGAAGATAGACCGAACGTGGATCTGCCTTGCCCCTGTACACGCGGTGCCCAAAGCCCATGATCCGCTTCTTTGCCGCCAGAGCTGAGGCAATGTAGGGCCTGACGTTGTCGATCGAGCCAATCTCGAGCAGCATCTCCATAGCCCGCTGATTCGCCCCCCCGTGCAAGGGACCCTTGAGCGTGCCAATGGCAGTTGTGACCGCCGAGTACATATCAGATAGCGTAGAGGCCGTGACGCGTGCCGCGAATGTTGAGGCATTCAGCTCGTGGTCGGCCATCAAGACCATCGCCAGATCGGCAGCGCGCTCCTCAAGCGGCGTCGGACGTTCGCCGTGAAGCATGTAGAGGAAGTTGGCAGCGTGTCCCAGCGTGGGATCCGGCTCTACGTGCTCTTTGCCTTCCAGGTGCCGCTGGTAGAACGTGGCAATGATCGGCAAGCGCGTGGTGAGACGAAGGGCCTTATTCAGGTTTGCCTCGTGCCCATAGTCTTCTACCTCTGGATCGCAGCACGACAGTGCCGAGACCGCAGTGCGCAGCGCTTCCATCGGCGGCGGGCGACCGGGCAGCGATGCCAGGATCGGCCGGATGTTGCCATCGAAGCTACGCTCCGCTCGCAGCCGGGCAGTAAACCCGTCCATCTCCTCGCGAGTCGGTAGTTGGCCATACCAAAGCAGGTAGACCGTCTCCTCGTACGTCGAGTTTTGGGCCAGATCACCGATATCAACACCTCGGTAGCAGAGCGTCCCCTTTTCGCCATCGATCGCGCAGATCTGGCTTTCTGCCACCACAATTCCTTCCAGACCAGACTGTACCTGTGCCTTCATCTCGCTCCTCCGATGGTCTCGAAAACCAAAAACGCCAGCCCCTAACTGCGGAGGCTGGCATCACATCGCCCTTGAGCAACGCTGTCGCGTTCGCCCAGGTACGTCTTCCACCAGATCACCGCTAGGCTGGGCGATGCGTTGCCCCTGAACTTCTTTGTCGTATATCACCGATCCCGAATGCAAGACCACAAGCAACCGGTTCATCAGGGCACAGAGACCGTGTCCTGCAACACTGAACTGCCCCGCCCACTCGTGCCATCGCGTCCGTAGCCGGCTTCAATGATGAGCCATTCTAACATGGGTGCCGGGTTTTGTCAACCGCGAATCGGGGCGTACAGCCAGCACATTCGCACGAGGTGTCACCCGTTGAATACAAGATATACCACGGAGGCAACTTGACGTAACGCTCCGGAGCTTTGACTGGATAAGCGAGCGATGCTATAATGGAACAGATCCTTGTCGCATCCGCGTCGATCCGGGGGGAGTATGCATGACCAGTTCCGCGTCCAGCCCACAGGAAGAAGCCACCTCTTTGCTGGCAGGGGCCCTTGCCGCTGCTCAAGCCGGCCGGCGTGCCCAGGCGCGCACACTGCTCGTCCAATTCGTGAAACAGCAACCAGATCGCCCGGAGGCATGGCTCGCGCTTGCGGAACTGGTTCCTGAGCCTCGCCAGGCCAGAGCATATGCCCGGCACGCCTTGCGGCTCGACCCGCACAACGTGCAGGCAGTGCGTGTCCTACGCCAGATCGATGCCCTGCAGCAGACCCTGACCTCGCCCCCACCGCGCGTGCATTCCCGCGCGCTTCCGTGGGGAGTGGGCATCTGCCTGCTTGTGGCCGTGCTCATGGTCGCGACGGCTGGGTTTGCTATCCAGACGTGGACCAGCCTCAGCGTCGCTGAAGCAAGTGCCTCTCTCCCTCCCCCCGTATCCCCTACCCCTGCCCCAACCGCGACACCAACTGCGACGCCAACGCCCACCATCCCAGAACGCGTCGGTGAGCGGTTGCCGGCGCTGTACGAGGCATGGGAGGCGCGCGACTGGACAGGTGCGATCCAGGTTCTCCGTGGCATCGCCGCGCTCGACGCTGAGTACCCAGGCCTGGTTGACGCACAGTGCGACACCTACCTCCACTGGGCACGCGATCTGGTGGCCGATGCCCAGGTGGAAAGAGCTTACCAGATCTATCAGTCGGCCTATGAGGTCTGCAACGAGGAACAAGGGCCGACCAATGAGAGGCAGCTTGCCCTCCTCTACCTCGCTGGCCAGTGGCGCTACAATCAGGAACAGTGGGAAGGAGCCGCACAGGTGCTCCAACAGGTGTACGACGCCAAGCCGGACTATGCCGAGACGGCGACGCTGCTCTATACCTCCTATATCTCAGCTACTCACCAGCTTCTCTCCGATCGCAGGCCCGAGCAGGCACGAGAGATGGCCAAGGCGGCGCAGTCACTGGAGCCAGATAGCGAGCAAGCTCAGGAACTGCTTCGGCAGATCGAGGTGCAGCTCGCTCCCACACCGACACCAGTCCCGAGCAAGGTCGCCGGTCAGATGATCGAGATCAATATCAGCGAACAGCGCATGTACGTGTGGGAAAACGGCCAGTTGGTCTACAAGTGGCTCTGTTCCACGGGCCTGCCAGGTCGCGACACCGCACCGGGTCATTTTAGCGTCCTGGACAAGATTCCGGAGGCCTGGGCCGGCACGTGGGCGCTGCGAATGCCCTATTGGATGGGCATCTATTGGGCTGGGACGCTCGAGAACGGCATTCACGCGCTGCCTATCAACTCGAACGGGGTTACCTTGTGGGGCGGTCTACTCGGAGGCCGGGCTTCGTTTGGCTGTATCATTCTCAGCACCGAGAACGCACGAACGCTCTACAACTGGGCCCACATTGGGACCCCGGTCTGGATCCATTACTAGACACCGGCATTGAACGATATCGTACCTGCGGCCTCGCTCCCAGTGGCGTCCGGCCGCCAGTAAGACGAGGAGCGCCATGATCCGCAAAGGTGACATCCAGTGGTGGGTACTGGAAGCACGAAAATACCCCGAGTCCGCGTCGATCGCCATCGAGTTCCTTGCCGAAAGGCTCGCCGAACTCGATGCCGAAAACGAACAACTGCGCAACGAACTCATCCGATTGCGACAGGGCACGCTCACTGACGCGGGCAGCGGGCAGATCCAGGCACTGCGCGGGAAGGTGGAAAAGCTCGAGTACCTCCTCAAGAGCCAGGCCGCAGTCGAGCCAAGCGCCATCTTTCTTTCCGACCAGCTATGCTCGGCTCGTATGCCGCTCTCGGAAGTGCAAAAGCGCTCTCGATCTGGCCAGGCCTCGTTGGATAGGCGCTTGGTCCTCTCCCTTTGCTCCCTCCTCTCCGCGCGGCCGCACGATGAGCTACTGCTCATCACCAGCCAGGGACGGGGCATGAGGCAGCTCGTTCCCGACCTGCCCCCGCTGAGTGAAGATGGACGATGGACGAATGACCCGAGTCCCTGGCTCCACCAGGGCGAGCGGCTATCCGTCGCCGTTACCATCGCTGAGGCTCCTCGCTTCTGGACGATAGCGACGCGCAAGGGCTACGTGCAGCGCTTTGTGCGCGCTGCGTTCGAAAGAGAGATGGAAGGAGGCGATCCGCTGCTGCAGACTCTGCTTGACCGTGACGAAGCCTCAGCCATCGTCGATGGCGATCGGGGTGATCTCGCCGTCTTCACCCGATGGGGATATGCAAACCGCTTTTCTCACCGGTCGATCGACGTCCAGGGTTCCCTGTCGATCGAGCTGGAGAGCGGAGACGAGGTCGTGGGCGCCGTCTCACTGGCAGACGAAGGCGAGATCCTGATCGTCACGGCCGCTGGCCTCGGGATTCGGCGCGCAACCGAGCAACTTCCCGCCCGTGCCAAGCCCGGCAGCAGCGGCAAGCGCCTGATCCGTGCGCAGGACGTGATCGCCGTCTTTCCGTATGGGCGCCAGGATAGCCTATTGTTTCTGACCACGAGTGGCAGGCTCGTCCTGGTCGGCACAGGCGCGCTGACCCTACAGGACCGGCTCGGCAGAGGCGAGGAGCTCTGCGATCTCGAGCGCGATCCGGCTGTCGCCGTCGCCCTCGTTCCACACGACCTGCTCTGATCCCCGAGTGTGGAGACCGGCCCATCAGGAGTGAAAAGGTCCCTTATGTACATCGGCGTTGACTTTGGCACGACCAATTCCGGCGCGGCGTACTATGATGGCAGGCACGTACATCTGTTGCCCATCGACACAGCCAGCCTGGACCCTGTCGTAATGCGCTCCACGCTCTATATCACGCGCGAACACGAGACCTCCTTTGGCAAGGAAGCGATCGATACCTACTACCGGCAAAATGTCGGTCGCCCGAGCAAGATGGCACGCCAGTGGATCGGCGAAATCGAGATGACCTTTGCCGAGATCGGTACCTTTGTCCGCGACGTGTATGTCATGGTCGACGAGCTGACGCCGGGGCGGCTGCTGCGATCGCTCAAGAGCGGTCTCGCTACCAGCTACGAGGGCACCTCGATCTTTGGCCGCTACTACAGGCTGGAGGAGCTGATCGCGCTCTTTCTCAGGCGTGTCCGCGAACAGGTGGAACGGGAAACGGGCGAGACTGTCGCGGGCGTCGTTCTCGGCCGGCCAGTCAACTTTGCAGGCAGCGAGGGTACGGAGGGAAACGACCGTGCCATGACGCGCCTGCGTCACGCTGCGCAGCAGGCTGGCTTTCCGGAAGTGACCCTCGAGCTAGAGCCGGTTGCCGCCGCTCTGCACTATGCATCGACAGTGAGCAAACCTGAGAATATCGTCGTTTTCGACTTTGGTGGTGGAACGCTCGACATCACCGTGATGCGCGTTGGCGAGCCAGGAGCGGAGCGCGTCTATGCCACTGGCGGCGTTGGGATCGCCGGCGATGCGTTCGACCGCCGTATCGTGGAGAGGATGCTGCTCGAGCATTTCGGGCGCGGGTCCACGTGGGGCAACGACCAAGCGCCCTTCCCCGACATGTACACGGATGCGCTGCTCAACTGGCAGACCGTGATGGAGCTGAACCGCCCTGAGACGCTGCACTTTCTCCGCTGGGCACAGCTAACCGGCAGCCACCCTGCACGTATACGCGCGCTCGAATCCCTCCTGGTGAATAACTATGCGGTACGAATGTTCGACGAGGTCGAATCAGCCAAGACCGCGCTCTCGCGAGAGCGTTTCGCCCTGATCCGGCTTTCCGGCGAGGACCTGGAGATCTGGCAGCCCGTAACTCGTGCCCAGTTCGAGTATCTGATCGACGCCGAGATAACACGCATCCGTAGCTGTCTGCTCGAAACGCTGAGTCGCTCGGGACTGAAAGCAAGCCAGATCGATGCCGTGGTCCGTACCGGAGGATCCGCGCAGATCCCATGCTTCATCAGCATGCTCGAGTCGATCTTTGGCCAAGAGC
>CAZLMZ010000019.1:0-23733 GCA_964560475.1 uncultured Anaerolineae bacterium
TTGCATGGGCCTACGCTATATGGTACAATGTTTTTGGGTACAGATAGATGGACGAGCGAGTGCAGATCCCCCTCCCTTGCCTGTCATCGAGCTGGCTGAGAACAGAGCGCCTCCGCACCCAGAAGGAGGTAGGGCACTTGGCGATGAGTGAGGACTTTACGTCCAAACTGATGAACGACATGGATCCGGCCTTGCTCGATTTTATCAAGACCAAGGTCAACTCGTTCATCAAGTGGGATCTGATTCGCTTCTTCTACGAGAACCCCCACACCGCTGATACAGCACAGAACGTTGCGCGCTATACCGGTCGCCACGTCGATGCCATAGAACCCGAGCTGGAAGGCCTCGTCAAAGACAACGTGATGCAAGAGCACAAGATCGACGGTACGACCATTTACTCTCTAGTACCGGACGAGGAGACTCGCTCGCTCGTCGAGCAATTCGTCCTGGCCTGCGAGGATCGTCACTTCCGCGTCAAAGCTGTGTACCACATCATCAAGAACATGCGCTAGCGTACCGGGCACGGCGAGAGGAGACGACATGGAACGTGTGGAAACAGGCATCGCGGAGCTGGACGAAATGTTGCGCGGTGGGTTCTTGCCGCAGACTGCCAATCTGGTAGAAGGTGCCCCGGGAACGGGCAAGACGACGCTGGGTATGCAGTTTATCTACAACGGCATCGTCAAGTACGATGAGCCCGGCCTCATTCTGACCTTTGAAGAATTCCCTCAGCAGTACTATCGGGATGCGGCGAGTTTTGGTTGGGATTTCCGGGCCCTCGAGCGGGCCGACAGGCTCCGCGTGATCATGACCAGCCCTGAGGTCAGTCGCGTGGATCTAGAGACGGTAGGCGGCACGATCGAGAGTGCGGTCCACGACATGGGCGCGCGACGCATCTTGGTCGACAGTCTGTCGCACTTTGAGCGGCTCACCGAAGACCCGATCGAGCTGAGATCTATACAGTACAGCTTTATCAATGCGCTCAAGCGCGAAGGCCTCACAGCTATGCTCACCAAGGAAAGCGAAGCGATCCTGGGCGAAGTCTACAGCGACGAGAGCGTGGCTTTTGTGGCTGATTCGTACCTCCTGCTGCGGTACGTCGAGATCGAGAGCGCGATCCACAAGGCATTGCTGGTACTCAAATTGCGTGGCAGCGATCACGCCAAAGACATCCGCCAGTTCCAGGTCACCGAAAAGGGTATCCGCTTACAGGCTCGATTTGAGGGGCAGGAGGGCTTGATGAGCGGCAGTCCCCACCGGAGTATGGCCGACTCTTTCGTCGAGGCATTTGTCCGCAAGTAGATCCTGGTCTTCGGCCGAGTGCTGGTACCTGGGCACCACGCTCCGTGCTGCGTGGGGATGTTTTGCTGGCGTACGTGTCCTGCGAACCAGCCGCGTTTCTTTGAGCCTTGTGCGGTTCCCAACACAGGGACGCCCCGCTGCATGAATCCCTCGTACGCAGAGCAGGAGCATGGAAAGGCACGCCAATGATCCTTCTCAGCATCCTCACAATTTACCCTTGGGTGCTGATTGCCGTGTTGATCGGTTTCCTGAGCCTGATCGCGCGGTTTTACGAGATCAAGTACGCAGAGCTATACAAGGGAGTACCGGGCCAACAGACCCGCTACCTCCTATTCTCCATCCCACTCGTGCTGTTCTTGGTTGCCGCCGGGCGCTATGTGCTGAATCGGGACTTTGCGGGGAACATGCTGGCAGACGTTGCCCTCTTTGTCGGCGGCATTCTCCTGGCTGCGCTGGCCTACCGCCTGCAGCGCCTGATGACCGGGGAGTCCAGATGACGTTGCTGT
Organism: uncultured Anaerolineae bacterium; assembly: GCA_964560475.1. Lineage (GTDB taxonomy): Bacteria > Chloroflexota > Anaerolineae > JAFGEY01 > JAFGEY01 > BS750m-G44. Next base: position 1,809 of record CAZLMZ010000019.1, read on the forward strand.
TCGCCGTCCTGGGCACGGCGGGCCTCAGCGCGGTCGCCCTGGTCCTTGCGATCATCGCACGGCTCACCCAAAGATGGGAGTCGGTCACTCGCTCCAGGTCCTATTATCAGTGGTTCTATGTCTCGGTAGGGCTGCTCCTGATCGCAGCCTTCTCACGACTGGTCAGAGCCGTCTATCTCGTTTCAGATGCGAGCCCAACCGTATTGACAAACCCGTGGTCGTGGGTGTACGTGCTCCTGTACCACCTCCCCCTCATTGCGGGCACCACGATCAGCGTCATCGTGGCGTGGCGCAACTGGGGATGGCTTCTGAAAGAACAAAGCGGCTAACCCAAGCAGGGAGTCTTTGCGTGTGATCGACCATTCGCAGGTATCGCGCAAGCCAAACCCCACGCACCCGGTCTCGCCGGCAGATCTGCTCGAGGCGATCCCGGTTGGCTTACTTGTGCTCGACCCGGCACGCCGCCTGCTCTACGCCAACGGCTGGTGGTCAAAGCGAGTGGGACTGGAGACAGACCAGCTCGCAGAGACCACACTCTACGATCTTCTCCCGGAAACGGAACGCGCCCGCGCAGACCAGGCATTGGATCACGTGTTCGACACGCACGAGTCGACAAGCTGGGAGACGTATCTGGAAGGCCCCGAAGGCAGAATCATCGCGGTGTTTTCTGCCCGACCAGCCTGTCCCGGCCGCACTGTGACCGCCGCACAGGTGAGTTGCCTCGACGTGACGGATCACCGCAAGGCACTCGCCACAGCAGCAGCGTACCGGCAAGACCTCGAGGCGCAGCGCAAGCGGGTTCTCGAACTCGAAGCCGCACGCGACCTGGACCAGGGCGTTGCCTCCCATCTGGAGTTGAGCGAATTGCTGGCCAACTCTGCCGACGTTCTGCACAACCGATTCGGTTACGATCTTGTCCGGATCTATATCGTGGACAAGGACAGAGATCGCCTGACGCTGGAGGCGCAGAGTTCGGCCAACCCGAACGGTCCTGTATGTCCGATCGCTCTTGACCAGCAAAATGACGACCCGGTCAGACAGACTGCCGTGGACGGCCAATCGCGGCTATCCATCAGCCGCGACCCGGCAATTAGGCCAGGAGTACCATGCGCTGAGCTGTGCGTGCCCATTCGATTCGCGGACCGCGTGCTTGGCGTACTCGACGTCCAACAGGCTGTGCACGGTGCACTGGACGAACGGGATCTGGTCGTTATTGAATCACTCTCGAGCCAGATCGCTGCCGGGATCGAGAACGCCCAGCTCTACGAGATGGTCAACAAGCAGTTGGCAGAGGTCTCTACGCTGTACATGCTTTCGGAGCAGCTCTCTTCCAGCCTCGACACCCATACAGTCCTCGACCTGGTGACCAACATCCTCATACGTGTCCTCAACTGTCGCGGCTGCGTCCTCTTTTTGCTCGACGAGAACCGCGAATGGTTAGAGATCCAGGTATCGAGCGGGATCAAGCCGGAATGGCAACAGACTCGACTACGCCTGGGCGAAGGCATCGCCGGACGGGTTGCCCTCACCGGGCAGCCGATTTACATCCCGGACACACATCGCGACCCGGACTTTATCGTCTTTGACCCGGCCGTGCGCTCCTTGCTCGTCGTCCCCTTGATGCACAAGGGCCAGGTCATCGGTACGCTCAACGTGGACGACGACGAGCCCGATGCATTCACGCCCGATACGGTGCGCATCCTCTCCATCGCCGGCGCCCAGGCAGCCGTGGCGATCGAGAACGCCCGGCTATTCGAGGCACTGCGGGAACGCGCGGAACGCCTGGCTCGGGCACACCGTGAGCTCCAGGAAAGCGATCGCCTCCGTACCGAGTTCGTACAGAACATTTCACACGAGCTGCGCACGCCACTTACTTTCATCAGGGGCTACGTGGAACTGCTGCTCGATGGAACGCTGGGCCGGCTGACCCAGCAGCAGCGTGAGAGTCTACAGATCGTAGCCGAACGCACGGCACGCGTCACGCAGTTGGTGAACGACATCCTGACGTTACAGCAAGTGAACCGGGGCGACCTGCATCTCGCCCAGGTGATGCTGCAGCAGATCGCGCACGCCGAGGTCCGCAGTGCAAAGGCCATGGCCCAGCAAGAAGGCTTGACGCTCGTCGAGGATTATGCCCCCGACCTCAAGCCAGCCCTGGGCGACCAAGAACGGTTGGGACAGGTTTTTGGCAACCTGATCGGTAACGCGATCAAATTCACGCCGGACGGCGGCACGATTATGGTCCGCCTCACCAACGACGGAGAGTCGGTACGAGCAGACGTGATCGATGAAGGGATTGGCATCGCTCAAGACAACTTGACGCGGATCTTTGAGCGATTCTACCAGGTCGACGGATCGACCAAGCGCCGCTTTCGCGGCACCGGGCTGGGACTGGCAATCGTCAAAGAGATCATCGACGCGCACGGCGGTACGATCACTGTATCGAGCGAGATAGGCACCGGGAGCACGTTCAGCTTTACCGTGCCCGTCGCGAGAGAGGAGCCAGCCGGCTCGGCATGAAGCGTGTACAGGCGGCCATGAGGCGCTAACGTGACGCGCTACCCTTCGACGAAAGTGCGAAAGAGCACGCTATGACGATCAGCAATTTCGACGATCTATTGGCTGCTGCGCATCGAAACGGGCCCAAAGGCGTCGTCGCTGTCGGTGCGCAGCAGGACTCCATACTGAAGGCTGTGGCGGCCGCTCAGGAGATCGGCATTATCCACGGCATCCTGATCGGAGACGAGCCCGAGATCCACGCTGTAGCTGCCTCGTGCGGGGTCGATATCTCGGATATGCAGATCATCCACCAGCCTGAGATCCAGATCGCGGCGCGCCGGGCGATGGGCCTGATTGCCGAGGGCAGAGCCCAGATCGCGATGAAGGGCAAGATCGACACCGCCACCTTTTTGCGCGCCGCACTAGATCGTGAGCTGGGCCTACGTACAGGCACGCTGCTCAGCCACATAGCTGTGTTTGACATGCAAGACCTGGGACGCCTGCTGCTCATCAGTGACGCGGGCGTCAATATTGCCCCAACGCTCGAGCAAAAGGCCGACATTGTCCGCAATGCCATTGGGGTGGCACACAGATTGGGCATCAGCGAACCCAAGGTCGCCGTGCTCGCATCGACCGAGACGGTCAACCCGCGCATTCCAGCGAACGTCGAGGCTGCAGCGCTGGCCAAGATGGCTGACCGCGACCAGATTACCGGTGCCCTGGTCGATGGTCCATTGGCCCTGGACAATGCCATCTCACCTGACGCAGCGGAGGACAAGGAGATCCATAGCCCAGTCGCGGGCCGGGCCGACATCCTGATCTCTCCTGACATCGAGGCAGGCAATATGCTGGTCAAAGCGATCGTCTATTTCGCACGCCATCCGATGGCAGGAGTCGTAGTCGGAGCCAAAGTACCGTTGATCTTGCCTTCACGCTCGGATACCTTTGAATCCAAGCTAGATTCGATCGCACTAGGGGTGGTCATGGCCCTGGCATGAACCTGACCTGCACGATGGACCGCCACAGTGGGCACACGAGAGTGCCGCGCACGTGTGGCATCGCGACTCGCTGACGCCGGCAAGGACGTATCGATGCAAGAGGCCACCTTCAAGTGGAAGGGCGTGACACTCGTCACTCCGGACAAGGTAATACCCAATACGTGGCTTTCTGTAGCTCGTGGCCGCATCGCCTCCCTGGACGCATCGGGCAGCGGCCCGACACTCGATCTGCACGGTTACCTTGCCTTCCCGGGGCTGCTCAATGCGCACGATCACCTGCTCGGTACGTGGTGGCCCCGCGTCGCCCCCAATCGTCCCTACAAGAACGTCTACGAGTGGCTGGCCGATTACGAGCAGAGCCCGGTGATCAAGGAGCGGGGACAGAACGAGGCAAGCGACATCTATGCCTTGGGCGCATACCGGAACCTGATCGCGGGAACGACTACGGTCGCTGATCACTACAAGCGGATGGACGAGGACGGCTTTTATGCCCAGTACCCGGTACACGTGCTACACGAATATGGACGAACCTGGACGATGCGTCAGGTCACAGCTTGGGGAGATGATGTTCAGGTCGAATATCGTCGTGCAGTACGTCTCGGCCAGCCTTACATCGTACATATTGCTGAAGGCTCCGACGATCAGGTCGCGCAAGAGATGGACCTCTTGAGGAAACGCAACGCCGTCGGCCGTAACACCCTGCTCATTCACGGCATCGCCCTGCGGCCACAGGACATGGCCCTCATCGCAGCGCAGGGATCCAGCGTCTGTTGGTGCCCGGCATCGAACCTGTACCTGTATGGCCGGACGGCAGACATCGGCTCTCTGCTCCGCGCCGGTGCAAACGTGACTCTAGGTACGGACAGCGTGATGACCGGGAGCTGCAACCTGCTAGCAGAGCTCCGGGCTGCGCGAGAGGCATACCGGGCTCGGGTCAGAGCAGACCCATCGCCGCGATGGCTGGTTGAGATGGTGACTACGCGTGCTGCTTATGCCCTGCTGCTGGGTGCACGGCGCGGGCGCATTGCGGTCGGATACGAGGCCGACCTGATCGTCGTGCCGGACGGCGGCAACGAACCATATACCACTCTGATCGACGCGCAGCCCAGCGAGATTGCCCTGGTAACGTGTGGCGGCGTGCCCATCTATGGCGAGCGGGCTTTCTATGACCTCTTTGCGCAGCTTACGCCGGCCTTTGCACCCGTCTCGATCTCGGGCAAGCTCAAGCTGGTCGCGGGAGATCTGCCCGGATTGCTGCGACGCCTGTCAGAGAATGTCGGCAGGAAGCTCGACTTTCCCTTCCTGCCATGTACGTTACCCAGGCAATGACGTCACCTCAGATCACGATCTTTGCTGGACGCTTTGGCAGTGGCAAGACCGAGATCGCGCTCAACTATGCTGTAGCACTGCACGAGCGTGGTTTCGATCCCTACCTGATCGACCTGGACATCGTTACACCCTATTTCCGAACGCGGGATCGGGCCGCAGAGATGGCAAGCGTGGGCGTCCAGGTTACGAGTCCTTTCCTCGCCGGTCACCACCTTCACGTTCCCGCCATCAACCCGCAGATCCAGGGCGCAATCGAGCAAGAAACGCGCCCTGTGGTCATCGACTTGGGCGGTGACGAGCAGGGCGCACGCGCACTGGCCATCTATGCGCCCCGGGTCCGTTCTCGCGGATACACCATGCACCTGGTCGTAAATCCTTACCGCCCCTCCATGGACACGATCAGCGGGATCGAGAGGGCCGTCCAGCAGATCGCCGCCAGTGCGCAACTGCCAGTGACCGGACTGGTGAGCAATCCTAACCTGATGTCCCAGAGCTCGCCAGAGCTGTTCGCGCGAGGACATCGCTTGGTCGAGCAAGCCAGCCAGCAGTTAGGGCTGCCGATCGCCTTTGCTGTCGCCGGTAGAGCCCTGGCAGAGCAACTGGACCGAGAGCGGCTGAGGGTCGATCTCTTGGTCATCCATCGCTACTTCCCAATGTTCGATCCGCCTGAGACACGCAACGATGGAGACCACGAGGGGTTATCGTAAGTGCTCTGCCAGTCATTTGGGATTGAGGAGACAACAATGTCCCGGATTGTGATCCGCCAAGACCGGTGCAAAGGCTGTGGCCTGTGCACGATTGCCTGCCCATACGAGTTGGTCCGTATCTCCGACCGCTTTAGCGAGAAAGGATACCGTCCTGCAGCGTACGTCGATCCGGATGCCAGATGCATCGGCTGTGCCAACTGCGCGACCATGTGTCCCGAAGTTGCGATCGTCGTCTATCGCACGCATAAGGACCGCTCTACCATCGAGTCAGAACGAGCCACAACGCACCAGTGCGCAGCGTAGCCCGGACGAACGCCGTAGAAGGGATCGCAATCGACCATGGTCAAGACATTGATGAAAGGAAACGAGGCGATCGCAGAAGCAGCGATCCGCGCCGGATGTGAGGCTTACTACGGTTACCCGATCACCCCTCAGACTGAAGTCCTGGAGTACATGTCGAGGCGCATGCCAGAGCTAGGCCGGGCGTTTGTGCAGGCCGAAAGCGAGATCGCGGCGATCAATATGGTCTATGGCGCTGCCTGTGCCGGCGTCCGGGTCATGACGACCACTTCCAGCCCTGGCTTTAGCCTGATGCAGGAAGGCATCTCTTACATCGCTTGCTCGGAGGTACCGGCGGTGTTGGCGAACGTGATGCGCGGCGGACCTGGCCTGGGGAATATCCAACCCGCACAGGGCGACTATCAGCAGATGGTGCGAGGAGGCGGGCACGGGGATTACCATGCTATCGTCCTTGCCCCCTCGACGGTGCAGGAGATGGTCGACCACGTCACACTCGCCTTTGACCTGGCAGAACGCTACCGCACCGTCGTCATGGTCATGGCCGATGGCATGATAGGCCAGATCATGGAGCCCATCGAGCTGCCAGAGATGCAGAGGGTGGAACGCAGGGAATGGGACTATGCTCTGCGCGGCTGCGCAGGACGCGAGAGCCGCGTCATCACGTCCCTCTACCTCGGCGGTCCGAACCTGGAGCGGGTGAACGACCGCTTGCAGGCCCGGCTGCGCGAGATCGTTGCACACGAGCAGCGTTGGGAGGAAATGGACTGCGAGGATGCCGAGATCGTCGTCGTGGCCTTTGGCACAGCAGCGCGCATCGCCAGAACGGCGATTGCCGAGGCGCGTGCCGAAGGCATTCGGGCCGGGCTCTTTCGCCCAATCACCGCCTATCCCTACCCATACGAAGCACTGGCCAAGGTAACTGCTGGCAAGCCGATCCTGGTGTTCGAGCTAAACGCAGGACAGATGGTGGAGGACGTACGCCTTGCCACGCACGACAGCGTGCCTATCGCCTTCTACGGCAAGACCGGCGGGGTGGTCCCTCTGCCAGAGGATGTACTCGAACAGATATACAGGCTTGTGGAGGCGGAGAGAAAAGAGGCATCGAGCGAGGTTCTTGCTCTGTGGCACGGCGGGTGATCGCCGCCTAATGGCGTCGCAAGCTATATTCCCGTGTCCAGGCTATAGTCCAGTTCTTTCATGCGCCCTGTCCGCAAATAGATGACGCGTTCACAGATATTCGTGACCCGATCTGCAATGCGCTCGAGGTTGTGCGCGACAAACAAGAGATGCATGGCGCGCTTGATTGTACGTTCATCCTCGATCATGTAGGTCAGCAGCTCACGAAAGACCTGGTCGTAAAGCTGATCGACGATGTTGTCCTGCTTGCTGATCGCTTCTGCAGCAGCGGCGTTGAGCTCGGCATAAGCAGCCATCGCGCTGCGCAGCATGTCGCAGCACTGCTTGGCCATGTAGGGGATATCGATCAGCGGCTTGAGCGGCGGCTCGTCCCCAATCCGGATCGCGATCTTGGCCACGTTCGCAGCGTGGTCCCCCATGCGCTCCAGGTCCAGGACCACGTTCATCGCGCTTACCACCCGGCGCAGATCAGAAGCCGTTGGCTGCTGTGTTGCCAGAATTGCCAGGCAGGCCTCGTCGACCTCGAACCGTAAGGCGTTGATCTCGTCGTCGCGTGCAACGACCTCTCGTGCCAGCTCCAGGTCACGCGCCTTGAGCGCCGCAATCGAGTCCGATATCGCTTGGCAGACCATCTCACTCATCTGGACGAGGCTGTCCTGCAAGCGCTGTAGCTGCCGGTCAAACTGCTGCCGCGGTCGCATGCTCACCCTTCTCAGAGATTGTGCTCTTCCATCACGCCGGTCGACATAAAGATGATCCGCTCGCAGATGTTGGTCACCCTGTCGCCGATCCGTTCCAGGTTGTGCGCGGCAAAAAGCAGGTGCATCCCTCGCCGGACGCTATGCGTGCCCGAGATCATGTCCCTGATCGCAGACTCGAAAATCTCGCGGTACATGTGGTCGACCTGATCGTCCATCTCGAACAACTGCCGCGCACGGTCGATGTCTTGCTCGACGAACGCCTCCAGGGCGGCGTGCACCATGCTGCGCACCATTTCTGCCATGTCTGGCATCTCGTCGAGCGACAGAAAGAGGTCCTCCCCCTGCATACGGATGACGAGCTGGCCGATGCCCTTGGCATAATCGCCCATCCGCTCCAGGTCGGTGATGATATTGAGTGCGGTAACGATGGCACGCAGATCGCGCGCTACTGGCTGCTGTGTCGCCAAGACCGTGAAACAGCGGTCCTCAATGTCAAAGCGAAGCCGATTGATCTGTTCGTCCTGGTCGATGATCTGCTGGGCGAGTTCGACATCCTGATCGGACAGTGCCTCGACCGATTGGATGATGGCACGTTCCACAAGGCCACCCATCTGTATCAAATCATCAAATATCTCTTCCAGCTCGCTCTGCAATACGCCGCGCAAGCGTGGCATCACTGCTTCCTTTGGTGGTCCGCCGCCGATACGATCGTCCTGCAACACGGCGGCGTACGCATGACACCGGACCATGTCGGGTTGAGGGGATAGTAAGTCGAATCCAGGCAACTGTGTAGCTGGACGAAACCATTATACAGTACGGGGCGGGTTTGTGCAAGCTCATCCGCCGCCACGGCAGATCCTTGCAAAAGCATCGGGAGGGTGGTAAAATGGGAACACGTTTCGAGGCAACACGTCCGGGGGCGGACCATATCAAGGGCAGGAAGGTCCCGGGCTATGAGGAGAACGAGCAATGAAGTATAGTGATAAAGTAATTGATCATTTCACCAATCCGCGCAACGTCGGAGTGGTTGAGGACGCAGACGGGGTGGGCAGGATAGGTAACCCTGTGTGCGGCGATATGATGGAGATGTCGGTCAAGATCAACCAAGACGTCATCACCGACATCAAGTTTCGTACCTTTGGTTGTGGAGCAGCGATCGCGACCAGTTCCATGGCTACTGAGCTGATCAAGGGTAGAAAGATCGAGGACGCTCTCGAACTGACGAACCGAGCCATCGCCGAGGCTCTGGGCGGGCTGCCCCCGGTCAAGATGCATTGCTCGGTCCTGGCGGCAGATGCCCTCAAGATGGCTCTGGCTGACTATTATCGCAAGCAAGGTGACGAGGAAAAGGCCAAGGAATTGGCCGGTGAAGAGCCGGAGGTCGTAGAACCTTCTTGTGACCTGGAGACTGTGGTTCCCCTGCACTGGGACGATCTGGACACCATCGCCGAAGCACTCGCACAGGCTTATCCCGATGTTCGTCCCCTGGACCTGAGCATCCCGGCTCTCTTCCGGCGGATCCTCAGTCTACCCGGCTTTGAGGACGATCCAGACGCGGCGACAGAAGAGATCCTCGAAAAGACCCAAATGCGCTGGCACGAGCATATCTCAGAGTGACCGCACGGCAGCACCGCGCGCCGTGAATGCGGAAACAAGCAAGGAGAACGGGCCACAGGGCCGTTGGGGCACAGTGAATGCGGAGTCAACCTATGGGACACAAGGTTCTGCTGACATGGAACAGCCACCCGAAATATGAAAAAGAGCTGTTTCATCATGTCCGAGAGCTGGTGAACAAGGCCTCGCCACTTGGCCTTGAGCTCAGGGACGCATGGTACACGATCTATGGTGAAGCGCCCGAGATCCTGCTTGGCTTTGTCTCGCGTAAGGAACAAGATGGGACCCTTGAGGCGATCCTCTCCAGCGACGAGTGGAGACAGATCGTCCAAGAGGTGAAGGACTATACGATCGACTATGAGCAGCGCATCGTCCAGGCTGCCGATCACTTTCAGTTCTAGTACGCCGTGTAAGCCAAGCCAGGCGCAGCCAGACACCATCGGGGCTGCGCCTGTTTTCATGCCCATCGAGCGACGGGTTCGCCGCGGGTTACACCGCACATGGGCTGTTGACGATATCGCACAATCGTCGAGGAGAGCTTGACACTGAGCAAGCTGCAGAGACTGGCGCTGATCGGAGCTATCGTCCTCCTCTGTGTCGTATCTGACCGCACGACCAAGGAGCTCGCACAACGTCTCCTATCCCAATCGGAGCCCCGAGTGCTTCTCGGTGGCCTGTTGACCCTTACATACGCTGTGAACCGCGGAGCATTCCTGGGCTTGGGCGGCAGTTTGCCCTCGCCCCTTCGCTTTGCGTTGAGCCTGCTCTCGAACGGCGTGATTGTCGCGTGGGGATTGATCCTGATCCTCCGCACAGCTTCCATCGAAGCACCCAAGCTCGTCAGCGTCGCACTGCTCGTGGGTGGCGGGATCGGCAACCTGATCGACCGAATCGAGCACGACGGCGCAGTCGTCGATTTCATGGTCCTGCGCGTGGGACCGCTGCACACGGGCATCTTTAACATTGCCGACCTGGCCATCGTCGGCGGCGCACTTGCTCTCGGCGCATTGGCCTTCTGGGAAGGCAAGCAGGCCCAGATGCAAGAGAAGCAACTGCCGGACCAAGAGGACGACTCTGCCGGGTCCTATGAGGAGAAAGGTCCATAGTGGCAAGCATCTACGAAGCGAGCGACTGGCAGCAGTACAGGATGAACTGGTATGCGCCTCACCGTAAAATCGAGCCGCTGGAACGCGAGATTGCAGTTGTGGATGAGGCATTGGCTACCCTTGCTGAAGCACGCATCGTGCCTCACATCCAGTACGACCGGCAAAAGATGCTCGTCCACCGCAAAGAGGTGCATGAACGGTTCGACATCCCCTGGACAGCCATCAGCCCACGTATGCAGCGCCTGTTGTACGCGATCAATGCCATCGTACAGCCACAAGTCGTGGTTGCGGTGGGCATCTTTTGCGGCAACACCTTTATCTCCAACGCAGGTGCGGCGATCGGGCCCGGATCCTGCTATCGGGCCAGGCATCTGGTCGGGATCGAGATTCGCCCAGACGAGGCCACTCGTGCGCGCCGAAATGTCGAGGCGCTGCTCACCGCACGTGATAGACGGACCACGGTAGAGATCGTTGCCGCCGACGGCATTCCCTGGCTGCAGCGAACGGATGAAACGATCGATCTCCTCTATCTCGATGCCGATGGGCCAGACGGTACCAAGTCGATCTATCTCGAGCTTCTTCTCGCCGCTTTGCACGCGCTGCGTCCTGGTAGCCTCGTGCTGGCTCACAATTCGGTCAACTCCGCCCGGAGCTTGGGCGACTACCTCGCCTACGTGCGCGACCCGGCCCGATTCCACGCGAGTGTCAACGTGGTGGTCGACGATCAAGGACTTGAGGTCTCGCTTCGCTAGTGCAACTGCAGCCCGGACGATGGCCTGTTCCTTCTTGGCAGTGGAAGCTGGTCGCAGGGACTTTTGATCTGATCCGCTGATTGTGGTAGAATCAACTCCCGACAAGCGCAAGCCCCTTCCGGCAGAAGGGAAGAAATGGACTCTCAAGAAGCTTCGCTGTTGAACCAAGTCACAGCGCTCCGCACAGAGTGCGAGGCTATGCGGCGACAGATCGAACATTTCGACGTGCTTCGCCGCATCACCCAGGAACTGGTTTCTGAAGTAGACATCGATTGCCTGCTTCAGAACATCCTTCGTTCCGCAGTCCAGGTGATGAGGGGTACGGCCGGCTCGCTGATCTTGCTCGACGAAAAGGAAGATGAGCTCGTCTTTCGTGTCGTCGAGGGAGGCGGTGGTCCCAGGCTGCACGGCACGCGTATGGCGCGTCACCGAGGTATTGCCGGGTGGGTGCTCGAGACCCAAGAAGCCGTGATCGTGGATGACACCAGCCAGGATCAACGCTTCTATGCCGAGGTACCGCGCAGCGTTGGCTACTCGGTCACGTCGATGATCTGCGTGCCTATGATCGTACGCGGCAGGCCAATCGGCGTGATCCAGGTCCTGAACAAGCAGGACAACGAACGCTTTGACGAAGCGGACAAGACGTTGCTGCTGACCTTTGCTGCCCAGTCGGCGATTGCCTTGCGTAACGCGCAGTTGTACCAGGAACTGCGGGAGGAGCGCGATCGTCTGGTCGTTGTAGAGGAGGACGTGCGCCGTGAGCTGGCGCGGGATCTGCACGATGGCCCCACGCAGTTGGTCGCAGCGATCGCGATGAACCTGCAGTTCATCCGCCAGATGCTCGACAGCGAGCCGGATCAGGTGCGACCCGAGATCCGGGAGATGGAAGCACTGGCCAAGGACGCAAGCCGCCAGCTACGCAACATGCTCTTTGATCTAAGGCCGATCCTGCTCGAGACAAAGGGCCTTGGCCCGGCGCTGCAAACATACGTTCACCGCCTCATCGAAACGGAGCACTTTGCTGTCCACTTTCGGACGGCAAGCGAGCTACCGCCATTGAGTAAGCAAACCAGCTCGGCTGTGTTCGCCATCGTCCAGGAGGCTGTCGGTAACGTGCGCAAGCACGCCCATGCACAGAATGTGTGGCTCGATATCGAGTGCAGCAATGGCGCCCTCCGGGTCACTATCCGCGACGACGGAAGAGGCTTTGAGGCGAACGAGATGCCGGCCAACTATGGGCTGCGCGATAGCATGGGCATGATCAATATGCGTGAACGTGCGGCAATGATCGAGGGTACCTTCTCCGTCGAGTCCCAGGTCGGCGAGGGCACGACGGTGCATCTCGCGGTCCCATTGCATTCAGGCGAGCCAGCAGGTAGCGCTGCGTGAGCCGCCAAAGTTTCATCCTGTCCGCCGTCCTCGCTATCCTTCTGGGTGCCCTGGCCTACGTCCTCTATCCGCTCGTGCGACCTTCCTCTGATCCCCAGGGATGGCACGCTCCCCACACCATCCCCAACACGGACGTTCATCCCATTGGCGCCAACTTTTTCCTCGAACGCGAGGTCGAAGGGTGGAAGCGCGAGGAAACCGTGCGTATGGCAAGTGACGCCGGCGTCCACTGGGTCAAGCAGCAGTTCGTCTGGGCTGAGATCGAGCCCCAGCCAGGCCAGTACCGTTGGGAAAAGTACGACGCGATCGTAGCGCTCTGTGAGAGCTATGGACTCGAGATCATTGCCCGGCTGGACAGCGCGCCGAACTGGTCACGCCAGGACAACTCGATGCCGGGCCGCCCGCCCGATGACCTGTCGGACTATGGTGATTTTGTCTATCATTTTGTCGAGCACTACAAGGGGCGAGTCCAGCACATCCAGATCTGGAACGAGCCCAACCTCTATATCGAGTGGGGCAATCGCCCCGTCGATCCGGAAGGCTATGTCGAGCTGTTGCGCATCGCCTACGAGCGCGCCAAAGAAGCCGACCCCAACGTGTACGTGCTCAGCGCTCCGCTGGCGATCACGCTGGGAGAGCCACACCCAGAGCCGGGCAAATGGCGCGCGATGAACGACCTGCAGTTCCTGGAAGAAATGTACCAAGCCGGGGCCGGCCCCTATTTTGATATCCTGTCGGCGAATGCGTTTGGGATGGACCTGCCGCCTGACGACCCCGCCTCCCCAGACAAGCTCAACTTTGCGCGGGTGACGCTGCAGCGCGAGATCATGGAACGATACGGCGATGCACAAAAGGCCGTGTGGTTCAACGAGTACGGGTGGAATGCGGCGCCAATGTCCTTTGCGAACGAGGATCTCGTCTGGAAGCGGGTGAGCGAGGAACGACAAGCTGCGTACACGCTGCAGGGAGTCGAAGATACATTGGCGAATTGGCCTTGGGCCGGCGTGCTCAATATCTGGTACTTTCGGCAGGTAGGCGATATCTCACCCGACGAGGCAGCATACTATTTCCGCATGGTCGACGTAGATTTCATCCCGCGCCGCGTCTACTTTGCGATCAAGGACAAGGCCGCGCAGCTAGACGAAGCAGGTCCGGGTTACTACGAAGAGACCAATGCCGCCGTAGACGCCTCTCACGGCGAATGGCGCTCGCGTATCGATCCTCAGGCCAGTGCGCAGGCCGTGCTGGTCAGCGATGTCCCTGGCAGCAGCCTGACCTTTGCTTTCACTGGCCAGAATGTGCAGCTCATCGCATGGGCTGGCCCGCAGGGAGGCCGCATGCAGGTCACGTTGGATGGAGAGAACGTACCGGGGCTCCTCATGGACGATCGAGGGCGCTCCTACGTCGAACTCTATGCGCCCACACCTACGCGCCTCGTGCTTCCGCTGGCCCAGGGATCGAGCTCACGACGCCAGACGCTTCGTCTCGTCGTCGGCGAGACAGCTCATCCAGACGCACAAGGCAGACAGTGTGTGGTCGACGCTTTCCAGGTGAACGCTGAACCGACGCTCTCGTTCCCGCTCGTTCCTGTGACCGTACTCGTCGCCGCCTGCGTGGTCGTCGGCGCTATGCTTGGGCGAGCCACGCTCACGGCGCACAGCACGCTCGACCAAGACGACCTAGAGGATTCGGTTGATTAGGAGCCCAGTTCTGGAAGCAGTTTTTGACAACGGTTGTGAATTGTGCTATAGTACCGCTCGGGAGGAGAGAGCTTTTGGCACATGCTATTGTGAGCTAGCTCGACCAGATGGGTCGTGCAGCCAGCGGTCCAAGAGTTGTCATCGCACACCCACTTGAGCGCACACCTGGAGACACCATTCATAGGTGCCTGCCCTCGGCCTAGCCCGAGAATACCTCTTCCCAATGCCAAGTATTGCTGACAGAGCACATCCTTCACTCAGGGACATGAAGGACGCGTCCTGTCGAAGCGGTTTGGTGTTTAGAACAGGTTGGAAGGGTATCTGACCCAATAGCAGACAGGAAGGATGGTAGGGACTATGAGCGAAAACGGGAAGGAACCCCTCGTTGAGGTGCGCGACGTCAAGGTGTACTTTTTCCTGGATGAAGGCACCGTTCACGCCGTCGAAGGTGTCACCTTTGACATAGCGCGAGGCAAGACACTCGGCGTGGTAGGGGAAAGTGGTTGTGGAAAGAGTGTAACCTCACAGGCCATCATGCGCATCGTGCCCTCACCGGGCGAAATCGTCGCTGGGGACATTTTTTACTACCGCTACGGGCAGGATGGCTCGGTCGAGAAGGTCGAACTGACCAAGCTCGACGCGCGTGGGAGCGAGATCCGCAGTATTCGTGGCAACGAGATCGCCAAGATCTTCCAGGAGCCAATGACCTCTCTGAGCCCGGTGCACACGATTGGCAACCAGATCATGGAGGCCATCACCCTGCACCAGAAGGTGGGCAAGGAGGAGGCACGAGAGAAGGCGATCGAAATGCTCTCCCTCGTTGGCTTGCCCCAGCCGCAGCAGCGTATTGATTACTATGCGCACCAGTTGTCAGGCGGCATGCGCCAGCGCGCGATGATCGCGATGGCGCTTTCCTGCAACCCGAGCCTCCTGATCGCGGACGAGCCAACCACCGCGCTCGACGTGACCACAGAGGCCCAGATCCTGGAACTGATGAAAGGCTTGCAAGAAGAGTTCGGGATGGCGATCATGTTCATCACCCACAACCTCGGCGTGATCGCAGAGATGTGCGACGACGTCGTGGTCATGTACCTGGGCAAAGAGGTCGAGCTCGCTTCGGTGGATGAGACGTTCTACGAGCCCTACCACCCATACACTCGCGACTTGTTGCGCTCGATCCCGCGCATCGGCACCAAGACGGGCGCACGCCTGCACGTGATCAGCGGCTCGGTGCCGGATCCGTACAATATCCCGCAGGGCTGCCCCTACCATCCACGTTGCCCAGAGTTCATGCCGGGCAAGTGCGATGTCGACCGCGAGATCCCGTTCTTCGAGATCAAGGCTAATCATTGGGCCCGCTGCCTGCTGTACGAGTAGAAAACGTGAGGTGACACCTAATGGCTGGAAGCAATGATTCGAGGCAGGACAACGTACTACTCGAAGTCAAGAATCTGAAAAAGTACTTTCCGATTCGCAAGGGTTTTTTCAAGACCCTTGCCGGGTACGTCAAGGCAGTCGACGGTGTGAACTTTTTCATCCGCGAGGGCGAGACGATGGGCCTCGTGGGCGAGAGCGGCTGTGGCAAGACCACGACCGGGCGGGTCATTCTTCGTGCCTATGAGCCAACCGCAGGCGAAGTATGGTTCAAGGACCGCAACCTGGGCAACGTCAACGTACCCGACCTGGACAAGCAGGATCTCAAGACCCTGCGCCAGAATATGCAGATGATCTTTCAGGACCCCTACTCCTCGCTGAATCCGCGCATGACCCTGCTCCAGATCGTGGGTGAGCCGCTGCTGGTCAACGGCGTGGCCAGGGGCTCCGAGCTCCGAGACCGTGTTGCTGAACTGCTGAGGGTCGTGGGCCTTCGTCCCGAGTACATGATTCGCTACCCGCACGCCTTCAGCGGCGGCCAGCGCCAGCGCATCGGTGTAGCCCGCGCGCTCGCGCTCAACCCGCAACTGATCGTCTGCGACGAACCCGTGTCCGCGCTCGACGTGTCCGTCCAAGCTCAGGTTTTGAACCTGCTGCAGGACCTGCAGGAAGAGTTCGACCTGACTTATCTTTTCGTCGCCCACGACCTGAGCGTGGTCGAGCACATCAGCGACCGTGTGTCGGTGATGTACGTCGGCAAACTGGCCGAGATGGCCACTACGGAGGAGCTGTATGGCCACCCGCTCCATCCCTACACGGAGGCGTTGATGTCGGCTGTGCCCAAGCCCGACCCACGCTACCAGGCGGAGCGCATTATCCTGGAGGGCGATGTGGCGGACCCGGCGAACCCGCCGAGTGGTTGTTACTTCCACCCGCGCTGCCGCTACGCCATTGATCGCTGCATGCAAGAAGAGCCACAACTGCGCGAGCTGCGGCCCGATCACTATGTGAGCTGCCATCGTGCTGAGGAACTTGACCTGGTCGGTTTTGTCGAGACAGCGGCTACATACCAAGGATAGGCGTTCGTCCGTTCGACAACCTACCTTCCTGGTCCTAAAAAGGGGAAACTTGCTGAGCAAGTTTCCCCTTTTTTATGTCGATGTTTTGTTTTCCGCTTGACAACGCTGTGCCTTGTTCGTATAATACAAGCAGCAATTACGTAGGAGGAGATACAATGGAGCAAGTTCAGCCCAAGTTAACTGTAGGAGATGTGTTCGGTTATGCGCTGGCTTACCTGGGTTGGTTGTTGACTGCAGCGGTAGGGATGCTGGCCATATTCCAGACGCGCAATATGATTAACGTTTTCTGGCCTGTCCTGGGCGGAAACCAGTGGGTTCTCCGCGCGATCGACCGCTTCGGGTTGCTTTTCTTGGGCCTCATCTGGTTGGTCTTTGTGATCTTTGTGGAGCAGCATTTTCGCTCGGCGATCACGATGGCACGCGAACGGCGTCACAAAATGCAGCAACAGCCGGATAGCAGAACGGTGGCGCCACGCCCTCAAGGCCGTTTGATGCGCTCACTGTACCGTATGGGCCTGGATATCCTTGCCGTGCGCTTTCTACCCACGCTGATGCTTCCGCTGGTATTATTCACCATCTCTTATCTGCTTCAGCAACTGGCCTTCGTGCTGCTAGGGCGGGCGTAGCGTTCCTGGCCTACAGCCGACACGGGCGGTGCGTGGCGTTTTGTTTCCCAGGAGACAACACGTGCACGCATCGCCAGCCAGCGCACCTGGCGCGTGGCAATAGCGCGTAGATGAACCTGTCTGCAGCGATACCTCACGCTTGAGCGGAGCCGAGCCGTCTTGGCTCGACAGCGATCTGAGCAGCTCGTAACCTGCTCAGGTTGGTCCCATAGAGGAGAAGCCGTCCGCACGATAGCGGATCGGGACGGGTGGAAAGAGGCACTGTGAACACACGGGCCTCTTTCTTTTTTGTTTGCGTTATGTTATACTAAAGTCGTAAGGTAGAAGGAGGCGAACGTGAAGCATCTCGTCTGTCTGGCAGACCTCACCAGCGAGGAGATATGGCACATCCTACACACTGCCCGTGATCTGAAAGCAGCCTGGCAGGCAGGTGGCAACGAACCGATCATGGCTGGCAAGTCGCTGGCCATGATCTTTGAGAAGCCAAGCCTGCGCACGCGGACCTCATTCGAGATGGCGATGGTGCACCTGGACGGGCATGCGCTCTATCTCTCGCCCGACGAGATCGGCCTTGGTAAGCGCGAGAGCGTCGCTGACGTGGCGCGCGTGCTGTCGCGCTACGTGGACGGGATCGAAGCACGCGTCTTTGCACACCGCACGATCGAGGAGCTGGCCAAGTATGCCACCGTGCCCGTGATCAATGGTCTCTCCGACTGGACACATCCGTGCCAGGCACTTGGAGATGCACTCACCCTGTGGGAACACAAGGGGGCGATCGAAGGGCAGCGACTTGCGTTCATCGGCGACGGAAACAACGTCGCCAACTCGCTGCTGTTCCTGGGCGGCAAGCTGGGCTTACATGTGACGATCGCCTCGCCGCCAGGATACGAGCCGTCCCCCGCTGTCATACGCCTAGCGTGCGAGGCAGCCAGGACGAGCGGCGCAGAGCTGGCGATCACTAACGATCCAGTAGCGGCAGTAGCACGTGCTGACGTGGTCTATACGGATGTCTGGACCAGCATGGGGCAGGAAGCAGAGACAGCGCAGCGCGAGGCGGTGTTCTCGTCATACCAAGTGAACGCGACCTTGATGGGCCACGCCCCGTCTGGCGCGTTGTTCATGCACTGCTTGCCCGCACATCGCGGTGATGAGGTCACGGATGAGGTCGCCGATGCACCGTATTCGATCATCTTTGACCAGGCCGAGAACCGGCTCCATGCGCAGAAAGCGGTCCTGGCTATTCTCATGTCATAGAACGCACCATTCAACATCATCCGCCCAATCGCCCCGAGTATACGGAGGGACAAGTGGCAGGTAATCGGCGGGCCTACAATGCGGCGATGAAACGTGCTGCCGACCTGGCGTGGAAAAAAAAGTGGTCAACCGCTATCCAGGAATACGGCAAGGCACTTGACGAGTTTCCCAAGGACGTCGCAGCTCTAACCGGTTTGGGTCTCGCTTATGTCGAAACCCACCAGCTCGAGAAGGCTCTGTCGACCTACGAAAAAGCGGCGAGTGCAGCGCCAGACAACCCCGAGGTCATCGAGCGAGTAGGCCAGACATTCGCGCGCCTGGCACGATGGCCAGAGGCAGGACGTGCCTACATCGCCGCCGCGGAGGCACACTTGCACTTGCACGATGCCCCTGGCGCGATCGGGATGTGGCGCCAGGCGGCCAAGTTGGCGCCCGAGAACCTGGACGCACACAGTCACCTGGCTCAGGTCTACGAGGATCAGGGAGAGGAGCGGCGCGCAGCACGCCATCACCTGATCATGGCACGCATCCTGGAGCGCAGAGGCAACCACGAGCAAGCGCTGCAGCACGGCGAAGCCGCGCGCCGCCTGGACCCGAACAGCGGTGAGGCAAAGCGGGTTCTGGAAGCACTGCATTCGAGCCAGCCGCTCCCAGACGGCCCTACTGCGCGCCTGCAGCCCGATGCTGAGGGCAAGCGCACTCTGGATAGCTTTGTCGTGTTCGATGATATCGAGATGGAAACAGCCCGCCTGCTGCCAGAAGAGCAGGGCGCCTCTCCAGCCGACCTCTTGCGCGAGCACGCGTTGGCCCAGCTCGCCGACGCAGTCTTTTCGGCAGGCAGCGATCCGCGAGCCCTGGAGAGGAACATGCTCTTGGGGCAGGCTGCCGACCTGCAGAGCCGCGGTCTCACTGACCGGGCGATTGCGACGTACGAGAGCGCACTGGAAGCGGGCATCGATCGCCCGGCCATCCACTACAATTTAGGTCTCCTATACCGCGAAAAGGGAGACTATGCGAGGGCGATCGCCCATGTAGAACATGCCCTGGATCACGCTGACTATATGCTCGGTGCACACTATTCCATCGGCGAGATCTATTACGCATGGGGCAAGCACAACCAGGCCCTGCATCATCTATTGCAGGTACTGTGGTCCCTCGATGCTCAGGCTGTGTCTCCAGATCGCAAAGCCGCACTCGAGAGGGCGTACCAACAGATCTACCAGCAGTATGCGGCACGGGACGGGGGTACAGAAACCCAACGCTTTATCCAGTCGATCTTGTCTTTCCTGAATCGCAGAGGATGGGCACAGTGCGTGGCCGAGGCACGGCAACAACTGAACAGCCTAGCGGGGGGGGCGCTGCTGCTTTCGGTCGCTGAGACCCTGACCGAGCCCTCGTCCGAGACGACGTTCACCGCGATGCGCCAGATTGGCCACTACTTGGGAGACAAGAAGGTCTTTACTGCGCTCGAAGAGTGTTTCTGGGCCATCCAACATGCCCCGGACTATCTACCGCTCCACTTGCGCCTGGCTGATATCCTGATCGCTGAGGGCAAATCGGACCAGGCAGTGGAGAAATACACGACTGTCGCCGAGACCTACAAAATCCGCGGCAACGTGGAACGTGCCATTCCGCTCTACGAGAAGGCGATCGAGATAGCTCCTATGAATATCGGCGTACGAGGCCGCCTGATTCAGACGTTCCTGGAAACCGGGATGTACGATCAGGCCATCGAGCAGTACGTGGCCGTTGCAGACGCATACTACCAATTGGCTCAGGTGAACAAGGCACTGGACAAGTACCAGGAAGCGCTGGACAAGGTGGGATTGGCCACCCCGGACCGACAGTGGAAAGTCAACATCCTGTATCGTATCGGCGACATCCATACCCAGCGTCTGGATTGGCAAAACGCGGCGTCTGCCTATCAGCAGATCAAGCAGATCGATCCGCTCGAGTACCGGGCTCGTATCTATCTGGTAGACCTGTATCTCAAGCTGGGCCGCTCAGAGCGGGCACTGGGAGAACTGGAAGAGCTGCCGGTGGCCTTTCAGGGGCGGCGTGCGCCACCCGGTATGATAGAAGCGATCGAGCACCTGAGCAAGACGTATCCGACGCACCTGCCGCTGCATATCCGGCTCGCTAGAGCCTACCTTGACCTGCACCTGAAAAAGAAGGCGATCCGTGAACTGGACAAGGTGGGCGAGATCCAGCTCGAAGCGGGCAAGACCAAAGAGGCGATTCGCACCATTCAGGCGATCATCCGTCTGGGCCCAGACCACGTTGAGGGCTATCAGCAGTTGCTTGGCCAGCTCAAGGCGGGGTAGGTTGGATGAACGTGCAGTCGTAGCAGTTGCGTAGATAGACCATACCTGGCTTTCTGGAGCACACGTGCGTACTGGCAGACCAAGGCATAGAGCAGCCCGCCCTGCTGCTAGGTGGCCCCCTTACTGGTGCCAACCGAGGGACCATTCTGCCAAGGTCGCGCCGCGAGCTACCATCTGTTCCGGAGGGGAGATTGTTCGACATCACGTGGTTCTTCCAGAGACTTGACTGGTGGAGTGTTCTCGACATCCTGTTGGTGACACTCACCTTCTACTGGTTTCTGCGCCTGATTCGAGGAACACAAGCCGTCCAGGTACTGCGCGGCACGGTGATCCTCGTGTTGGCGATGGCCCTGGCTGCCAGCCTCCTCCCCTTCCGTGCTTTCGGCTGGCTCGTTGCAAACGCACTGCCTGCCCTCCTGGTCGCGATCCCGGTCATTTTCCAGCCTGAGCTGCGGCGCGCGCTAGAGCGCCTCGGGCGCACAGGCGCCTACCTGACCACCACGCGCGAGCCGTCGACGGCCGACGTCATCGAACAGGTATCGATCGCATCTACCCGCCTGTCTGACCGGCGGCACGGGGCGCTCATCGTGATCGAGCGAACCACGGGCCTCGAGGAGTATATCGAGACGGGGATCAAGCTCGACAGCCAGGTCAGCGTAGAGCTGCTGCTCACGGTCTTTTATCCAAACACAGCGCTGCACGATGGCGCAGTCGTGATCCGGAATGGGCGCGCCGTTGCAGCGGCGTGCGTGCTCCCCCTGGCCGGTGGCACGATCTCGGACCGTCAAATGGGATTGCGACACCGTGCATCGATCGGTGTGACTGAGCAGACAGATGCGGTGGCGGTCGTGGTCTCTGAAGAGACAGGCATTATCTCGGTAGCTCACAACGGGCGAATGATCCGGCGCCTGGATGGAAAGCGGCTGCGCAAGACCCTGCAAGCCCTGTTCCCGCAGCCCGTCCAGCCCACCTTTGGGAGCGTAATGCGCGACGTGCGCGATCGCGTCGGAAACGCGCTCGGCAACGAAAAGACCTA
>CAZLMZ010000020.1:0-20517 GCA_964560475.1 uncultured Anaerolineae bacterium
CTGGCCCACTCGGCGTCAGGTCGACGGGCAGCTCCATCTCGGTGAACTGCCGCAGCGCTTCGCCAAGCTCGCGGATCGGGCCCGCGTCCTGCGGTGCCAGGTCGAGCAGATGTGCTTCCAACCGATCGATGTCGGTGTACAAGGCGAGCGCGCGCCCATCCGCACCCTCGTAGCGGACAAACTCGTCATAGTAGTACATCCCTTGCCCCTCGAGCAGGCCCAGTTCTTCCCACAGCCGATGCACCTTTGACCGTGGGTGCGTGCCGCTCAGGTACCGGATCGCGCCATCAAAGAGGTACTCGCCGCGCCGCCACGAGGTACACAGACCACCGGGGATGCTGTGCAGCTCATAGATGGTCGACTCGTAGCCGTTCATCTGCGCGTAGCAGCCGGCCGACAGGCCCGCGACGCCTGCCCCGACGATGGCAACCGACTCGGGCATAGTGTCTCCTCAGGTTGAGGTCCTTCTAGCTACGTCCTTGTGCCCATATTGCCAGTCAGGCCGCGGGCGACAGAGCCTGCGGCCTGACCTCCATAGCAGTGCCGCTACTCTCAATCCGCGCCGATCATCAGCACTGCCGTGCCGTCGATCTCGCTGTTCTTGAGTGCCAGCAGGGCATCGTTCGCCTCTCGCAGCGGGAACCGCTGGATCCTGGTCTCGATCGGGATCTCGCCGGCCAACTGCAGCAGCTCGTGTGCATCAGGTCGGGTAAAGTTCGCGACGCTGCGCACGGTGCGTTCCCAGTAGAGCAGGCTATCATAGTCCAGCTCTGGAATCGGCGACATAGTCACGCCGGCGCACACCAGCGTGCCGCCGCGTTCCATCACCCGCAGCCCATCCAGCACCAACTGCCCGGCTGGCGTAAAGTTGATGCTGCCGTGCATCAGCGCCCCCGGATCATCCTCAGCGCCACCCGTCCAGGCAGCGCCGAGCTCCCTTGCCAACTGCCGGTGGCTCTCGCCCCGCGTAAAGACATAGGCCCGGCATCCCCAGTGCCGCGCAACCTGGATCGTGATGTGTGCAGAGCCGCCGAACCCGTACAGGCCCAGATTCTGCCCTTCCTCGATCTCTGTCAGTTTCAGCGCGCGATAGCCAATGATCCCTGCACATAGAAGCGGCGCCGCCTCCGCATCGCCAAAGTGCTCCGGAATCGGATAGGCGAAATCCTCGGGCACGACCATTGCCTCAGCATAGCCACCGTTGGCATGAAACCCCGTGAACTTGCTATCGCGACAGAGGTTCTCGAGCCCACGCTCGCAGAATTCGCAGTCGTGACACGTATCGTACAGCCAGGCCACGCCCACGCGATCGCCAATCTCGTGCTTGGTCACTCCTTCGCCGCGCGCGTCGACATAGCCGACGATCTGGTGCCCCGGCACGATTGGCAGCTTGGGCAGGTCGAGGTCGCCCTCTACCGTGTGTAGGTCTGTGTGGCATACACCGCACGCCTGCACCGCGAGGCGGATCTCACCTGGCCCAGGTTCTGGCGTAGGCAAGTCAGTCCATTCCAATGGCCCTTCCTCTGCAGGCTTAACCTCTCTCAGAATCATCGCTTTCATCTTGCTTACCTCCATCCACCCCCTGCCCCAGGCACAATCGCTACCTTGCGTAGCGGTCGCCCGGTTCCATTCCCGGGGCACAGGGCTGCCTCAGAGAGGGCCGTACCGGCCGATTTCCCTCCGTGAACCTCTACGTTCCCTTACTCACCAGCACAGGCACGATACCGCATCCAGGCATTGTCCATCCACGCGCTCAAGACTGTGCTGCGACAAAACAATACCTCAACCACCCCTACCAGCGCTTCGGAGACCTCGTTTGGCGTGCGCAGAAACTGCTCCCACAACACAACGTGCCCCAAGTTTCCTTCGAGCTGCCCCATGAGAGCAGCCATTATCTCCTCTACGACCTGTAACGCCTCACTGCCGTGCTCTGCCTCGAATGCCGCTGCGCCCTGGCTGACACGCGCGACTAGCAGGTCGACGATCCGCCGCGCGCTGGCCAATTGCGACTCGGGGCCATTGTCCATTCGCCTATCGTCCACGCCTTCCCTATCCTCCCTCGAGCAGCCACAGCACGATATCGCTCCCGAGCTGCAGGCCGTCGTCGTAGGGAAGGAGGTAGAGCGGTACACCCACCACTGCCAGACGTCCTCCAGTCACGTCGTATTGCGATGTAGCGATCACCGCCTCTCCCGCCAGCTCGCTGCTCGGTCCCCGGATCCAGACAACGGACGCACCATCCAGGCCGAGCAGATCATAGGGAGCATAATCCTCGTCCACCCCAAAGTGCACCAGATCGATCACCTCATCCTGCCCAAAGCTCTGTGCCAATGGATGCTCAGGATCGGAGACCTGGATGTCTACCAGCAAGCCCTGCGATCGCCCTTCCGGATCGCCGAGGAAAGCCCCGACCAGCAGCAGGTGCCCACCTTCCGCTAGATAGTCCTCCAGCATGCTCAGTTCCTCGGCTGAGGGATTTCCTCCCTCATCCTGATAGTCGCCGGTACACCACAGCACCACGTCCCGGCCTGCCAACTGCGTCTCTGTGATCGGGCCGTCGTAGGCCGTCGACCAGGCCTGCGGTTCATAGCCCAGGGCGGTGACTGCATCGTAAAGCAGATAGGCGCTGCTCCACTGCTCGTACACTCCCTCGCCGTCATCATCACCGACAATCAGCACGGAAACGTCGGGCACCGGATACGGCTCTGTAGGCTCCCCTATCTCTTCGTCGAGTGTGGGTGTCGGTTCGGGGGCCTCAAGCGGCGTATACTCTGTTGGGCATACAGCCATGCTGGCATGGATCGGGTCCGCCAACCGATCATCGTCGATCAGGCACCCATTCCAGTCTCCGCCCAACAAGCGGTCTATGGCAGCGTTCAGTCCCTCCTCGGCGTAGGCCAGGACGAACAGCACCTGTCGCCCTTGCTCCTCGTTTGCGTAGAACAACACATTCTGTTGTGCCTCGATCTGCCCGATCCCAGGCACGTGGATCCAGTCGCGTGCCGGACGCACCGTTGCCGTCGGGGTCCGCGTCGTCTCTGGCTGCGGGACCTGCAGCGTCGGCTGTGGCGTAAGCGCGAGCCGTGCACGCTCAGATGTCTCCAACGTCAGCGTGATGCCGTGCTGAGCCAGTAGGTCCGCAGCCTCGGGCACGACTCCGAGCCCATCGTAAAGGCCCAGGTAGAGACGGTCGTGTCCAGTTTCAGGTTCGGAGTGCCAATGAAGCCGTACTTTTGCAGAGGACAGCGCCGACTGCAGCCTGGCAACCTCACTCACTGCAGTCCCAGAGAAAGCCGTGTCCTCAGTACCAGGGAACACGGGAACCAGATCGATATCGCTGCCCAGGAAACGCGGGAACTCGGTCAGGCCAAAGGTGCGTTCCGCCTCCCCGACGAAATCGGCA
The DNA here is from genome assembly GCA_964560475.1 of uncultured Anaerolineae bacterium. Lineage (GTDB taxonomy): Bacteria > Chloroflexota > Anaerolineae > JAFGEY01 > JAFGEY01 > BS750m-G44. Next base: position 3,404 of record CAZLMZ010000020.1, read on the forward strand.
ATGTTGGCGATCAAGCGGTCGTTGTCCAGGCTTGCGTTGTGGGGCTCGGTCATGAACGTGAAATCGCCCACGGCAAGCACCTTCCCACCGCCGCCGAGCGCCATCGCGACCCAGCCCCCACCCTGCTCGTGCAGCGATGATGCTGTCGCCGCGCTCGATCGTATCACCGCTTGCTCGCTTGCCGAGACCGAGTGTGCCGCATAAAAGACAACCTCGGCTACACCTGCGCTCAGCGGTCCCTCGACCAGGTCACGGAAGATCACATACTGGTAATTGCCGGCATTCTCCTGGGTGTTGTACAGATAGTCGTCCGCAAAGGCGAGGCCAAAGGCAGAGGCAAGGCTGTTGATCGCCGGCACATCCGACTGCACGACGTAGCGCTCGCCGCCCGTCTCGTCGTACTGCACCTCGATGTCGTAACGGCTTGGATCGGCCGCGAGCAAGATTCGCCCGCCCTGCTCGACGAAACGTGCGACTGCAGCGATCTCGTCCTCCGTATAGACCGCGTGCGGGGAGACGACCACCAGCGCCGTGACCGTGCGGAGCGCATCCGGCAGCGACTCCCCAGGCCACACGGATGTGGCTCGTATGCCACGCTTGGTGAGGCGGGCGAGAAGCACGTTGAGCTCGGCATCGTCTACTCGATTGCCGTGCGCCCGGTCAATGGCCACGATCCCACTTCCGAGCTGTACATCCTCGTCGACAAAGGGAACCGATGACGCTTGCGGGACCTGAATCTGCGCCAGATCGGGGAACTGCACGCCGGGCGCGACATAGGGTCGCCGGTAGTGATAGGCAGCGCGCGCCAGTGTGGGTGCAAGCAAGAGCACCACAAAGAGCGAGATGCGTCCCACCGCGCGCAGCCAGAGCTTGGAACGCACGTTCACTGCCTCCTATTCTGTGGGGCGAGGTACAAGTAGTAGGGACGCTGCTGCCAGGCCGGATCGTGGCTGGCGAGGACTGTGTCCACCTGCTGGGCTGCCACGTACCCACTCTCCGGCGGTTGGTCGCCGTGTACCACAGACACCAGATCAGTGACGTCATAGTTGCGCAAGTGGGCGAGGTTGGCAGCCTTCTGCACGGCCTCACTGTTTGCTCCGAGGTCGTCGATCAGCCCCAACTGGAGCGCCTGAAGCCCCATGAACACCTCTCCGCTCGCCAGTTGATCTTGTTCGACAGCCAGCTTTTGCCCGCGCTGCGAATACACTGCCTCCAGAAAGGCGCGCTTGGCCAGCTCGATCTGCAGCGCGTAATCGCCCCGGTTTCCGCCTGAGAACTTGTACGGGCCGGTCGAAACGTAATCCTCATCGGTGACCCGCTGCTCGTCCACTGAGGGCAGAAAGGTAATTGCCCCGACGTTTCCGACCAGCGAGGCCGGCTTGGCAAAGATGTGGTCAGCGGCAGCGGCGAGGTAATAGCCTCCGCTTGCGGCGAGATAATCGACGGTGACCACCAGCGGCTTTTCCTGGCGCAGCTCGAGCAGGCGAAAGTAGAGCTCCTCGGTCGCAGTGACATCGCCGCCAGGGCTGTCGATCTCGAGCACGACCGCCCGGATCGCGCGATCATCCCGAGCGACGTCCAGCATGCTGGAGAGGTAGGGAATGCTCTCCTGCCAGATCACGCCCTCGAAGCGGATCACGGCTACCCGCGGTACGGGCACAGCGAGGAAAGCGAGCGGAACGCCAAGCAGTAAAGGCGCGAGCACCCATAGAACCAGGGAGAACACACGCACAAGTGGAATACCCGAGAGAACACGTCCCACGTGTCTCATCCTTTCCACCCGCGGAGCAGATTCCGCTCCTAGCGAGAGGCTACCATATCGTGTACCCGCCGTCGACGACCACTGTCGTGCCCGTCATATAGCTGGAAGCGTCTGAAGCGAGCAAGACGGCGATCGGTGCCAGCTCCTCCGGCTGACCGGGGCGCTTCATCGGGATCGCATCAATCCAGACTCCCCCATACTGCGGGTCCTCAAAGAAAGGCTGAGCCATCGGTGTGTCCATGTAGCCAGGCGCGATCGCGTTGACGCGGATGTTGTGAGGTGCCCACTCGGCAGCCAAGGACTTGGTCAGGTGGATCACGGCAGCCTTGCTGGCGTTATAGGAAGCCTGCGGCTGCGGGCGGTTCGCAATCAGCCCCGACATCGATGCAATATTGATGATTCGGCCGCCGCCACGCTCGATCATGTGTTGCGCTACTGCTTGTGAGCAGTAAAAGACCCCGCTGAGATTGACGTCGATCACGTCCGTCCAGTCCTGCGTCGCAATGTCCTCGGCCGGTGCCCACTTGGTAATGCCCGCGTTGTTCATGAGGAAATCGATCTGGCCGAACTCGTCGACGGCTGACTTGACCATCGTTCGTATACTGGCGGGCGAGCGAACATCGGTCTCTACAAAGAGAGCACGGCGCCCTATCTCTCGGAGCTCGCTTGCCGTCGCAAGCCCGGTCTCGCGGTTGACCTCGGCAACGACAATGTCAGCCCCTGCTTCAGCAAAGGCCTGGCAGAACACCTTTCCTAGGCCCTGCCCGCCACCGGTCACGACCCCCACCTGCCCTTGCAGCGAGAACCTATCCAAGACCACGCGGCGCACTCCTTCTCAACAAATTCCTGAGGACGCCTGCCAGTATAGGTCAACTGACTAGCATTGTCAAGAACCGCGAGACCGGCAGGCAGAAACCTGCGCGAACGCTGCCTGGATTGCGGGTAGGCATCACGGGCTGCCAGAGGATTCCAACCACACCTTTAATTTTTCAAGTTTGGTATTGACAAATACAAGGATGAATGATATAATCTTTGCAGAAGAACTGACTTCCATCGATCGACTGCCTAGGAGGCACGTATGTACCCTGTCGTCGGAACCTGCCCGGTATGCGGCGAGACACTCACTGTGACGCGCCTGTACTGTCGTACCTGTGACACCACGGTCGAGGGCCACTTTACTCTCGGACGCTTCTATCAACTGTCGCCAGAGCAGATGGCCTTTGTGGAGACATTTATCCGCTGCGAAGGCAAGCTGACTCGGGTCCAGGAGGAACTGGGGATGTCCTATCCCACCGTTCGCTCGCGCCTGAACGAGGTGATCCAGGCACTGGGCTACGAGGTGACCGAGAGCAAGCCAGAAGTCTCGCTGGAGGAGCGGCGAGCGATCCTGGAGCAGCTCGCTTCCGGTGAGATATCGTCGCAAGAAGCCGTGCAACTGCTTCAGGGAGAGTGATGAGCGCACAAGGAGAGATAAACATGAGCGAGGAACGAGCCCGCATTCTGCAGATGGTCAGTGAGGGCAAGATCTCGGCTGAGGAAGGGGTCAAGCTGATCAACGCATTGCGCAGCTCACGATCCACAGCCGAGGAAACACCGCGCGAAGGAGGCCCACGCTGGATTCGCGTCCGCGTGACCGACATGGTCACAGGACGCACGCGCGTCAACGTCAACCTCCCCTTCAGTTTGGTGACCGCAGCCACCAAGTTAGGAGCGCGCTTTGCGCCCGAGACGGAGGAGCTGGACTGGGAAGAGCTGATCGCAGCCATTCGCGAGGGCGCATCCGGCAAGATTGTGGACGTTGAGGACGAACAAGGCGGCGAAAAAGTCGAGGTATTCGTAGAATAGGGAGGCGGTGGACATGGAAGAGCGAATCGAAAAGACGTTCGAGACGCCAGATGGTTGCGACCTGACTGTGGAGAACGTGCGCGGTGCGATTACGGTCCTGGGCTGGGACGAGAACACGACGCAGATCGTCGCCACTAGCCAGAACGGTGCTGCCGACGTCGAGATTGGCCAGGAGGGTCGGACGATCACCGCTCGCACCAAGCACGAGCAAGGCATGTCAGGCTGGCTGGACTGGCTGACCGGCAACAAGCCGCCGCTCGTCGACTATGAGGTACACGTCCCGCACGCCAGCAACCTGCGACTGAAGAACGTCAGTGGCCCGATCAATGCTCAAGACGTGAGCGGCGAGGTGCGCGTCAACGATGTCGATGGTACGGCGGTATTGACTGCGATCAAGGGTGAGGTCCGCGCCGAGACAGTGAACGGCTCGCTCCAAGCGCAAGGCATCGAGGGCACAGCCAAGCTTCATACCGTCAACGGCCGTATGCGCGTCCAGGAGGGATCGCTAAGCGCCCTCAAGGCCGATACGGTAAATGGGGATATCGAGGTTGGCGCATCGCTCGCCTTGGGCGGGGAATACACGTTCCATACCGTCAATGGGAGCTGCCGCCTGATGCTCGCCAACGCCCCCTATGCAAGTGTGTCGGCACACGGCGTGAACATGTCGGTCGACTGCAAGATCCCCGCCGATGGCATAGAGCGCAGCATGGGTAGCTGGAAGGCAACCATTGGCACTGGCGAAGGCCCTCGTTCGAGCATTCGCTTTGACACGGTCAATGGCAGGCTCTACATCGATGGCCCAGCCACAGACTCCAAAGCGCCGGCTGAGACCTTTGTGGCCAAGTCACAGCCAGTGCCCGAGCCGCCCCCTGCTGCTGCGCCTGAAACTCCCGTGGAGCCGGTCGAGGCCAAAGTCGCGATCAAGTCTCAGACCGAGGTCCTGCAAATGGTCGAGCGCGGCGAGATCAGCGTCGACGAAGCAATCAGGATGTTGCAGGAGACCAAGTAACGCCATTCATTCGCTTGGCGCTGTGATGGGTGATCGCCCGTCACAGCGCCAGACACCTGCAGGGTCCACGCAGGGCATCTCCTCGGCAGAGAAGGGCACGATTCCATCCCTTCTTCTCTATTCGCTCTCCTCGGCGAGTCGCTTCACCAGCGCGCGCACGATAGCGGTCTGCCCTTCCAGCGAGGGGTGCAGCCCATCCGGAAGCAGGTACCTGGGATCGGGTGGTTCACCGAACATCTGCCGTAGGTCCACCACCGGCTCAGCGCGCCGACAGATGAGGTCGCCGACTGCGAACAGATCCTCGTTGCGCCAGTGTAGCTCGAACCCGCTCAGCATCCAGTGACCGGCAATCTGTGCCTCGATCGCCATGGGAGGCGTCATCCAGACCCAGCGTGCCTGTGTCTGTGTCACCGCCATATGATGCAGCATGTCGAGGTTCTTTTCCGTTTCCTCGAGGCTGACCAGCACCTTCTTTGGGAAAGCGCCGTGCAGCCGCGCGTCGTTCGTTCCCGCCATACAGATGATCCAGTCCGGCTCTTCTACCACGACGTCCAAAAAGCGCGCGATCATCTGGGCTGTAGTGTCGCCAGACACGCCTGCGTTCACAACCCGGATCCGGTCCTCGGCTCGTCTCGATTCGAGCAAGGCGCGCACGATCTCTAGCCACGATTGGTCATCGTCGGTGATGCTGTCCCCGAGACCGACGACCACATCACCCGCGCGGAACGGAAGCCGGTCCACGAGCGCGGCGAACGCCGGCTCTGCGATCAACTCCCACGCCGCCCGACGTGCCCGTGCGGTATACTGACCCCGGATCGAGCGGTAGGTTTCGAGATCGAGCCCGAACAGAGCGGCGATGTGCTCGTCCGTCGCACCAGGCATGCCCTCCAGCCGTTTTTCGAGATGCTCGAACTGCAGCACGTAGCTCAGGTACCTCGGTTGGAACACATCCATGTCCATCTCCACAAAGGCTCGTAGCCAGCTCTAGGACGCCGGCTCTGTCACCAGGTTGACCAGCCGGCCCGGCACATAGATCACCCGCGTCACGCGACGACCGTCGAGATGATGACGCACACCATCGGCCTCCAGCGAACGCTCGCGTGCCTCTTGCTCGTCAACCCCATGAGGTACCTCCAGGCGGTCCCGGACGCGGCCGTCGACCTGCACCACTAGAGTGACAGAGTCAGCGCGCAGCGCCTCCTCCTCCCACGCGGGCCAGGCCTGCTCGTAAACGCTGTATGCACCGCCCAGTCGTTCCCACAGCTCCTCGGCGATGTGCGGTACAAAGGGGGCCAGCAGCAGGACATAGGCGCGGGTGGCGTCGGTGACCTGCCGGGAGATGTGTCCTGAGTTGACCTGGGGCGACAGTGTGTTCAGGAACTCCATCAGCGCCGCGACGGCAGTGTTGAACCGGAATGCCTCGACGTCCTGCGTCACGCGCTGGATCGTCTGATGCAGCGCCCGGCGTAGTTCGTGATCTACGGGCTGCTCCGGCACGATATCCCCTGCGACTGCCTCGACCAGCCGCCAGGTGCGCTCCAGGAAGCGGCGCGCACCGGCGATGCCCTCCGACTCCCACACAGTGTTGTTCTCGAAAGGAGCCACGAACAACAAGTAGATGCGCAGCGCGTCCGCGCCCTCGCGCGCTGCAACTTCATCCGGCGTGACGACGTTCCCGGTCGACTTGGACATGCGTCGCACCGCCCCGGTCTCTGGATCCCGCGCGTGCATCACGCCCTGGCTGCGCAGCACAGGAAACGGTTCCCGGAACGGGACCAATCCCGCGTCTGCCATGACCTTGGTCCAGAAGCGCGCATAGAGCAGGTGCATCACCGCGTGTTCTGCGCCGCCAACGTACAGGTCGGGAGGTCCCCAGCAAGACAACGCCTTTGGGTCAAAGGGCCCGCTCTCGTATCCAGGGCTGACAAAGCGCAGGTAGTACCAGCTAGAACAAGCAAAGCCGTCCAGCGTATCCGTCTCGCGCTGCGCTGGCCCGCCGCACGCCGGGCACACGGTGTGCAGGAAGCCAGGCACGTTGGCCAGCGGCGACCGTCCATCCCCCCTCGGCAGCCACTCTTCTACGTGTGGCAACAGGACCGGCAGGTCCGCCCCAGGCACAGGTACTGTGCCGCAGCGATCGCAGTACACGATCGGGATCGGCGCCCCCCAGTAGCGCTGGCGCGAGATCAGCCAGTCTCGCATGCGATAGTTCACCTTTCGCTGCCCGATCCCTTCCTGTTCCATCCACTCAGCGATTCGCTCGCTGGCCTCTTCCGAAGACAAGCCATCCCACGGGCCTGAATGGACCATCGTCCCAGGCTCAGTGTATGCCTCGCTGAGCGGTGCCCCGTCCCAGCCAGGTGGCGCGATCACGACTGGGGCCGGGATACCGTTTCGCACCGCAAAGCTATAGTCTCGCCCGTCGTGCGCGGGGACCCCCATGATTGCCCCCCCACCGTAGCCCATCAGCACATAGTCGGCCACATAGATCGGCACGCGGCGCCCATCGACGGGACTGATAGCGTGCGCACCGATGTACACGCCGTCGCGGCCTACCTGCTGCCGCTCAACTTCGGTGCGGTGAAGTGCCTGTTCGCAGTACGCCTCGACCTCCGTACGGTGCTCGGCAGCTGTGATCCGTTCGATCAGCGGGTGCTCCGGCGCCAGCACGGCAAAGGTCATACCGTAGACCGTATCGGGGCGCGTGGTGTACACCGTGAAGCGATCGCCCGTCTCTGACACCTGCATCTCGAACTCAGTTCCCTCGCTGCGCCCGATCCAGTTTTCCTGCATGGCCACGATGTGCGATGGCCAATCCAGGTTGTCCAGATCGCGCAGTAGCTCGTCCGCATATGCCGTGATCCGCAAGTACCACTGCTTTAAGTCGCGCTTCTCAACCAGGTGGTGACAGCGCCAGCATACCCCACCCGACTCGACCTGCTCGTTCGCCAGCACCGTCCGGCAGGATGGGCACCACCACTGCTGGCCCATCGCACGATAGGCCAGGCCGCGCCGGTACAGCAGCAAAAAGAACCACTGCGTCCAGCGATAGTAGCCTGGATCGCTCGAGTTGATCTCGCGCTCCCAGTCGTAGGAACAGCCGATCAGGGTCATCTGCCGGCGGTAGTTGGCTGCGTAGCGCCTCGTCGTCTCGCGTGGATGAATACCGCGCTTGATGGCTTCGTTCTCCGCCGGAAGCCCAAAGGCGTCCCACCCCATGGGGTGCAACACGGCGTCGCCCCGCATGCGGCGATAGCGCGAAATGACGTCCGTCGGCACATAGTTTCTGCCGTGCCCGACGCTCAGTCCCTCTCCTGATGGGTAGGGAAAGAACTCCAGGCAGTAGAAGGTGTTCCCCTGCGGCTCATCAGGCGTGCGGTAAATCGCCGTCTCGGCCCACACCTGCCGCCACTTGGTCTCGATCTGCTGTGCATCATACTCGCTGCTCTGCTCCGGGTCCATCTCGGTCCTCCTCTCAGCTATGCCTGGCTCGCCGGCTGAGGAACACCGAGTTCCTCCGGCTAGGGTCAGGCTTTGGTCGACGATGTTGGGGGTACGTTCGCAAGCCCCATCTCTGTGCCTCCCTTGGCAAACAAAAAGGGCCTTCCCACTTGGGGAGGCCCTCCGCAACCCGGGTATGTGCCTATCGGCTAATGCCGCCGCCTTCCCAAGCGCCAACTGCCCCTCACTTTGAGGAGCCCACCGAGAAGGAGATCGAGTCGGCTAGCGCACTGTCGCGGCGTCATGTTCATACTCCAGATGAATATGATACCATCATAGCACATTTCGGGCTGGAAAGCAAGACCAGGTTGCGTCGCGCTATGTATGGTTGTATAATGTCCCAAGAAGCAGTTGACACAGGCAAGCGATCCCGATATGGCATCCCGATCACGATCAGACAGGAACTACTGCCAGCCGACCACAGCGCAAGGCGCGCCCGGTTTCGGACAGGTCGGTGAGACGCCGGCACACGCCGTATGGAGGCTGGTGGTCATCGAGCGGGTCTGGCCCGCCGTGCGCTCCTGGGCCAGCCGCGCATGGCAGAGCTTGGCGTCTGCAGCCGTGCGCTGGATCGCCGCCCCACTCGCCGCTCGGCTCTACCGGACGGTGGTGCGTCCTCTGCGTATTGCGGGGGCAGCACTGCTGGGCATAGCGTACGGCGTCACGCTCGTTACTCTCCTCGGCGCACTGCTCGCCTTTGCCTTCGGCCTGGCAAAGGGATTTCCTCCCGTCTCTGACGTACATGATGCCGTGATAACGAGCTTGTCCGTGCTGCTGCCCACGATCGGGTGGACAGTCGGCTATGTCGCGCTCGGTGTGGGCGCCATCATTGGCGCCAGCTCGGCTGCTGCCGGCGGCGGGTTCTACGCCGGCCTGGAATGGGCTGCAGTAGGCAGCCTCGGCAGCGCCCTGGGTCTCGGCGTCGCTTACGGGAGCTGGTTCCTGGTCGCCGTGGGTGCAGCGGTGGGTGGGCTGCTCGGCGGCAGCATTGGCCTCGCCACCTGGCTCTGCTGCACGGACCGCCATACGCTGACGGTCGAGCGCCGTGTCCTGGCGCCATACCTCATCGCCTTGCTGTTGATTGCACTGTACGTCCCTCTAGCTTTGAACTATATCCTCGCAGTGCCGGTCAGCTAGGACGTGAGAGTCGCGGCCACCTTCCCTGGGCACACGCTTGCCGCCTTAGCCCACCACGTGCCATGTACACAGCCTACGCTTGCCCCATCTGGTTCAGTGATCACAACGTATGCCCGGCACTGCTCCGCCGGGAGACAAAGGGCGGAGCTCGATGAGCAGTGACTCTGACGACCGGCGTTCACGTCGATACGGCTCTCGCAAGGGACGTAGATACGCTGCACGGCGCCAGAGGCGCTCCAGGCAGATATCGACGATCAGGCCCCAAGCCGATCCTCGCCTGAGGCCCGTCTTTGCCAACATCGGCGTACCCGAGGAGATGCCCTTCCGTCCCGACCCCTTTCAGCTCGAGGCGCTCGACGCGGTTCAGCGCGCCGACTGCCTGGTCACCGCGCCAACGGGTGCAGGCAAGACGTGGATCGCCAAGCGTGCGATCGAGCGTGTACTCTTGCAGGGCGGCCATTCGTGGTACGCCTCACCGCTCAAAGCCTTGAGCAATGCCAAGCTGCTCGAATTCGCGACAGAATTCGGCCGGGAGAACGTCGGCATCTTGACTGGGGACCGCAAAGAGAATGCGGATGCGCCCATCGTCGTCGGCACGACCGAGATCCTGCGCAACCAGCTCTACGACGCCATGCACCTCGGTCAGGACCTGGACACCGATCTGGTGGTGCTGGATGAGGCGCACTTTATGGGGGACCCCGACCGCGGCGTAGTCTGGGAGGAGATCATGATCTACCTCCCATCTCAGGTCCGTTTGCTCCTGCTTTCGGCAACGATCGGCAACGCAGACGAGATTGCAGGCTGGCTCGAGAGCATTCGCGAATCGCCGACCATCGTGGTCGAGGCCACCGAGCGTCCGGTCGAGCTCTATCCGCTGTTCCTTCACCCTTCCGGGACGCTCATGCCTCTTCTTTCTCCCGAGAGCAGCAAGCCCAGGCTAGACCACAAGGTTCGCACCTACGCCAACGCCAGGAACCCACCCCTGCTCTACGATCCGCGTGACTTGCCTCCCTTTGGGGAGATCCTCGAGGTCCTGCGCAGATTCAACCTGCTGCCGGCAATCTTCTTCCTAAAGTCTCGCTCCAACTGCGACCAGGCACTCGATCTGTGCCAGGGCCATCGCCCGAGGGGTGCACAGCGCCGCGAACAGCTCCATCGCCGGATCGGCGAGCTCGTCGCAGAGAGCCGGCATTTGGCGAGCCACCCGCAGCTCTGGCACCTGCGAAACCTCGCGGTCGGCGCTCATCACGGCGGACAGCTCCCTCCGTGGAAGCTGGTCCTGGAAACGCTGATGACTGAAGGGCTGCTCGACGCGGTCTTTGCTACGTCTACCGTCGCGGCAGGTGTGAACTTTCCCGCCCGCTCGGCCGTCTTGATCCAGTCCGATCGCTTTGACGGGCACGAGTTCGTCCCGCTCACACCGACCGAGTTCCACCAGATGACCGGGCGGGCAGGGCGTCGTGGCATGGACCACATTGGCTTCCTCGTTGTCTTGCCGGGGCCCTTTATGGATCTCGACCTGATCGCACGACTGTGGGCTTCTGCCCCGCTGGATGTGCCCAGCCAGGTCCAGGTCAGCTTTTCCATGGTGCTCAACCTGCTTCTCTCGCATACACCGGCCGAGATCGAGCGCCTGTTGCAGCAGTCCTTCGCCGCCTACCGCCAGAAAGGGGGCCGGTACAGGCGCCTGGTACAGGAATTCGAGCGTTACCTGGCTTTCCTGCAAGCCCATGGCTATGTGACCGGGGAAGGGCTCCCCACAGAGTCGGGCGGATGGGCCTCCTTGCTCCGCGTCGACCAACCGTTGCTCATCGCGGAAGCGCTCAAGCACGAGCTACTTCCAGATACGGATCCCGCCATCCTGGCTGCGATCGTGGCTTCGTTTGTCAACGAACGCGAGACCGACGATCACCTACATACGGGTCTCGTGCCGCGTACACTGGAGCGCGCCTTTGTCAGGGTCACGCGCGGCCTACATCGTTTCGTCGAGCAGATGAAACGCGCCGGCTTTGAGACCCGCCCGCTCTACCTTCGCCCAGCCGCAGCCGTCTATGCCTGGGCCGCTGAGGAGACGTGGCAGCGCGCTGTGCAGATATCCGAGGTGGCGGACGGCGACCTGACCATGTTGATCTCGCGCACCGCCGACAACTTACGTCACATCCAGGCGCTCCATGCTCCCTTCCCCACCGTCTCCAGAACCGCAGCAAGCGCGGTCGACTTGATCATGCGGGACCCGGTCATCTACGAGTAGCATCCTCGCCAACTCGAGCACGAACGAATCGATCTCAAACATCGTCATTTAATCCCATTATGAAAATGTATACCTCGACCGAGAGTTGTGAACGCACGGCTAGTGTCGGTTTGACACTTTGAAGCCACGATGGTATACTATACCGGATTGATATATGGGCATCGTGATAGACTCAAGCATGCTCTCGCCTGCTGTGCAACTAGGGCGCATAGTATGTTGACCGTCGGCCCGTCGCAGTCCACTCTGGTCAGTTTGTCCCATACAAGCGGAGATCGGGTCGGCATTGTGCGGTCGATGGGCCAGCACACAGAGAGACAGCTCCATAGGCGAGCAGGGCGACGCGTGCTGGTGGGGTATACACGAAATCGTGGAGGGAGTAAGAATATGACAAGAGTCGTTCGTAGGAATGGGGAATCGCCGGAAAGCCTACTCAAGCGATTCCGAAAAAAGGTCGCACGTGATCGAATTCTGAGCGACGCCAAGCGCAAACGCTACTTTGTCTCCAAGAGCGAGCAGAAACGAATCGCCTTGCGCAAGGCCAAGCGCCGTGAGCGGAAGCGCCTTTGGCGCGAGCGACGCAGGGTCCGTCGATAGCTTCGGGGCCGAGCGGTATGCAACTAGACTAGTAGGGAATCCAGCTAACTGCACGATAGGAACTGGGGTACACAGGTTGAGTGCGCTCGACATCTACATGCAGGACATGGGACGCTTCCCGCTCCTCAGCGAAGAGGAAGAGATAGAGCTCGCCTCTCAGTACCAGCAGGGCCGCGAGGCCAGTGAACAACTCGCTCGCGCCCACGACCTGGACGACCGGGAGCGACACGATCTGGAACGTGTCGTTGCTCGAGCGGATCAAGCGCGCAAGCGGATGATCCGGTGTAACCTGCGCCTGGTGATCAGCATGGCCAAGCAGTACTCTGGGAGCAGCTTACCCTTCGATGATCTCATCCAGGAAGGAAACGTCGGGCTTATCGAGGCGGTCGAGCGATTCGATCCGACTCGAGGCACCCGTTTCTCGACATACGCGGTGTGGTGGATCAAGCAGGCGATCCGCCGTGCGATCACCAACAAGGGGCGCACCGTCCGCTTGCCGGCACACGTTGCCGACAAGCTCCGCATCATGCGACGGGCGAGCCGTGTCTTGGAATCACGTCTGAGCCGCGAACCCACGGTCGGAGAACTGGCAAAGCAGATGGGCGTGCAGGTACGGTCGGTCCGCCGGCTGCAGCGTTGGCAAAGACGTGTGCTCTCGCTCAATATGCCCGTTGGCGAAGAGGGAGAGAGCGAACTCGCTGATTTCGTCGAGGACCGACAAGCGCCCTCTCTCGAGGAGCTGCTGCACGACCAGCAATTGAGAGAGCAGGTGCGTGAACTCGTCTCTGCCCGGCTCTCGCCACGCGAGCAGCGTATCCTGAGCCTGCGGTTTGGGCTCGACGGCGACGAACGCCAGACGCTGGAGGAAACTGCGGAGGACATGGGTGTGACGCGGGAGCGCATACGCCAGATCGAGCGGCATGCCCTTCGACGGCTGCGTCACGCTGGCATACGGAGCAGGGGACTCTGGGAGGCCTGGAAACAGACTGGGGTATAGCCAATGACAGATAGACGTAAGGCAATCACCTGCCAGCGTTGTGGCATGGGCTTTATGATGACCGAGAACTATCGTGCTTATCTGGACAGGTGGGGGGCCCATCTCGTCGTGCCAGTACAGTGCCTGAACTGCTTCTGGCATGCGGGGCCCCTGCCCAAGCAGCGAGGCCAAGTCAAGTGGTTCAATCCCCGCAAGCAGTACGGGTTTATCGTCGACGAGAACGGTTACGAGGTGTTCTTTCACCAGAAGCAGTTGCTAGAGCCCGACGGAAACTATCCGCACGAGGGCGAGCCGGTCCGATTCCACGTGCGTTATGCGCCCAAAGGGCCTGAGGCAGTCAACATCGAGACTATCCACATATAGCAGGGCCGAACATACGATGAGAGAGATCGCTCCAGACATCTACCTGGAGACACGATATCCGTGCGGGAACGTGGGCTTTGTCGACACCGGACGAGGGATCATCTGCATCGACCCACCCATGATGCCAGACGATGCTCGGCAGTGGCTGGCTACGATCTGGGCCACCACAGCACAACCCGTCGCCGCCATCGTCCAGACTGACTATGATATGCCACGGGTATTGAGCACTAACCTGGTGGCTCGTTCGCACGGATTCCCCTCCGTCATCGCTCACGATGCAGTGTGGGAACCGATGGCCAAGGTATATGGGCGAGAGCGGATGGTCCAGCGGATCAACGAGCTGCTTGGGAATGGTGCCAACTGGCACGTGCGGATGCCCGACGTCACATTCGACGATCGGTTGATCCTGAAGAAAGGGAACAAGGAAATCCACATAGACTTCCCTCAGTGCGGCGAGAAAAAGCTGCCTCACCGTGTTTGCCTCAACTGTGGCCACTATAGAGGCGTCCAGGTCCTTGAAGTTTGAGGCGAACAACGACCCGCACCACCTACGGATTCCTATCCACTGTGGAGGGAGAGCAGTGACCGACGACGCTACGAATACGACCGCTTCCGCGGACAAGAGTAGCAGCAAGACAGAGAATACTGCAGATCAGGAGACAGCTCGGCCCAGACCTGGTGGTCTGGGCCGACCCGACCAATTGCCCGAGAGAGATGATCGCGATAGTCTCAGCACAGGAGAGGAAGTCTTTGATCTCAGGGGTATCCCAGTTGACGACGGAATTGGAATCTATCTGAAAGAGGCAGCCTCGATGCCCCTTCTCTCTCGTGAGGAGGAGCTCAGGCTAACCAAGGCCATCAGTACAGGAAGGGAGGCGCAGCGAAGGCTGAGAAACAGCGACCACGAGGGATGCGAGCAGCTCGAACGGCAGCTTGAGGAGGCGTGCATGGCACGGGAACACCTCATTCTGGCAAACACGCGTCTCGTGGTCAGCATTGCGAAAAAGTACCGCGGTCGCGGCCTTTCCTTCCTAGATCTGATCCAGGAAGGGAATCTGGGACTGATCAAGACCCTGGAAAAGTTCGACTATACGCGCGGCTACAGGTTCAGCACGTATGCTACGTGGTGGATCCGGCAGTACATCACGCGCGCGATTGCTTCACAGGCCAGGACGATCCGTATCCCGGTGCACATGAACGACCGCATTCGGCGCGTATACCAAACGGCACGCCAGCTCGAGCAAGAGACCAACCGCCGGCCCACAGCCGAAGAAATCGCCAGTGAGATGGGCTTGAGGCCGAGCAAGGTGCGGTGGATGCTCAAGGTCTCGCGCTATCCGCTTTCACTCGAGCGACCTGTAGGCGACGACGATCCAGATGAGCTGGGCAGCTTTATTCCGGATGACAATATGCCGGCACCTCCCGAGGAAGCGTCTCAGCAGTTGCTGCGTGAGGAGATGGAGCAGGTACTCGGCACCCTCACCCCGAGAGAGGCACGCATCCTGCGCCTCCGGTTCGGCCTGCACGACGGGCATAGCTATACGCTGGAAGAGATTGGCGACAAGTTCGGCCTGACCCGCGAACGCATTCGGCAGATAGAGCACAAAGCATTGCGCCGGCTGCGTCACCCACGGCGTAGCCGGAAACTGCTTGGGTACCTGACCTGAAGGCCGGTCGACACCTACATGATCGGGGCAGGGCTGGTGAGCCGAAATCCTGCGCTCGAGCGCAAGCGAAGCGTCGTGTCCCCACCCAGATGCTTCGACATCAGGTAAGAGGAGCTACAATGGCAAATGGACGTGAGGAAGCATTAGGTACAGCGCTGCAGTCCATCCGCAAGCGCTTTGGCGAAGGAGCAGTGATGAGGCTAGGTGAAGCCACACATCTCGACGTGGAGGCCATACCGACCGGTTCCTTGTCACTGGACATCGCGCTGGGCATCGGCGGCATCCCGCGCGGTCGCATGACCGAGATCTATGGTCCAGAGGGATCCGGCAAGACCACACTCTGCTTGCACATCATTGCACAGATACAGCGGAGCGGTGGCACGGCAGCGATCGTCGACGTCGAACACGCACTCGACCCGGCGTACGCTGAGGTATGTGGCGTCAGCGTAGATGAGCTATACATCTCGCAGCCGGATACTGGTGAGGAGGCGCTCGAGATCGCCGAGGCACTGATCCGTTCGGGGGCTGTCGATGCTCTGGTCATCGATTCGGTCGCTGCCCTGGTGCCACGTGCAGAGATCGAGGGTGAGATGGGCGACAGCCATCCTGGACTGCAGGCACGGCTCATGAGCCAGGCCATGCGCAAGCTGAGCGGGGCGGTCAAGCAAAGCAACGTGGCGCTCATCTTTACCAACCAGCTCCGCCAAAAGATCGGCGTCCTGTTCGGCAATCCCGAGACCACTTCGGGTGGCATGGCGCTCAAGTTCTACTCTTCAGTGCGCCTTGACATTCGCCGCATCCGGGCAATCAAGCTGCACGGGCGGGTGGTCGGCAACCGGACGCGCGTCCGGGTGAAAAAGAACAAGGTGGCGGCACCGTTCAAGCAGGCCGAGTTCGACATCATGTATGACGAAGGCATCTCGCTACCCGGAGATGTGCTCGACCTGGCCGTAGAGCTCGACGTGATCGACAAGCGCGGCTCCTACTACAAGTATGGAGACGAGATGCTCGCCCAGGGGCGCGAGAATACCAAGGCGGTGCTCGGCGAGAACCCCTCGCTACTGCGCGAGATCGAGAATGTAGTGCGCGACGCGCACGGGCTGGACGTACTACCCTCGACTGAGCCAGATACCAAGGAAGAGGAGCCTGAAACAGCCACCGAGGCAGCATAGGGCGAGCACGAGCACTAAACAAAGATGGAAGAGGAATGACTCAGACGAGGACCAAGCGCAGACGACGGACGATCGAACTGGCCGAGGAACTAGGCTATGCCTACCGCGAGTACGCACACTATACGCTCCTCGACCGAGCGATCGCGGATGTGCGAGACGGTCTCAAACCCGTCCAACGCCGCATCATCTATGCCATGGGCGATATGGGCCTGAACCCGTCGTCGCCTCATCGCAAGTGTGCGCGTATCGTCGGCGAAGTACTCGGCAAGTATCACCCGCACGGCGACCAGTCCGTCTACGATGCGCTGGCGCGTATGGCACAGGACTTCTCGCAGCGTGAAGTGACCGTCGATGGCCAGGGCAATTTCGGCTCCATCGACGGCGACTCGCCGGCAGCCATGCGCTATACCGAGTGTCGCCTCGCCCCCCCGGGTGCGGAGATGCTGCGTGACATCGGCATGGACACGGTGGAATGGCAGGAGAACTTTGACAACTCGCTCGAAGAACCGGTGGTACTGCCAACCGCATTTCCGAACGCCCTCGTCAATGGGTCTTCAGGGATTGCGGTCGGTTTTGCCGCGAACCTTCCTCCTCATAACCTCGGCGAGGTGTGCGATGCCATCATACTGCTCTGCAAACGCTGGAAGGCCCGGGCAGAGATTGCGGTCCAGGAACTGATGGAAGTCATCCCTGGCCCTGACTTTCCCACCGGTGGGATCGTCTACCGCTATCGCACCGACCGTCGCGGAAGCAAGACGGTACGCAGCGACGCGATCGAGGCTGCATACACAGAGGGCAGTGCTGGCATCGTGTGTC
>CAZLMZ010000020.1:20617-23713 GCA_964560475.1 uncultured Anaerolineae bacterium
GCAAGATCAACGGCGTGACGGACATCGCGGATGAGAGCGACCGCGAGGGTCTTCGCATCGTGGTCCAGCTTTCCCGGCAAGCGCTCGCCGAGGATGTGCTCGACATGCTTGTGCGTCGGTCCACGCTGCGCGCCACTTTTGGCGTCAACAACCTGCTGCTCGTGCCACGGGACACGGATGAGAGCCAGGTCGTCGAGCCGCGCATACTTGGCCTCAGGGAGATGCTCGAGCAGTTTGTGCTGCACCGCCTAGCGATCGTGCAGCGGCGGAGCCATTACGAGCTAGCACGCCGTCGTGCCCGCCTGCACATCGTCGAGGGTCTGCTCATTGCTCTCGATCGAATCGATGAAGTGATCGAAACGATTCGTCGCAGCCAGCGCGCCGATACGGCCTGTAGGAACCTAATGCGCAAGTTCAAGTTGACCGAACTACAGGCCACAGCAATCCTCGACATGCAGCTTCGCCGGCTTGCGGCGATGGAACGCAGCAAGATCAAGCAGGAAAAGCGAGACCTGGAAAAACGCATCAAGTACCTCGAAGCGCTCCTAGCCTCGGAAGCCAGGCAGCTCAGTGTGATCGCTGAGGAAACGACCGAGATCAGAAAAAAGTACGCGACCCGCCGCCGGACGACGATCGTGGATGCTGCGCCAGGTGAGCACGGCGCAGCCGTCACGGCCGCAGACCTCGCAGTGCCCGACGTGCCGCAAGTCGTTACGGTTACATTCCGCAACATCCTGCGCTGCAAACAGTCCGACTATTCGTACCGCGTCAGGCCAGGGACCAGCAAGCGTGCAGTCAAGGCGCATCGTATGTCGATCGCGGTTGAGCCAACCGACAAGGTGCTGCTCGTGACGAGCAGGGGACGCGCGTGGTTAGGCCCAGTGGGCCTTGTTCCCCAAGAAGAAACCTGGTCGAGGATGGGCCTGGCTCGTGAGGAGCACATCGTACACCTCGACGTGCTAGATCCAGAGCGCTTTCTGATCCTCGGAAGTGCACGGGGCAAAGTCAAACGCACGCCGCTATCGGTGCTGGTAGACAGCCTGGCCGACAGCGCGTGGGAAGAAGTGATGGGCCTCGCCAAGAACGATCGAGTCATCTTTGCCGGGACGTGCAGCAAAGAAGGACAGGTACTGCTTTTCACGAACTGCAGAGCGCTCCGGACTACCTCGGCAGAGATCAGCGAGCAAAGGACCCTCTCTGCTCGCGGCGTGACGGGCATCAAGATGTCCAAAGGCGACGCCGTGATTAGTGGAGCCGTGTTCGAAGGAGAGCAGCGCCGTGAAGCCTTTATCCTCAGCGAGGCCGGCTACTTCAAACGGCTTCCCGTCCGGCACTTTACGCTGCAGGGCCGGGGAGGCAAGGGCATGCAGTCGCTGCGTATCACCAAATCGACAGGCCCGGTGATCGCTGCCACGGCCGGTAAGGTCAGTCAATCGACCAAGGTCGACCTGTTGACACGAGACGGCAAGCGGCAGCGCATCCCCCTGAAAGCGATCCCCCGTGCGCGTACGCGCCAGAGCCGCGGCAAAAAGCTGGCAAAGGTCGAGCCCGTCGCCGAGATCATACTGCTCTGACGACGGGCTCGGTATCCCTTGCCCGGCACCTTCCGCCCCAGGTACGTTCGACGCTACTCCTGTCCCTCCGCATGAACGCCAGACCCTGGTCGATCCCCATCAGGGGGCAGCCCGGCGTCCTCATCATCCTCCTCATCACCCGTTTCTTCGATCCCTAGGAGACGCGCGATCGACTCTATGGTCAGGTCCTGAGACGGCGCCCCCAGTTCCTGCAGGTCCGCTGCCTCCTCAGGACCCAGTTCGGCGAGCAACTGCTCAACGGACTCACCCTCGGAGCCTAGCTCCTTGGCAAGTATCTGGCTGACAGACTCCTCTTCCCCGGAGCCCAGTTCCTCGGCGAGGATCTCCTTGAGGAGGTACTCTTTCTCCGATGGGGCGGCGGGCAGCAGATCCTTGTGCGCCTCCCAAAAGCCGGTACCAGCCGGGATCAGCTTGCCGATGATCACGTTCTCCTTCAAGCCCTTCAGCTCATCTCGCTTGCCCTCGATCGCCGCACCCGAAAGCACCTTGATCGTATACTGGAAAGAGGCTGCCGACAGGAAACTCTCCGTATTCAGTGCGGCCTTGGTCACACCCAGCAGCACCGGCTTGGCAGAAGCAGGATCTCCCCCCTCGCTCACCACACGCTCGTTGATCTCGGCAAACTCGCCCCGCTCCACCATGTCGCCAGACAGCAGCTCGGTGTCGCCTGAGCGCAGAACCTGTACCATGGAGAGCATCTTGCTAAAGACAACCTCAAAGTGCTTGTCATGGATGTTGACACCCTGGGAGCGATATACCTTTTGCACCTCGGCGAGCATGTAGCGCTGTGCCGCCTCGCGGCCCAGCACCTGAAGCAGCGTGTGTGGGTTCTTGGTGCCTTCGGTGAGCTGCTCGCCAGCCTCGATCCGCTGTCCTTCCCTCACCAGCAGTCGCGACGAAGCCGCGATCTCGTACTCGCGCTCCTCGCGTTCTTCGTGCACCACCGCTATCCCGCCATTCTCCCGTACTACGCGCCCACCTGTCTTGACACGTTGTACGTCGATGGAGGGCAGAGCCTGCATGCCCGTCTCTTCTCGCACCGCGTTCTCGATCTCGCGTTTCAGGCTGGGCGACTCGGCCAACAAGTCCTTCGTGTTGTCGCCTCCCTGAGCGAGGGTTTCGTCATCGTACTTGTACCAGGACCCGCTCTGCTCGATGACGCCCACATCCATCGCCAGGTCGAACAACTCGTCAGGAGCCGTCTTTCCTGCAGGTTCATCTCGGCCCGTTGACTCGCCATCCCCGGCCTCCGTGTCGGCGCGGATGGCGATCACGTCACCCTCCTGAACTTCCTCCTGTCCTTCCTCCAGCAGCACCTTCCATCCGGGCTCCTGAGCATATTCGTCGCGGATGAGCCACGTGTCGATCACCCGAACCAGGCGCGTGCCGTCTTCTAACCGGTCGACCTCTACGCGCCCACCCATGTCGGCGAGCATTGCCTCGCCTTTGGGGTGCTTGCGGGCCTCCAGCAGCTCTTCCACTCGCGGCAGCCCGTGCGTGA
>CAZLMZ010000021.1:0-7687 GCA_964560475.1 uncultured Anaerolineae bacterium
GCAGTGAGGCAAGCGCTACGAGCGCTAACGCCCAGATTGCCGTCCACCGCCATTCCTCCCTGCTGATCATATCCGCTCATCCCCCATGGCCCACAAGCCAGTACTCTCATTCTAGCACAGTTCAGGGCTTTTGCCCAAGTACGAGCGCCCGGGGCCGCTTTGCACGAACCGCGGTGATGTGATGCCCTGCACGATGCTTCGGAGGGGCTGTTCCGAGGACCTGACCGTGCTCTTGACACCCCTCCGACTTGTGCTATAATCCGCCGCGTGAACGTGCAGAACGAGGGGGCGATGTCTCACCGCAGAAGGCTTTCCCTCGTGACCTGGGCCATTCTCGCGGTGATCGTGCTCGTAGGCGCAGTGCTGCGGACCTACAAGCTGGGCACGTCACCGCCTGGCCTGTACCACGACGAGGCCTTCAACGGGCAAGATGCGCTGGGCGTCCTTGCCGGAAAGCACCCCATCTTTTTCGAGGGCAACAACGGCCGGGAGCCCCTCTTTCTGTATGCAATGGCACTGGGAATGGCCATCTGGGGACGAACGCCCTTTGCCGTGCGCATCGCGGCAGCGTTTCTGGGCACGCTTACCATACCAGTAACGTTCTTGATGGCACGTGCGTGGTTCAATAC
This sequence comes from uncultured Anaerolineae bacterium, assembly GCA_964560475.1. Lineage (GTDB taxonomy): Bacteria > Chloroflexota > Anaerolineae > JAFGEY01 > JAFGEY01 > BS750m-G44. The sequence goes on from CAZLMZ010000021.1 coordinate 630, forward strand.
GCGCGTCGGTTTGTCGAGTGCCGCCCTGATTGCGGTGGCGCCGTGGCCGATCAATCTCAGTCGCATCGGCTTGCGGGCGGTGAGCATGCCGCTCTTGACTGCGCTGGCGCTCTGGCTGTGGTGGGCCGGTCGTCGCCAGCGAGGCATCCGGCGCACGCTATCGCTCGTTCTCGGCGGCTTGTTTCTAGGCTTGAGCCTGTACACTTATACGGCAGCGCGCTTTGTCCTGGTTGCCGTGATCTGCTTTGCTCTTTTCCAAGCTTGGGTAAGTAAGGAGCGACTCGATCGCTCCGAGTGGGCATACGTGCTCCTGCCCGCCTGTGTGGCGATGGCGCCACTGATCGGATACGGGGTTACCCACTGGGAGGCCTTTGCCGAGCGAACGGCGCAGGTCTCGATCTGGAACCCGGCTATCAATGACGGCGATCCACTGGGCATGTTGGCCCACAATGTACTGCGCGCTGCTGGGTTGTTCGCCTACCGCGGCGATGCAATTCCCCGACACAATGTTCCTTTTCGCCCCCTTTTCGACCCCGTGGTATCGGTGTTCTGGTTGTTGGGGGTTTTGCTTTCCCTGGGAAGTGTGCGTCGCAGCGGAGCGCACGCGTTGGCCTTGATCTGGACCGGCGTGCTGCTCGTGCCAACCATCCTGGCCGAGGACTGCCCGCACTTTCTGCGCGCAGTAGGCGTACTGCCCGTTGCCGCGGTCTTTCCAGCGCTGGGTCTGGAGTGGATGCGCGACCGCCTGGCGCGAGTGGGACGTGCGCAGTTGGGACACCTGGCGGTCGGCGGGGTGCTGATCGTCTCGGGGCTGTGGGGCACGTACGATTACTTTGGGCGGTACGCCACTGCCACCGAGGAGCTGGGGTACGCTTTCGAGGCCGACCAGCTCCGCGAGGCAGTCGAGATCAACCGCTTCCTGGGCACGGGATGGCAGGGAACAGGGCTCGGCGAGCCCCGTGGGACGCCCGTCGCAGGGCGGCAGGTCTACCTGGGCCCGCGGCTCTGGGAGGACCGCATCGCCGTCAACTTGCTCGTAGCTTCTCCAGAACGGGTCGCCATCCTGGGACGAGATCGACCGGTGGAGGCGGACCACGTGCTCGCCCTGGTCTGGCCTTTCGAGGACGTGGCCGTCGTGCGCCAGGTGCTGCCAGTTCCAGCCGAGATCGCGGTCTGGCCTGGACCGATGGAAAAGGGAGACCTGGATGCAGAGCCACGGCTGCTCTATGTCGCTTTCCAGGGCGATCGGCTGCGCGAAGCGGCGCCAGCCATGGCTCGTTTCGAAGGCGGCCTCGAACTGCTCGACTGGCGTACGAGCGCTACTGAGGATGGACTGACTCAGCTCGACTTGCGATGGCGTACCACGCGCTCCCTGTCGAAGGACTATACCGTCTTTGTACACGTGGAGCACGACGGCACGACCATCGCACAGGACGACCGGGCACCTGGAGCGGGCTACTACCCGACCAGTTGGTGGAGGCCCGGGGACGAGATCACAGACACACACGTGCTAGACGCACCGTACGATCCAACAGGACATCGAGTCTGGGTGGGCTGGTACGAACTCGGCTCGATGCAGCACCTGCGGGTGCTGGATCGCAACGCACAGCCAGGACCAGAGCAACTGGCACTCCAGTAACGCTGTTCCGGCAAGCAGCGGCTCGGATACAGTCCTAGCTGACGACCCTCAGGAGGGAAACATGCGAATGCTACGGATACTGGGACTATTGGCAGTAGCGGCAATCGTGCTTGCTGCGTTACCTGCGAGCTCCATCCATGCAGCACCGGCCATGCAGCAGAACTTGCTTCAGAACCCAGGCTTCGAAGGCAGCTTTAACCAGTTTGCGTACTTTTCGACGGCCATTATGGCCGACAAGTGGCTGCCGTGGTGGAAGGAGCAGAGCGGCGATGACGAGGCTTGGAAGAACCGCATGCCAGAGTACAAGGCTGCCGCACCCTACGCGAACCGGATCCACTCGGGTGGCAACGCGCAGCAGTACTTTTCGTACTATGGCACCCACGTGGGTGGTATCTATCAACAGGTCAGCGGCATCAGCAGCGGCGCCCGGCTTCGCTTCACGATCTGGGGACAGGCCTGGGCTGGAAGCGGAAATGACGCGGACAAGTCCGAGGGCGGAGGGCCGATGCACATGAAGATCGGCATCGATCCGACCGGCGGCAGCAACCCGTGGTCATCCGCGATCGTATGGTCGGGCGAGCAGAACCCGCTCGACCAATGGTCCTCGTTTTCAGTGGAGGCTGTGGCTCGCGCGAACCAGGTCTCCGTGTTCACCTACTCGGCACCAGACTATCCGACCCAGCACAACGACGTGTACTGGGATGACGCCAGCCTGTCCGTGGTTGCGCCGCCGGTTCCGCCGACGAATACGCCGCGACCATACGTCCCGCCGACCAGCACGCCGGTCCCAACCGTGACGGAGACGCCGACCATCACGCCGACGCCAACCAACACGGAAACGCCGACGCCTGTGACCACCTCGACGCCAACGCCGACGTCGACGCCAACCGTGACGCCAACGCCGGTGACTGGCTCGATCTGTGTCGTGGCCTACGATGACCGCGATGGAAGCCGCGTGCGCGATCCTGGCGAGCCGCTCTTGCCCTATGCTGTCTTTACGCTCTCCGATGCACAGCACGTCATAGGGACGTACCAGACGAACGGGCTGAACGAGCCCTACTGCTTCGGCGATCTCGGATCCCAGGTGTACTTTGTCTCAGAGATGAACCCACCCGGGTACGAGTCGACGACACACGATAGTTGGGGCGTATCGCTGCAGAGCGGGGCAACGGTCAACCTCGAGTTTGGGAACCGGACCGAGCTAGCGCCGACACCGACGGCGACGGCGCGCCCATCGCCCACCCCAACCAAGGCGGCACTGTTCTCGACGGTCGGCAACGCCGTGTTCAGCTATAGCGGGATCATCATCATTGTCCTGGCAGCGGGAGTGCTCATCGCTTTTAACGCAGCACGACGCGGCTAGTCACGCTTCGAGCAGCAACATGCGAACCTGGCATACAGAGGGCGTCAGGGGATTATCCCTGGCGCTCCTCTGTCTTTTGGCATCCGTATATCCGCTCTTTGCCGGGGCCGGACCGGTGAATACGCGCGGCGGCGGTGACAGCCCCTTCCTGTTGGTTCGGCTGAACCAGCTCGTCGCCGGGCTGCGCGCCGGCGCCTTCCCGGTCCGCTGGATGCCAGACGCCGCATACGGCCTCGGCTACCCCTTCTTTGCCTTCTATGCTGCGTTGCCTTACTATCTCGCCGCCAGCCTGTGCCTATTGGGCTGGAGCCCGATCCTCGCCATCCAGGTGATACAGGCGCTGGGATTCGTCGCTGCGGCGGCAGCGATGGCGCTCCTGGCCCATCGCGTCCTCAAGCGCCCCGCCGCGGTGGTCCTGGCGGTCGTTGCATACACGTTGGCCCCCTTTCACCTGGTCAACGTCTATGTCCGCGGCGACTCGCTCTCTGAATTCTATGCTTTTATCTTTTACCCGCTTCTCTTTTGGGCACTGCTGCGCCTGCACGAGCAGCCATCCCCCCAGAACGTGGCCTGGTTGGCGTTCAGCTACGGTGGCTTGGCCCTGACCCACAACCTCTCGGCAGTGATGTTCACCCCATTCGTCGCCCTCTATGCCGTCTACCTCTTGTTTCGGAAGGGCCTGCCCCGCTCAGGCCAGGGCCGTGCTCTCTGGAATCGCGCGCGGTGGATGCTCGGTGGTGGGCTACTGGGCCTGGCCCTATCGGCCACGCTGTGGCTAGGGGTACTGGGTGGCATGGACGCGGTGTGGATGGGCAACAAGCCGATCCAGACCACCGGCTTTTTCGGCTACGAGGGACACTTTCGCGGAGTAAACCTGGTCCAGCCAGCACTCGCCTTTGATTACGAGGTGGAGGCCGGGCACACGCCTTTTGCGATGGGCATGGTACAGGCTATCCTCACGCTGCTCGGCTTGGTCCTCGTGGCTGTAGGTTGGCTGCGCGGCGCTGATTGGCGCCACACGGTGTTCTGGACCGGCGGCCTGATCTTGAGCACGCTTCTGATCACGCCCCTTGCCCGCCCGCTGTGGGCACACTTACCAGTCCTGTCCCTCGTGCAGTTCCCGTGGCGCTTTCTCTCGGTGCAGGCCTTTTTTGGAGCGCTGGTCGTTGCCGAGCTGGCAGAGCGCTTGCCGCGCCCGTGGTGGATCGTGGCCGGAGGCACGGCACTGCTGCTCGTCGCCGCGGTGGGTAACCTCCGCCCCGAATACCTGCCGGTCGACGCGCGCGACCTCACGCCCGAGCGGCTGGGCCTGTTCGAACTCTTTACCGGGAACATTGGGACGACGATCCGCGGCGAATACCTGCCAGTTGCCGTCGAACCCCGCCCTTATGCCTCGGCGGTCTCGCTCAATCGTTGGCAGCGCCCGGATCCCGTGGCTTTGCAGGGCGAGGTGATCAGCGCCGCGCTCTTGTCCGAGAACGGGAAACGTGAGCGGTGGCAAGTGGAAGTCTCTAGCGGAGAGGCCAGGGTGGCCTTTTACACGCTCTACTACCCTGGTTGGCGCGCCAGCATCGATGGTCAGCGTAGCCAGATCCGGGCACTGCCCAGCAGCGGGCTGATCGAGCTCGACGTGCCCGAGGGGTCACACTTTGTCGAGCTCGAGCTGGGCCGGACGCCGCTGCAGTGGGCCGCCGACCTGCTCTCGCTGGCTTCCCTCGCCGGTGCGCTCGTTCTCCTCTTCCGCGCATCCTACACCAGGGTCACTCACCCGTGGCGTCGCATCGCATTTGGCCTGGCAGCGGCCGCCCTGGTCCTCGGCATCCTGTGGTTGACGGGCCGCGTCTTTGCTGCGCCAGCCGGCGCAGTGGCACACGACGACCTGAGCATGGATTTCGACCGCATGCCCTTCTTACACCACAACCCACAGGGCATCCAGTGGGACAACCGCGCGCTGCTGACCTCTTACGCCTACCCCGATTCGATGGCAGGTGGCGAGGCACTCTCCGTCCAACTGCACTGGGCCCAGGTCGAGCCGAATCTGATCGCCCGTGTATCGCTGCTCTTGCCCTCCGTGCCGCACCCAGAGCTCCAGCCCACGCCTCCCGCCCTGGCCCAATCGGAAGTCCTGCTGCGGGAAGGAACGACGACGCATCTCCTCGCCGTACCCGAGGACGCGCCGAGCGGCCTTTACTACCTTGCCCTCCAGATCTTTGACGGCGAGAGTGAGATCCGTCCGGTCGGCGCCCAGGGGCACACGCTGGGGACAACCTACCTGCGCCCGGTGTGGATCGACAATCCACGCCCCGCCAGCAGCGAGACGCACGACGTCATCGCGTTTGGTGAGCGGATCCTACTGAGCAGCGATGCACAGATCGAGGCGGACGGGGAAGGATGGAATATCAAGCTAACCTGGCAGGCCACGCAGCAGGTGACGGCCAACTATGCCTACTCGCTGCGCGTACTCGACAGCCGGGGCGAGCTCCTAGCCCAGCGGGACCTGGAAGGCGGGGGCGGATACGGTTTTTGGCCTACCTCTGCTTGGCCGGTGGGCCAGTGGTTCACCGACCGGCTGCGGATCGATGCACCTCCGGGCACGACGGCGAGCGACGCAGCCGCGCTGCGCGTCGTGCTGTACGACCGCTCACAGCCGGGCTATCCCGCCGCTGGTTCGGTCGTCCTGCCGCTGGTCGAACGCGCGCACAGCTACGAGGTGCCGGCGATAGAGGTGCCCCTCGGGGCAGTATACGGCGACCAGATCGAGCTGCTGGGCTACGATTTCGAGCCCTACCGGGACGAGCAGCAAAGCCTGGTCCTCCACTGGCGCGCCCTGCGCCAGCCGGTGCGCGACTGGACCGTCTTTGTGCACCTCCTGGGCCTGCACAACCAGGAGATCGCCAGCCAGTGGGACAGCGCCCCCTTGCAGGGCACCTATCCAACCAGTTGGTGGCGCAGCGGCGAAGTGGTGAGCGACAGGGTGACGCTCAATATGGAAGGTGTGCCGCAGGGCAAGTACCGACTGGCGATCGGCCTCTATGACCCCGGCACGGACGAGCGCCTGCCGGTCGTTGCGCCGTCGGGAGAACAGATCCCCGACGGGCGGTTCGTGCCTGAAGAAGTGATCGAGTGGCTGGGTCCATAAGCAGGGAGCCCGGCAGCCTGCGGTCGAGCGAACGAGCATAGATCACCGCCCCCCCTGATTTGCCGCTAGATCACCTCTAGCTCATCTCGCCCCGGCAGCTCGGGAAAGGGCGCGGTGGGCAGCATCTGGTACCAGTAGGCAACCGAAGCAATGTCGTCCTGCAGCGGTAGGTAGCGACCGTAGCTTCGCCACCCCAGCGCCTGGATGGTCACCCGCAGATCCTGCTGGAAGCGGATCGGGTCTGCGATGTGCCAACGGTACAGGCCAAAGCGTGTCTGCGAGCGATAGACTCCATCCGGACGGATCACCTGGTGCAGGCCAGCATACGGCGTGGTGAACTCCTGGTACTGCTTGGTCTCACGGTTCTCGAAATTGTAAGAGCCGCAGAAATAATCCTCTGTCCCCGTGCCACAGATCGTGGGGTACGCGTCATCGCCGTCGAGGTAGAACTTGATCTCGCCCTCTCCCCACCAGCCGCGGTTGTTGACGCCCCACGCCATGTACGTGCCCACGTAATGGCCCTGCCCGCGCACGCCGTCGAGGATCGTGTAGACCTCCTGGTAAGGCAGCGGGTTGGCGCGGCGGTATTGGGCGTGCAGATAGCCCACGTCTTCGGGCACGTCGGTCAGCGTATAGTTGATCTGGTAGTAGAGTACCATCCGTTCGTCGGCGATGTTGGTCATCGTCATCCGGCAGCGCTTGCGAAAGGGCATCTCCCAGTAGCAGTTAAAGGCGCTGCCCGGGTTGACACAAACCGCCAGCGACGAGATCTGGGCGTACTCGCCCCACCCCATGGCGAAAAAGTCGCCGACCGGGCACTCGATCGACGGCGTCTCCTGATCATCCCAATAGATGCGCAGGATGCTAAAGCGCCAGTTCCCAGTAGGCGTCATCCAGATCTGCTGGATCGCGCCCGG
>CAZLMZ010000021.1:7787-23650 GCA_964560475.1 uncultured Anaerolineae bacterium
TGCTAAAGCGCCAGTTCCCAGTAGGCGTCATCCAGATCTGCTGGATCGCGCCCGGCCCGGCAATGTCGGCGAGCTCGAACGTCTGGCCGGGCTCGATGACCACGGAGGGAGAGATCTTCCATCCCCGCCCCAGGTCGCGGGCAGCCCGCGCCCCGGTGCCCTCCACAGCCATGCCCCCTTTGCCCTTTTTCCCGGTGAAATTCTCGGGGCTGATCGAACGCGTCTGTGCCGCACACAACCGGGCCAGGTTGCCCATGTTCATGCCCAGACCGTTGAAAGGTGCCACAGTCGTCCTCCCTCTCTGTAGAGACTGTCTCTCGGATCCAACCTGCAGTATACCTCGGCGGACAGATCCGCCCGATCACAGCAGTACCCGGATCCCCGATCCGGCCGCCACCTCGCCCACCACCCAGCAGGAATGTCCTTCCTGCGCAAAGAGAGCGGTCAGCGCCTCGACCTTGCCCGGTGCGACAGAGACGAGCAGCCCTCCCGACGTCTCGGGTGTGTACAGCAACTGTCGTATCTCCTCCGAGATCTGTGGGGCAAAAGCCACGCCGTGCTCGTACGCCTCCTCGTTGCGGCACGTCCCGCCGGGAAAGAGACCCTGCGCGGCATAGCCCATCGCGCCATCGAGGAACGGCAGCTTGTCCAGGTGAAACCGCAGCTCGACGCCGCTCTTTTCCGCGACTTCGTAACCGTGTCCGAGGAGCGCAAAACCGGTGATATCGGTCGCGGCGTGGACACCGATCTGCTGGACCAGCTCTGACGCTCGACGGTTCAGCGTCTTCATGCTCACCACTGCCGCGGCGACGTGGGCCGGATCTGCCACCTGTTGTTTCAGCGCAGTGGTGATGATCCCCACGCCGAGTGGCTTGGTCAGGATCAAGATGTCACCCGGACGTGCCGCAGCCTTGGTCAGAACTCGATCCGGGCGGATCAGTCCCATCACCGACAGCCCATACTTGGGCTCGTCGTCGGTCACGGTGTGCCCACCGGCCAGCACACCGCCCGCCTCGGCGACCATCTCTGCGCCGCCTCGCAGGATCTCGCCTGCGATCTCGGGCGGCCAGTTCGCCGGAAAGGCCGCGATGTTCAGTGCCAGGACGACCTGCCCGCCCATGGCATAAACATCGCTCATGGCGTTCGCCGCCGCAATGGCGCCATAGTCGTACGGATCGTCGACCACCGGAGGAAAAAAGTCGAGCGTCTGGATCACGGCGACCTGGTCGTTGATCCGGTACACGGCAGCGTCATCACTGACCTTCAGTCCGACCAGCAACTCTGGATACGCTTCGGGGAGAAACATCGATTGTATGGGACGCAGCACCTGCGCCAGGGCCTCGGGCCCGAGCTTGGCCGCTCAACCGGCGGCGCTGCTGAGCGCCGTCAGACGGATCGTTTTCGGATCCATCCACTCTCCTTCTTACCCCTGCCTACAGATAGACCGTCTTGCCTGCGCGGAGCATCGTCTCGGCGATAGTGTACATATTCGATACCGCACCGACGGCTACCTTGTCGGTCAGATCATAGTACCCCATGCAGGTGCCGCAGGCCAAAATCTCGACGCCCTGCTTGGCAAGCGCCTGCAAGTCCTCCAGAACCGGCGAGCCCTGGACCAAGAGCTTGACGCCGCTGTTGAAAAAGAGGATCACAGCCGGCGTCGGCTCTACCTCGCCCAGGACGTGGAAAAACGAGCGGATCAGGATCCCGCCCAGTTCCGCGTGCTCGCCACGGCCCATCACTTCACTCGACACGACCAGGACGAGCGGTCCTGAGGACGGGATCGCCTTTCCGACAGCCGGCTGCGAAGCTGTGTAATGGAGCTGACCTACATTCTCGTTCATGCCGCCTTCTCTCATATCTCGTGGATCCCCTCGATCTCCAATCGTCCCACCTGCAGTGCCTCGCGTGCCGCATCGACGTCCTTCCGCTCGACGCGAACGCAAGTGCCGCAGTTGGAGCTGAGGTGACGCGGGACAGGGATCAACTTGCACGCGATCCCCGCCCGGTTCAACAGGTGTTCAGCGCGGATCGCGTGGCTGGTCCCCTGTACGAGGATCACCGCATACCGATCTCGATACATCATCTCTCGTGTGCGACAGCCCGTACCGCAGCAAGGGCCGCACTCACCTCCTCTGCAGTGTCTAGGATCCCCAGACCCAATCGTGCCGTACCGTTCGGAAAGGTGGCGATGGTCACCGGCCTGGGTTCACACCGACGTGCTCGAGGCAATGGACCGTCGCCTTCGCCACGCCGGGCGGCCTGGGCCAGAAAGTGGCCACATTGCCGAAATGGATCATACTCGCCAGAACGCGGTCAACCCGTTGCCGATCAGCAGTGCGATGAACACAGCCACTACCCAATCCCATTGGCCCATGAATGCCAGGACGAGCATCAGCATCACCAACATCACCGAAACGTATAATTGAGGACGTACGGGCGGATCTTGTTTGCCGTTCTCTACTCTACTCATACCATACCCTTATCCAGGTTGCAGGATGCCCTCCACGAGCCGGTAGCGCTCTGCATCGCGCAGCCACTCTCTCAGCGCCGCATCGCCATGCCCCTGATCCGCAGGCGAGCCGGCCTTGCGCACCCAGACCTGGTCGTAGAACGTATTCCAACTGTGAATCTCGATCTTGGACAGCGGGTAACCGCACAACAATTCCACAAGTTGATCGTCGTTGTACGTCCGCCCGGGAAACCAGCGGGCGCGGCCGATGCGATTGCTCAGCAGCAGTACTCCGCCAGGTCTGAGTACGCGCATCAGCTCACCCAACGTGTGCTCAGGATGCGGCGTGAACTCGAGCGCTTCCAGGCAGACCACGGCGTCGAACGTCTCGTCGAGAAAGGGCAGCACATTCGCATTTTCTCGGATCAGCGTACACCGCTCGCCAAAGGGCGCTAGGCGGGCCCTGGCCCGCCGCAGCATGCCGATCGACACGTCCAGGCCCCACACCTGCCCCTCGAAACTGGTTTCGGCGAGCAATGCTTTTGCGAATCGTCCGGTGCCGGTGCCAACGTCGAGGATCAGCGGGTTCTGCACGCCCTCCAGCCAGACCAGCATCGGCAGCGCCAGGTTCTCGCGGTCCCGTTTCCAGGTAATCTCCTTGATCCGGTCATAGTAGCGCGGCGTCAGGTCATAGAGCAACGTCACGACCGGTTGGCCCAAGTACGCACCTTCGGTGATCACCAGGGCCCAATAGAGGAAGCTGCCGGCCACGACGAGCCCGAGCAAGAGCGCGGCCCAGATCAACGCTGCTCCTGCTCGGCCGGAAAGGAGGTCGAGCGCTCGCCCTCGGCACGAAGCGTCACGTCCCCGGCCAGGACGCGCTTCACAGTGCCATCCGGCAGCCGGATCAGCAGGGCTCCGTCCTGGTCTACGCCCAGTGCTGTGCCCTGCCAGCGCTCCCTGCCAGCGCTGGCGACCACATCCTGCCCGATCGTCGCCAGGCGCCCCGCCCATTCGTCGTGGAAGGGCCGCCCGGCCTGTAATGCTTCGTAACGCTGTTCGAGACCGGCCAACACGCGGTTCAGCAAATCCACTCGTGACACAGCATGCCCAACCTCTACCATCAAGCTCGTCGCCGGGACCATCAGCGGTGGGGCGGCGGCGAAATCTACGTTCACGTTGATCCCCACGCCGACGAGCGCATAGGCGAGCTCCTGGCCCGACAACCCCAGCTCGGTCAAGATGCCGCACACCTTACGCTTTCGGAGCAGCACGTCATTTGGCCACTTGACCTGCACCGCCAGGCCGGTGACGGCCTCGATCGCATCGCACACCGCCAACGAGCAGATCATGGTCAGGCGCTGTGCCCGGCGCGGCGCGAGCTGCGGGTGCAAGACGAGTGTGAAGAGCAGACTGGTCCCTTGCGCAGCCCACCATGTGCGATCTAGCCGGCCACGACCGGCCGTCTGTTCGTCGGCAATGGCGATCGTGCCCTCGCCTGCGCCTCCTTCCGCCAGTTCGCGCGCCGCCTCCATCGTCGAACCGATCGTTTGCCAATAATGGTAAGGGTGTCCCAGCCACTTTGTGGCCAGGTTGTCTCCTGCGTGCTCGAGCTCAGAGGTGAACATGATGGCTTAAGGTATCACGAAACGCAGTCAGCGTCAAGTCCATGTCGCCAGATCGGTTCCTTACCTTGCCAAGTTGGCCGTTTTGCAGTACAATGCGCAGGTTGGAAATTGTGCGTGTTAGTGAAGGAGCAATGTTTGGAGCAGCTATGGTCTCCCTGGCGGATGGAGTATATCCTCGGGGAAAAGCAGCAAGAGTGCGTATTCTGCCATGCCTCTTTAGCCAGTCCGGCGCACGATCGAGAGTACCTGATCGTGCACAGAGGCGAGCACTGCTTTGTGATCATGAACCTGTTCCCGTACAATAATGGCCACGTGATGGTGGTGCCCTACGCGCACCAGCCTTCCTTCGAAGGTCTCCCGCCTGAGGCGCTCGCGGAGGCAATGTTGCTTGCCAACAAGTGTATTGCCACCTTGCGCAAGGCAATGAATGCCGAGGGTTTCAACGTGGGCATCAATGTCGGCAAGATCGCCGGCGCCGGGATCGGCGATCACACGCACATGCACGTCGTCCCCCGCTGGGTGGGGGACACGAACTTTATCACTACGGTGGGAGAGGTGCGCTGTATCCCGGAAAGCCTTCGCTGCTCCTACGACAAGATTGTAGCGGCGTGGGAAAGCGACGCGTAGGCACTGGGAAGCGGCAATCTGGTCCGGCGTCGTGGAGGACGCCGCCATCGTACCGGCGATGCATTCGGATACAAGGACGTTCCCCCTCGTTCATCGCTGCTGTGGTACTGCCTGGCCTCGGGCTGACCTTTATCCCAAGCCACATACGTGCGGTCCCCTCGCGGGATGTGCCCACTGGCGCCTATACAGCAGGAACGCCGTGATGCCTCTGTGATGGCAGGTGATGGAGCGACGTCGTCCGTTCTGGTTGTGGCTGTTCTCACTCTGGATTCTGAGCCTCGGGATCGCGAACCTATGGCGTGCGCTGGTGCTGTGGCACGAACGAGATCTGCTCTTTGAGCTGGGCAGTTCTTTCTCACCGCTGACGTTGGCCCTGTTCGTGGTGCTGTGGTCCTTGGATGGTGGTAGCCTGGCCGTCTCGGCAGCAGGGCTGTGGCTGCGGCAAACCTGGGCGCGCCACGTCGCTCGTATCGGCATCGTGCTCTCTGTGTTGATCTTTCAAGCGTACCTATGGGGCTGCGTCCAGTCGGGCTTGATGAGGCAGCGCCGCCCTGTGCTTCTGATCGCGGGGCTGTTCATCCTCGTCGTTGGGCCAGGCGCACTGACATGGTCTCGATCGAGGCGGTGGCTTGGCCTGGGGAGTTAAAGGGCGAGCACCGCGTTCCGGCACGAGTCAGGCATGTGAGGCACGCACGCTCACCGTGCTCTGCCGCTTGCCTATCGTTCGTTGCAGAGCGTTTATCAACGTTATCGAAAACTTTCCAGGAGGAACTACATGGACCTGAACCAACTCTTAGACATGGAGCAGACCGCGAGCCTGGGCGGCGGCGTAGAGCGTATCGAGCGCCAGCACGCCAAGGGCAAGCTGACGGCCCGTGAGCGCATCGACCTGCTGCTCGATCCCGGTTCCTTCCACGAGATCGACGCATTTGCCACCCGGAGCGAGGGCGAGTTCTCGCCCGAGAGCGTTGTCACGGGCTGGGGCACCGTGGACGGGCGCACGGTGTTCGTCTTCTCCCAAGACTTTACGGTACAAGGTGGGTCGGTAGGCCAAGTACACGGCGCCAAGATCTGCAAGGTGCTCGACATGGCCATGAAGAGCGGTGCGCCGGTTATCGGCATCAACGACTCGGGCGGTGCACGGATCCAGGAGGGCGTGGACTCGCTGTGGGCCTATGGCGAGATCTTTACGCGCAACACGCTTGCCTCCGGCGTCATCCCCCAGATCTCGGTGATCATGGGGCCGTGCGCAGGTGGGGCCGTCTATTCTCCCGCTATCACGGATTTCATCTTTATGGTCGACGAACTCAGCCACATGTTCATTACCGGGCCGCAAGTCATCCAGGCAGTGACGGGCGAAGAGGTCTCCTTCGAAGACCTGGGTGGAGCCAAGGTCCACAACCAGCGCAGTGGTGTGGCACACTTTCTCGAACCCGATGAAGAGACGTGCCTGCAAGACGTGCGGCAATTGCTTTCCTACCTGCCCTCGAACAACATGGATGACCCGCCGCTCGTCGATCTCGAGGATGACCCCGGTCGCAGCTCTCCCGAGCTGGACGCCGTCATCCCTGACGATCCACAAGCACCCTACGACATGCGCGACGTGATCCAGCTCGTGGTCGACGGCGGCGAATTGATGGAAGTGGCGCGCTACTTTGCCCCTAACCTGATCGTCGGTTTTGCGCGCATGAACGGGCAGTCGGTGGGCATCGTGGCCCAGCAACCCCGCGTCCTGGCCGGTGCACTGGACATCAACTCGGCCGACAAGGGCGCCCGCTTTATCCGCTTCTGCGATTCATTCAACATCCCGCTGATCACGTTCTGCGATACGTCCGGCTTTTTGCCGGGCCTCAACCAGGAGCACGGCGGCATCATCCGGCACGGCGCCAAGATGCTGTATGCCTATGCCGAGGCCACGGTACCCAAGATCGCCGTGATCACGCGCAAGGCATACGGCGGCGCCTACATTGCCATGAGCTCCAAGCATTTGCGAAGCGACGTCAACTATGCCTGGCCCAACGCCGAGATCGCGGTTATGGGCCCCGAGGGCGCCGTGAACGTCATCAACCGCAGAGAGATCGAAGCTGCAGAGGATGCCGAGGGTAAACGCGCGGAACTCGTGCAGGAGTACCGCGAAAAGTACGCTACGCCCTACATCGCTGCTGCCCGGGGCTATATCGACGCTGTGATCGTGCCCCACGAGACGCGCCCGCGGATCATCGAGGCGCTGGCGGTACTCGAAAACAAGCGCGATGGCCTCCCGCCCAAGAAGCATGGGAATATACCGTTGTAGAACCAGCCATCTTTCGTACTGCATTCCGTTGACGCGACACGGTACATAGGACGGAATGCGTAATACGAATAGCAGTCCAAAGGAGCAACATACTATGGCCAAGAACCCTCTCAAAATCACCGATACCACGCTGCGTGACGCGCACCAATCGCTGCTCGCAACGCGCTGGCGGATCGAAGATATGCTGCCCATTGCATCGCAGATCGACGATATCGGCTACAACTCGGTCGAGATGTGGGGCGGCGCGACCTTTGACTCGTGCATGCGTTTCCTGGGTGAGGACCCTTGGGAGCGCCTCAGGAAGCTCAAGGAAGCGATGCCCAAGACCCCGTTCCAGATGCTGCTGCGCGGGCAGAACGTGGTCGGCTACCGCCACTATGCGGACGACGTGGTCGACCGCTTTATCGTCAAGGCGCACGAGAACGGCATCGACGTCTTTCGTGTCTTTGACGCCCTGAACGACCTGCGCAACATGGAGCTCTCCTTCGAGGTGATCAAGCGTGAAGGCGCGCACCTGCAGGCATGCTTCAGCTATACGACCAGCCCCGTGCACACAATGCAGACCTTTGTCGATATGGCGCAGCGGATGCAGGACATGGGGGCCGATTCGATCTGTATCAAGGATATGGCCGGCCTCGCCACGCCACCGGTAACCTTTGAGTTGGTCTCCCGCTTGAAGGAAGCTGTCGAGGTACCGATCCAGTTCCACACGCACGACACGGCGGGCATGGGCGCGGCCTCTTGTTTTGCGGCCTCACGCGCAGGCGTGGACGTCGTTGACTGCTCCATCTCGTCCCTGTCCACTGGTACCGGCCAGCCTGCCGTCGAAACCATCGTCGGCATGCTTCAAGGCACCGACCGCGAAACTGGGCTGGATATGGACGACCTGATCGTGATCGCCGACTATTACAAGGACGCACGGGCAAAGTACGCGCCTTTCGAGCGCGGCATGCACGGCCCCGACGTCGCCGTGCTGCGCTACCAGGTCCCGGGCGGTATGCTCTCGAACCTGGTCAACCAGTTGCGCGAGCAGAACGCGCTCGATCGCTACCGCGAGGTGACCGACGAGATCCAGCGCGTGCGAGCTGACCTGGGCTACCCGCCCCTGGTCACGCCTTCGAGCCAGATCGTCGGCACACAAGCGACGTTCAACGTGCTGACCGGCGAGCGCTACAGCGTGATCATCGACGAGGTCAAGAACTATCTGCGCAACATGTACGGCCGCCCGCCGGGCGAGGTGAACGAGGAACTGCGCAAGAAGGCGATCGGCGACGAGGAACCGATCCAGGTCCGGCCTGCCGATCTCCTCGAACCCGAGCTGGATCAGGCCAGGAAGGAATTGGGCGATCTGGCGGAAAGCGAAGAGGACGTGATCTCCTACGCCATCTTTGGACCGGTAGCACGCGAGTTTCTTGAGGTACGCAAGCGAGGCGGCATGCTCGCCACCAACCCAACCGTCGCCGCTATCGCTACGATGGTTGCGGCCCAGGAAGGCATGCTGGAGACAGAGGCGGTCGCAGAGGGCCGGCCTCAGGTACAGCTCGCTATGACACCTTCCGCGTGGCGTGTCGGCGGTCGCCCGCGGATCCGACAGATTGGAGGGTACCCGAAATGGTAAACAAATCGTTTACCTTGACGATCGATGGCAAGACCTACC
The DNA here is from genome assembly GCA_964560475.1 of uncultured Anaerolineae bacterium. Classification (GTDB taxonomy): domain Bacteria; phylum Chloroflexota; class Anaerolineae; order JAFGEY01; family JAFGEY01; genus BS750m-G44. Next base: position 16,445 of record CAZLMZ010000021.1, read on the forward strand.
GGGTCGAGGTTCTGCGTCCGGGGGTCATCGCTGTCGATGGCAACGTATACAACGTCGAAAAGACCCCCAAAGGGGTGACGGTAGACGGCGAGGCGATGGTTGGCTCGATGTCCGAAGGTTTTGCCGTCGTCGGCGGCAAGCTGTACGAGACACAGTGGCAGGTCAAGTAGCTGCTTACGGAACGCAGCACACGCCCGGTGTGCTGCGCTCCGCCTCCTGAAGAACGCTGCCTCACCTGACAAGGGAGAGCCAAATGAGCAATATGCTCAAAGCAGGATCGATTGGCCTCGTGGTAGGAGCCCTGTTTGGCATAGGCATCACGCTGCTGATCCCCTACTGCACACCATGCGCTGCCATCGTGGTTGGCCTGGGCGTTGGCTACCTTGCGTGCTCGTGGGAAAAGCCGGCAGGACAGAGTGCTGTCGCCGGCTTGGGCGCTAAGGCAGGCGCGATCGCTGGCGCCGGAAACCTGATCGGCCAACTGCTCGGCATGCTGATCAATGGTTTGCTGGTCGGCCCGCAAGGCGCGGCAGAGGCACTGGCACGATTCGGCCTGGAACCGGGCACGATGAGCCCGCGCCTGTACTGGATCACGCAGATCGCCGTAAACACGAGCTGCGGCTTGACCGATGTCGCTCTCGCGGCGGGGCTCGGCGCGTTGGGGGGGCTATTGTGGCAGCAGGTTACCGGTAAGCGCCAGGTGTCGACCTGAGGCCTTGCCTGCCCCGCACCATGGCCGGCATGCGCCAGCTCGCATACGCCAGGCATCCCCAAGCCCTATCTGGACGACTCGCCTCTTCGGTTGTATAATGGACGCTATCAGAACAGCACCTGGCATCGTCCCTGAGAGCGATGAGACCGTGCTGTCCAGGGAACCACGTCTCTCGCAGCCCAGGCAGTAGCGTGGAGGGTCAAGTCCAGGAGGTGCTCGTGCATGGCAAGTGAAATCACGCACCACAGAGAGGAATGGCGAACAGGCGCCTACCAGCGTGCGATCGACGAACACCCGGAGCGTTGCGACACGTTCGAGACTGGCTCAGGTATCCCCGTTGCACCGCTCTATGCCCCCGACGATCTGGCCCGTCACGATTATCTGCGCGACGAAGGCTTCCCAGGCGAGTACCCCTTTACGCGCGGCGTGTACCCTACGATGTACCGGGGCCGGTTGTGGACCATGCGCCAATACGCCGGCTATGCCGCAGCAGACGAAAGCAACCGCCGCTACAAGTACCTCCTCTCACAGGGCCAGACCGGGTTATCCGTTGCTTTTGATCTACCCACTCAGATCGGATACGATGCCGACCACCCTCTAGCCGAGGGCGAGGTGGGAAAGGTTGGCGCATCCATCTGCTCGCTCGCAGACATGGAGCGACTGTTCGACGGCATTCCACTGGACCAGGTCTCGACCAGCATGACCATCAACGCGCCCGCGCCGGTCCTCCTCGCCATGTATATCGCTGTTGCCAGGCGCCGAGGCATCCCGCTGGATATGCTGCGCGGCACGATCCAGAACGACATCTTGAAAGAGTATATTGCGCGTGGCACGTACATCTACCCACCCCGTCCCAGCATGCGTCTGATCACGGACATCTTTGCCTACTGCCGTGAGCACCTGCCGCGATGGAACACGATCTCGATCAGCGGCTACCACATCCGCGAGGCAGGCGCGACCGCGGTCCAGGAGGTGGCCTTTACGCTGGGCAACGCGATCGCCTACGTCGAGGCAGCGCTGCGCGCCGGGCTGGAGGTCGATGAGTTTGCCCCCCAGTTGAGCTTCTTTTTCAGCGCACACAACGACCTCCTCGAAGAAGTATGCAAGTTCCGTGCCGCGCGTCGCCTGTGGGCTCGACTGATGCAAGAACGATTCCAGGCACAGGAGCCGCGTTCGATGGAACTGCGCTTTCACACCCAGACCGCGGGATCGACGCTCACTGCGCAGCAGCCAGACAACAACGTGGTTCGCGTCACACTCCAGGCGCTGGCAGCCGTGCTGGGTGGCACGCAGAGCCTACACACGAACTCGCGGGACGAGGCACTCGGCCTCCCGACTGCGCAAGCCGTCCAGATCGCACTGCGTACACAGCAGATCCTAGGATACGAGAGCGGCGCAGCCGATACCGTCGATCCGCTCGCCGGCAGCTACTACATCGAGCACATGACGGACGAGATCGAAGAGCACGTGCGTACCTACCTGCGCCAGATCGAGGAACTGGGAGGAATGCAGGCCGCGATCGAGAGCGGTTTCGCCCAGCAAGAGATCCAGAACAGCGCCTATGCCTACCAGCGAGCGATAGAGCACGGCGAGCAGGTCATCATCGGCGTAAATGCATTTGCGACGGAGGAGGAACACCCGCCGGAGGTTCTGCGCGTCGACCCGGCCGTGGGTAGAGCGCAAATAGAGAGACTGAAGCAACTGCGCCAGGAGCGCGACGCAGAGCACGTGCACGAGACGCTGGACGCGCTCCGTGAGGGCGCAGCAGGCGACGCCAACACGATGCCGCTCGTCCTGGACTGCGTCGAGGCACAAGCAACACTGGGCGAGATCTGTGACGCGCTGCGAGACGTTTTCGGCGAGTATCGTCCTGGCCTAGTGCCGTAACAGGATCGTCGTGCACTCCGCCGAGTTGCATCCTTTCTGCACCGCAAGCAACGGCCGGGAGCAGGTGCGGCGCATCTACAAGGTAACGAATTGCCCAACCAAGGAGCCATAGCATGGATCCTATCCACGTTCTGATCGCCAAACCTGGCCTCGACGGGCACGATCGCGGAGCCAAGGTCGTTGCTCGTGCGCTATGCGATGCTGGTATGGAGGTAACCTATACTGGCCTGCGGCAGACGCCCGAGATGATCGCCGAGGCTGCCTTGCAGCAGGATGTCGACGTCGTCGGGCTCAGCATCTTGTCTGGCGCACACATGACGCTCTTTCCCAAGATCCTTGCGCTCCTGCGCGAACGGGGTCTGGAGGACGTGATCGTGGTCGGCGGTGGCATTATCCCTAGGGGCGATGTGACAGCGCTGCGCGAGATGGGCATAGACGCCGTCTTTGGCCCGGGTACGCCGCTCGACGAGATCGTTGGTTTTATCCGTGCCGCGGTTGTCGAAAAGCGCCACGCTTGGTCGCACAAGGAGAGCCCCTATGAGGCCATTTGACTACCGGGCGCCTACTTCGGTCGGCGAGGCGGTCACGCTCGTCGCCGAGGCGAATGGGCGGGCGCGCCCACTCGCAGGTGGGACCGATCTCCTGGTTCAACTGCGCCAACGCATGTTCGACGTCGACCTGCTCGTCGACGTCAAGCGGATCCCTGAACTGAACACCCTCGCCTTCGATCCGGCGACGGGTCTGACCGTGGGTGCCGCAGTCCCCTGTGCCCGCGTCTGCGAACACCTGCAGGTCGCGAGCCACTACCCCGGCCTGGTAGATGCAGTCTCAATCATCGGTGGGACGGCGATCCAGCAACGGGCCACCGTCGGCGGTAACCTGTGCAACGCCGCACCGAGCGGCGACGCGATCCCGGCGTTGATTGTGCTCGATGCTGCGTGCACCATCGCCGGCCCGACAGGAACGCGGACGGTTCCGGTCCGTGCGTTCTGCACTGCCCCAAGACAGACGGTGCTCCGGCGTGGAGAGATACTGGTCTCGATTCACCTGCCGCCGCCCGCGCCCAACAGCGGGGCACACTACCTGCGGTTCATTCCTCGCCACGAAATGGATATCGCCGTCGTCGGGGTCGGTGTATGGGTTGTCCTGCGAAACGGGCGGATCAGCGACGCGCGCATCGCGCTAGGCGCAGTGGCCCCTACCCCTCTTCCGGCCGACGATGCCGCCGCTGCACTCATCGGGCGCGAGCCAGGTGAAGATGCCTATGCAGATGCAGCCCGGCGAGCGCAAGAGGCGGCCTGCCCGATCGATGACGTGAGAGGCAGCATCGCACAGCGACGCCACCTGGTCGGCGTACTGGCCAACCGTGCGCTGCGTGGTGCTGTCGCGCGCGCAAGAGGAGAGGGCGATGGCTGAGAGAACATACGTCGAGGGAATACAGGTGCAGCGCAGCCACGTCAAGGCCACGGTGAACGGCGAACGGGTCGAGTTCCTGTGCCAGCCGCATCAGAGCCTGCTCGAGTGCTTGCGGGATATCCTTGGCCTGACCGGCACGAAGGAAGGCTGCAACGACGGCAATTGTGGCGCGTGCAGCGTCCTGCTGAACGACAGGCTGGTCAACTCGTGCCTCGTCCTGGGCGTCGAGATCGACGGGCAGCGGGTAACCACCGTCGAGGGCCTGGCCAGTTGGCGCGGCCTGCACCCGATCCAGCAGGCGTTCATCGACGCCGATGCCATCCAGTGTGGCTACTGCACCCCTGGCATCCTCATGGCCAGCAAGGCACTGCTCGATCGAGAGCCGCAGCCATCGGCAGAGCAGATCCGGGCGTGGCTGGCAGGCAACCTCTGCCGTTGTACGGGCTATGACAAGATCGTGCGTGCCGTCCGGGCCGCCGCTAAGGCGCTTGCCGAGGAGCGCCAGGAGCAGGCGAGATGAGCGAGGAGGCGACGCCGACCACTCAGTTCAGCGTCATCGGCACCCGCCCGGCTCGCTACGATGCCGCAGACAAGGCCACCGGGCGCGCCCTCTTTGGCCCCGACATTCAGCTACCCCGAATGCTGCACGGCAAGGTTCTGCGCAGCCCCTACGCGCACGCCCGCATCCACACTATAGATACTCATCGCGCGGCGGACTTGCCCGGCGTCTATGCTGTGGTAACCGCCGCAGATCTGCAGGAAGCGGAGGATCGCATCGTGCAGTTAGGCGAGGGATCAGCCGACCTACGTTACCTCTGTGACAACACGCTCGCCCGTGAAAAGGTGTTGTACGTGGGGCACGCCGTGGCTGCAGTCGCAGCACGCACGCCGCACATCGCCGAGCAGGCACTCGAGCTGATCGACGTCGAGTACGAGGTGCTGCCGCCCGTCCTCGACGTGCTGGAAGCTGCGCGAGACGACGCCCCCATCCTGCACCCCGGCTTGCGCACGAGATCGCTCGCCGGTACGAGTGACAGGCCAAGCAACGTGGCCAGCCACTTTCAGCACCTACATGGAGATCCTGCGCAGGGCTTTGCGCAAGCTGACGTCACCGTGGAGCGGACGTTCCGCACGGCCACCGTCCACCAGGGATATATCGAGCCCCACGCTGCGGTTGCCGTGTGGGGTGCAGATGGCAGGTTGACCATCTACACCACCACCCAGGGATCCTTTGCAGTGCGCGATCACGTGGCTGAACTGCTGCGTTATCCCATGTCCAAGATCCGCGTCATCCCTACCGAGGTCGGCGGCGCATTCGGCGGCAAGAACGTCAGTTACCTCGATGTGCTCGCCGCCCTGCTTTCGCAGAAGAGCGGCAGGCCGGTCAAGATGGTCATGACGCGCGCCGAGGTACTGCTCGCCACGGGACCGACATCCGGCACCGTGATCCAGGTCAAGATCGGCGCGACCCGCGAGGGCAAGATCACTGCCGCACAGGCCACGCTGTGGTACGAGGCAGGCGCCTATCCAGGCTCGCCTGTCGGCTCTGGCGGCGGGACGATCTTTGGCCCGTACGCGATCTCGAACGGGCAAATCGACGGCTATGACGTCCTGGTAAACAAGCCCCGGATCGGTTCCTATCGTGCGCCCGGTGCAACGCCCGCCTCTTTTGCAGGAGAGTCAGTGATCGACGAACTCGCGTGCGAACTCGACATGGATCCGATCGAGTTCCGTCTGCTGAACTGCGCCCAGGAGGGTACGCGCCGCATCAGCGGTGGGCGCCACGCCGAGATCCACGGCATCGAGGTGCTCCGGGCCGCACAGGCACATCCCCATTACCGTGACCCCCTGCCAGGAGACTGCTGCGGGCGCGGCGTCGCCTTTGCCTTCTGGGGAAACTGGGGTGCCGAATCGAGTAGTACGATCAGCGTCAATGGTGATGGCACAGTCAGCCTGACCGTTGGGTCGGTCGACGTCACCGGAACGCGAACCAGCCTGGCGATGCAGGCTGCCGAAGTCCTCGGCCTGACCTTAGATCAGGTCAGGCCGACCGTGGGAGACACCGCCACGATCGGTTTCGCCGAGGTCAGCGCCGGCAGCCGCACGACCATGGCCACCGGCGTCGCCGTGGTCAAGGCCGCACACGACGTGATCGACCAACTGCGCGAACGTGCCGCCCTGCTGTGGGCCGTGCCAGTAGACCGGGTAGCCTTTGAGGATGGGGTCTTTGTCAAGCGCGCTGGCACGATGGAGCAAATGAGCTTCCGTGAACTCGCCGCACAGCTACCAGAGACGGGAGGGCCGGTCACTGGCGTCGGCAACGTGAACGTTCAGGAGTGGGGCGGCAGCTTTGGGGCGCATATCGCCGACGTACACGTCGACCCCGAGACGGGCAAGGTCACGGTCCTGCGCTACACGGCGGTACAGGACGTGGGCAGGGCGATCCACCCCGCGGCGGTCGAGGGACAGATCCAGGGCGGGACGGCGCAAGGCATCGGCTGGGCCCTGTACGAGGGGTATGCATACGATGTGAATGGCTTCCTGCAGAACCCTTCTCTGCTCGACTACAAGCAGCCCACCGCATTGGACGTGCCGCCGATCGAAGCGGTCATCGTCGAAGATCCCTATCCCAAGCACCCCTTTGGCGTACGCGGCGTCGGCGAGACGCCGATCGTCCCGCCGCCAGCCGCCATCGCCGCCGCCATCTACCGGGCCACTGGGGTGCGCGTGCACGAGCTGCCCATGACCCCGGCCCGCATCCTGAGCGCCACGGGCGCGATCTAGCAGCGATGGCCAGAGTATGGATCCCTCCGCTCATGCGCGACTTGACCGAGGGACGGGACGTGATCGCTGTAGAGGGAAAGACCGTCGGCGCCCTGATCGATGCGCTGGAGGGCCGCCATCCCGGCGTCAGGGACAGGCTGTGCCGGGATGGCAAGCTCGACCCTGCCGTGTCGGCCCACGTGGATGGCCGCATCGCACGTGGGCTGCACGAACCGGTGACAGAGGACAGCGAGATCCTGTTTCTGCCCGCTATCGCGGGTGGCTAGCGCCCGACCACATCAGATCGCCAGCGAGATACCATCCGGAGCCAGCTCTTGCTCCGGGTGAGCTGCGCGACCTGTCCTGGCTCGGGTTTTTGCATGGACAAACGTCTCTGAAACTGCTATAATACGCTCAAGATATGTACG
>CAZLMZ010000022.1:0-2106 GCA_964560475.1 uncultured Anaerolineae bacterium
GCAGGGGGGCCGCGCCCGCATGCGTGCCGCGCCACCTCTGTGCCACGTGAACCGCTTGCGTAGGCACAAGATGTAGATCGGTGGACGCGACGTGCCGGCCCCCACGGAAAGCAGTGGGAGGCAAACTCGCAAAGGCAGCATGGTAACGCGCCGTCGCTCGTGCGGCCGTATCTCGACGGCCGAGCGTGCTGTACGAGAAGCGCAATGCTGGCGCATACCGCGTGTGCCAGCCCGCCTACTTACTCTTCAGCCACTTCCTCGGCTAGCTTGCCATGGTCGAGTGCGAGGATGCCGTTCTGCACGGTCCCCAGGTTCTTGATGAGCTGCTCCTCTAGCTGGCGGAGGACAGAGAGGGCATACTCGTCGGCCCCCGCCTTGACCTCTTCTGCCTCGCGCTGTGCCCGCTCGATCATCACCTGTGCCTTGCCCTGCGCCTGCCTGGTGAGCCCGTGCTCGTCCGTCATCTCCACTGCTTGCTCACGGGCCAGGGCAATGATGCGCTCCGCTTCCTCGTTGGCATGCGCGATGATGCGGTCGCGTTCCTGATAGATTCGTTTGGATTTCTTTATCTCTTCGGGTATCGAGACACGCATCTGGTTGATGATGTCGAAGCAGCGGTCCCGATCCACCAGCACATTCGAACTGAGCATAAACTGGCGGCTTTCGACGAGCAAGGCCTCCAAACGGTCTAGAAGCAAGTTGATCTCGATGGCAATCACCTCCCCTCGTGCCCCGTAGATTTATCATGTCGGGGAAATTTGCACGCTAGCGCTTGTCGAACGTGCTCGGGCACCATCCCAGAGACGTCTCCTCCAGCGATAGCGACCTGTTTGACCGTACTCGAACTCAGAAACGCACGATTCAGGTTCGTGAACAGGCATACGGTCTCGATCCCGGTGTCCAGCGCCTTGTTGGTCAAGGCCATCTGATACTCTAGATCAAAGTCAGAGGACATGCGCATGCCACGCACGATGGCCTGTGCATCCAACTGCTTGGCGAGATCGACGGTTAGGCAGTCGTATTCACAGACCTCGATGTTGGATGTATCCTGTAAGGCTTCACGAAACATTTCAGCACGCTCGGTGACGGTAAAGAGCACGTCCTTGTATGGCCGTGCGTAGACGGCGACGATCAACTTCTCAAAGATCACAGCAGCGCGCAGTGCAATGTCGATGTGCCCATTGTGTACAGGGTCGAAACTACCCGGATAGATGGCTATAGTCATAAAATCTGGGCCTAGCTCAGTTCTCCTTCGCCTTGCCAGAACTCCTCGACGCGTCGCGCCAGGAGACGGTGGTCGGGGTGCTCGAGTGCTGGGTCTTGGGCAAAGATAGTCTTGGCCTCGCTGCGCGCCAGTTCGAGCAACGGCGTATTGCCGAGAGATGCCAGTTTGAGTTCGGGCAGACCGCTCTGCCGCGTCCCGAAAAAGTCGCCCGGGCCACGCATCTCCAGGTCCCGCTCTGCCAGCTTGAAGCCATCCTGCGTTTCCTCGATAGCGCGCAGGCGCTCTTCACTCACCTCGGTCGTTGTGTCAGCGAGGAGGATACAGAACGACTCGTGCTCGCCCCGCCCAACGCGCCCGCGAAACTGGTGCAACTGGGCGAGCCCGAAACGGTTGGCGCCCTCGATCAGCATGACGGTCGCATTGGGAACGTCGATGCCTACTTCGACTACCGAGGTGGAGACCAGGATGTCGATCTCGCCGCCGCCAAAGGCGCGCATCACTTTTTCCTTCTCGGCGTTCTTGAGCCGGCCGTGGAGCAGACCGACGCGTAGGTCGGGAAAGATGCTCTTCTGCAGGCGTTCGTGCTCAGCCGTAGCCGCCTTGGCTTCTACCTTGTCCGACTCTTCGACCAAGGGACAGATCACGTACGCCTGACGGCCCTTTTGCACCTGCGATCGAACGAAACGGTACGCGCGTTCACGCTCGCCGGGCGCAAACCACTTTGTCCTGATCGGCTGCCTGCCCGGGGGCATCTCGTCGATCAGCGAGAGGTCGAGATCGCCATATGCGGTCAGGGCCAGCGTCCGCGGGATGGGGGTCGCGCTCATCACCAGCATGTGGGGGTTGTAGCCTTTGCCGCGCAGCAGCCCGCGCTGGCGTAC
>CAZLMZ010000022.1:2206-3784 GCA_964560475.1 uncultured Anaerolineae bacterium
GGCGACTGCAGTCTTGCCAGAGCCGACGTCGCCTTGCAGCAAGCGACTCATTGGGTGCGGCCCGGCAATGTCTGCCAGGATCTCTTCCAGGGCGCGCTCTTGTGCGCCGGTCAGTCGATAGGGCAGCGCGTCGAGAAAGGTTTCCAGTTCCTTGCGATCTACCGGCACAGAGATGCCCGCCTGCTCGCGCCATTCCTGCCGCTGCCGGAGCACCCCGATCTGCAAAACAAAGAACTCGTCAAAGGCAAGGCGCCGGCGTGCACGGACCAGGCTGTCTGTATCATCAGGAAAGTGGATCTGGTACACGGCCTGTTCCAGCGCCATCAGATCATTTCGTTCCCGAATCGGCGTCGGCAGATGATCTGGCAAGCGCTTGGTCCAGTAATCGACGGTGCGCTTCATAATGCGGCGCAGCCAACGAGGCTTGATGCCGCTGGTCAGTGGATAGACCGGTACCACGCGGCCCGTATGCAAGAGCTCCGCCTCGAGCGGTTCCCACGTCGGGCTCGACATGACCAGGCGCCCCAGGTACTCGTCGACCTGGCCGCTTAGCACGATCTGCCGGCCACGCTTGAGGCGATTGGCCAGGTAGGGTTGGTTGAACCAGGTAGCCTGAATGGATCCCGACGCGTCGGCGACGATCGTGTTCACGATCGTCGCGCCAGCCGAGCGTCGCTTCACCCGCGTGTCACGGATCGTGCCGATAATGGTGACCTGCTCTCCATACTCGAGCTTGCCGATCGGCTTGAGCTGCGAATAGTCATCGTACCGTCGCGGAAAGAGGAACAACAGGTCGCCAATGGTCTCTACGCCGAGGCGCCGCAAGCGCTTGAACTGGGTCGGGCCGATGCCCGAGATCGCTGTCACCGGAGAGTCGAGCCCCTGGCGAGCGTAGCTAGTGGTGCGCGTTCGCTTCGCCCTGGCAGGCGCATCTCCGGAGCCACGATCGGCGACCTTGCTTTGAGTCTCTGGCTCAGACCTGGCGTCGTCAGTACTTGTCACATCGACAGGTTCCCCTGGTTCGGGGCGGGCCTCTGTCTTGGTGGCGCCAATTGCTTCAGTTGGTGCCTCTTTGTCGGGTAGCACCTCTTTCTCGGGCATTATCTTCTTGCTTGACGCTGCTTCTGCAACACGGGGTGGTGCGTTCGACGTGGCGGTGGCGATAGCGGCCAGCCTGTCCTTGATCTGTGCAAGTGTACGAATGCGCCCGTCACGATCCAGTGCACGGTAGCCTCGGATCAGATCCACGATCTCCTCGATCAGGGAGCGCTGCTGAGGGAAGGAGCACTGCTGCCGTGCCTGTTCTGGCCACCAGTTGAGTACGCCATCCAGGCCACCGATCACAGCCTTGTTCTCGTAATGGCCCTCAACCTCAAGGTCGATCATTTTGCGCAGTGTTTCCAGCGATGCAGTCATAGGCTCCTTAGAGAATCAGAGGTCATAGCTCTCGTGGACGATAACGCCGAGCGTATCTAGCCCGATGTACGATGCCAGCACTGGGCCGTAGCTGAGGATCGGGATCTCGATCTTGGGAAATGCCTGGTGAAGTTCCTCGATAATGAGTGCGGTCTCTTGATC
>CAZLMZ010000022.1:3884-14334 GCA_964560475.1 uncultured Anaerolineae bacterium
TCGACTTCGATATCCGGGTAGCGCGACGAGAGCCGGTCTGCCAGTGCCTGTGTGCTCTCTGCCGTGGCTTCTCCTCCATAGTAGAGGGTAATGAGCTCGGTGTCGTCGGTGCACAATTGCGCTAACACCTGATCGATCACGGCGTCCATATCCTCACCCGCGACTCTGAGATCGCCGTCGATCAGGCCAATGACCTGATCCTCCTGCACGTCCAATCCATTCACGCTGACGCCGCGTACAGCGGTAGTGATCTCGGCGGTGCGTACCTCGCCAATGCTGCGCTCCATCGCGCGCGCGTTGCTATCCAGATCAGCATTGTAGCTAAAGGCAAGCAGCGCATTCACGCCCTGGGGCACAGTCTTGCTTGGAATCACGCGCACGCGCTTGCTCGATAGGGCCTGGGCTTGTTGTGCAGCGAGAATGATGTTCGAGTTGTTGGGTAGGACGATCACGTCAGGTGCGGGAGCGTCGTTCATCGCCTCTAGCAACCGCTCGACACTGGGGTTCATGGTCTGGCCGCCCGAGACAATCACGTGTGCGCCGAGGCTCTCGAACAGGTTGTCGAGTCCGGGCCCTGGCGACACGACCACGATCGCGGTCGACAGCTCCTCTGCGGTCTGCTCCGGCTGGACTGGAGAGGCCTGGCCCATAATAAAGTCCTGATACTGCTCCTGCATGTTCTCGACAATGACCCGGCTCAGCGATCCGCGCTGTGTGCCATAGTTCAGTGGATCGCCCGGGTTGGAGGTGTGAACGTGCACCTTGACCGCTGTACCGTCGCCTACCACCAGGGGGCAATCGCCCATGGCCGAGATGTCAGCACGGATCTGCGCGACATCCAGGTTCTCTCCCTCGAGAATGTATTGCACATCGTATCCATAGCCTGCTTCCGGCGCCGAAGGCTGCAGGCTCATTAGCTGGGACAGCTCTCCATTAAGCTTCATCTCTTCCCCATACAGACACTTGGTCATTCCTTCAAGAATAACAAAGAGGCCTTGTCCCCCTGCGTCGACGACGCCCGCCTCGCGCAAGACAGGCAGCAGTTGAGGCGTCCTGGCTACAGAATCACGAGCGGCATGCACCAGGTACTCGAATAACTCACGAAGGTCGCTTAACTGGGGGGCAGCATCGACCGCAGCCTCGCTCGACTCGCGAATGACGGTCAGGATCGTGCCTTCAACCGGCTTGATCACGGCCTGGTAGGCAACGGCGGAACCACGCTGCAGGGCCAAAGCGAACTCGACCGCGCTAAAGTCTTCCTTATCCTTCAAGCTCTGCGCAAAGCCGCGCAAGATCTGCGAAAAAATCACACCCGAGTTTCCACGAGCTCCCATCAGTGCGCCACGAGACGCCTGCTGGGCCACGACCCCGACTCGCGTTTCCGGCGAAGGACCAATCTCCTCGCACGCTGCTTGCAAGGTGAGGAACATATTGGTGCCGGTGTCTCCATCAGGAACAGGGAAGACGTTCAGGCTGTTGACCACGGTTCGGTGCTGCTCCAACCAGGCCAGGCCGGCGTTGAGCAGCCATTTGAGGCCTTGACCATCGCAGGCCAAGAGCGGCTTGTCTGGATCGAGTGGCGCACAGAAGCGTTCCTCTGTTCGTGACTGACTGCCCAAATTGCCTTGCTCCCCGGAAGGTCAGCTAGATCGACTCCACTTTGCACTCACGTGCAGTCCCTGCACGTGTACGTTTACCGCGGTGATGGGTACTCCCATGGCCTTTTCGACGCTGAACTTGACGCTGCTCATGACGTTCCTGGCAACGGTGGCGATGCGCACGCCGTACTCGATCACGACATACAGGTCGATCACGATCTGGTCGCCGTCGATGCGCACATCAACGCCGCGCTTGCTGTCTGGACGCAATACCTGGGCCAATCCGTTCACCAGGTTTCTGGACGACATGCCCACGACACCGTAAGAGTTGAGCACGGCGTGGTTGGCTATCGTCGCCACCGCTGCCGGTGAGACCTCAATGTGTCCTGAGACGCGCTCATCCGTCATTGCGTTTCCTCGCTTGCGTAATCCCGCGTGTTGTGCTATCATATGTGCTGTGTGCGGGACGATGTCATCGTTCCGCACAGTTTGTGTGATTCTCTCACCCGCGATCGGAATATGGGTGTTGGGCGAAAGGATAGGTTAGCTATGGCCAAGTGCGAGATTTGTGGGAAAGGCCCCATGTACGGGCACAACGTCCCCCATTCGCTTCACAAGACAAAGCGGCGCTGGAGCCCGAACGTGCAGAAGGTGCGAATCACCGAGCAAGGACGCACGCGTCAGGCATATGTGTGCACCAGGTGTCTGCGCACCCTAAACAAGAGCTAATCCGCACTCTGCTCTTGCTCTAGAGGCCAGGTCTCGAGTTTACGCGAGCCTGGCTTCTTTTCCTTCCCCCGCTGCCTGGCGTAGTGCGTGTATGGCGTCTGCGATCTGCTCTGCGGATGCATATCCATCGCCGTGCGCAAAGATCCCAGATCCCGAGACCAGGACGTTCGCTCCCGCCCGGACGACATACGGTGCCGTGTCCACGTGTATGCCTCCGTCTACCTCGATGTCGACGCGCAATCCCCGCCGCTGGATCGTCTCGTGCAGGCGTTCGATCTTGCGGCACATGGTTTCGATGAACGCCTGCCCACCAAAGCCGGGGTTAACGGTCATCAGCAGCACCATATCCACGTACGGTAGAATCTCGTCCAGGGCGGTCAGCGGTGTAGCCGGGTTGATGGTCACACTCGCGCCAACATCGAGCTCTCGGATCTGCTGCACCGTGCGATGCAGATGCGGGCAGGTCTCAGAGTGAACCGTCAGGTTACTCGCCCCCGCTTCCGCAAAAGAAGGAATGAACTGCTCGGGATGCTCGATCATCAGGTGTACGTCCAACGGCAAGGACGTCGAACGGCGCACAGCTTCTACGAGCAGCGGCCCGATGGTGATGTTGGGCACGAAATGCCCATCCATCACATCGCAGTGAATGTAATCTGCTCCTCCGGCTTCCGCAGCGGCGACCTGCTGGCCCAGCCTGCGGAAATCAGCAGACAAGATTGATGCCGCGATCTTGATGTCCATCTTGTTTCCTACTTTTGTAATCATACACTGCTTTCACGAAAAAATCAAGCATCCATTGCCCGAGGGCACGCGGTTCCTGGCCAATCGCTCACCAACGTGGTGGGCCGGGACAGGCTACCATCTCTACTGCCCGCTGTACCGCCGCCGTAGCTGCCCACAGCCGGCCTGGATCTCGATCCCCCTGCCCAGCCGGATCGTGGCCGGGATCTGGCGTTCGAGGAGCGTGACCTGAAAGTGGGTCACGCGGACCGGCGGCGAGGGGCGGTATTCGCTTTCCTCCGTTGGGTTGAGTGGGATCAGATTGATGTGACACAGCAGGCCTTCGAGCAGATCGGCCAACTGCACTGCTTGCTCGATCGAATCGTTAACCTGGTCGATCAACGCATACTCGATCGTGATCCGGCGCCGGGTCGTGGATACATATTCCCGGCAGGCGTCCAGCAATTCGGCAAGCGGGTAGGCGCGATTGAGGGGCACGAGCTCGTCGCGCAGCGTATCGTCGGCTGCGTGCAAGGAGATGGCCAGCCCGACCTGCAGGGGCTCCTGTGCCATCCGGCGGATCCCAGGAACATGTCCGGCCGTGGAGATCGTCATCCGGCGGGCGCCGAGGTCGAGCCCCGTATGGTCGTTCCAGCGCTCGATCGCCGCCCACACGGCATCGTAATTGAGAAAGGGTTCGCCCATCCCCATGAGCACCACGTTCGTAACGGACATGTCGCGGTCTCGCAACTGCTGCCCAAAGTAGAGCGGCTGTGCCACGATTTCGGCAGTAGTGAGATCCCGCGTCAGCCCACACTGGCCAGTAGCACAGAATGGACAGCCGATTGGGCATCCGACCTGCGACGAGACGCACACGGTCTGCCGCCGCTCGTAGGCCATCAATACGCTCTCGATCGTCTCCCCGTCAGGGAGTGAGAACAGCACCTTGTGCGTCAGGCCGTCCGCTGAAACCTGCTCATCGAGCGGGGTGAGGGGCGTGAGCCGATAGTGACGTGCCAGCCGCTCGCGCAGCTTGAGGGGCAGATTGGTCATATCGTCGAAGGTTCCGACGAGGTGCTGGTAGATCCACTGCCAGATCTGCTGTGCCCGGAAACGAGGCTCTCCCCACATCGCCATCTGGGCCTGCAGCTCGGCAAAGCTGAACTGCAGGATGTCCATCTGCCCGCCAGGCTCACCGATCATCCGCCGAGGACCTCCTGCCATCGTGCGACCAGTTCCTGGATATCGGCGAGGACAATGTCCGGCTCGATGTCGAACGTGTCCAGGCGCGCCCGGTCCGTGGCTCCGGACAGGGTCAGGATGGAGAGAATGCCGGCGCGCTGCGCGGACAAGATATCCGTCTCTGGGCGGTCCCCGATCGCGGCAGTCGTCTCTGGCGCCGCGCCCATACGTTCCATTGCTAGTTCCATGAGCAGTGGCTCGGGCTTGCCGACCACCAGCGGCTGCTGATTGCTCGCTGCAGAGACCGCCGCGACGATCGTGCCCGTGCCTGGGACCTGACCCTCTGGCATGGGCAGCGTCACGTCGGGGTTGGTCGCGATGAAAGGTATGCCCGCCCGGATCAAGAGCGTTGCCTGTCGCAGCTTGGCATATGTGATATCACGATCGAAACCGACCACGACTGCCACCGGGTCGATCCGGCTCAGGATCAAGCCGGCCCCCTGCAGGGCATCCATCAATCCCTCTTCCCCGATCGCATAGACATGCGAGCCGTGCGGGTAGCGCCCAGCCACATAATCGGCGGTGGCAATGGAGGAAGTCAAGATGTCACCATCGTGAACGGTCACGCCCATACGCGCCATCTTGTCCGCATACATATGCGGCGTAAGCGTCGAGTTGTTGGTCACGAGCTGGAAGCGAATCTCATGCTCGTGGAGGAAGGCAAAGAAGGCTTCCAGGCCGGGGAGGGGGCTATCGCCAAGGTAGAGGACTCCATCCATGTCGACGATTAGATGGCGGATCGGTTTCAGTCGATGCATAGCCTGCTCCTAGTCTGGCGAAAGGGAATCGAACGGCACGAGGAGCAAGTGTAACAGGGGTAACACGTTTTGTCAATCCGCTCGTGTTTCGTGCCTCTTGATGTGCACCCAGGGTTGTGGTATACTGGGTGCAGCGCGTTCGTAACAAGGTCGAGAGGAGGCCGATATGTCCGAGGAGTTTCGGGTAGGTGATTGGTTGGCCGAAGGGGTCGAGGGCATCAAGAGCAAAGTACAGGTGCCGCGCGTGGATCTGATGCCTGAGGCGTTTGGCGAGCATATGAGAGCATCGCGCAAGGAATTCTTGTTGGCATTCCGGAGTCTGTTTGACTCGGCAATTGAAAAGATGGACCAGAAAGGAACGACGCACAAGGCAACAAAGATCAAAGTCGAGTCATAGCGCACGGTTCTGTCTACGAAAGACACACGGCCACATAAGTGCGCCGTGTGTCTCGGTACTGGAGCTATCCACGCGTGGCCCTGCCTGTGCTGGGCCGGCGATGCATGCTTCCGCCCCTAGATCCACTTCCTCCAGCGGAAAAGGAGCAGCAAGCCAACCACCATTGCTGCCATAACGCCTAGAATACCATAGAGCGTGTAGGGGTTCTGTCCTCCTTCGGCAAAGGGAAGCAGGACGTTCATCCCATAGATGCCAGCGACCACGGACAGCGGCAGCATAAGGACCGAGATCACGGTCAGCGCGCGTATAGTCTCGTTGATGCGATAGGAGGTAATCGATTCGCTGGTCGCACTCAGGCTCTCGATGACCTCGCGATGATCTTCGAGTTCATCCCACGCACGTGAAAAGCCGTCCAAGATGTCGCCAAAGTAGACTTCCATACCCTCGCGGATAAAGGGACGGTCTTTGCGCTCCAGGTTCGAGATCACGGCGATCTGGGGTTTGATGATGCGCCGCAGGGCGATTACGTCGCGGCGAATGCTTGAGATCGCTTCTACGATATAGCGCATATCCTCGGTAAAGATCCGGTCCTCCACCTCGCCGATTCGTTCTCCCACGCGGCCCAATATGCGCATGATATAGTCGACCGTGCGGTCGAGGATGCCATATAGCAGTTGGCCTGCGCCCTTGCTCATGTGGCGGATCCGGGCACGCTCGTCGCGCTGGCACTCGCGAAAGAGGTCGATCAGCGGCTTGAGCTCGCCATGATGTACCGTGATCAGGTACCCGCTGCCGATGAACACGTCGAGCTCCGAGATCCGGCTGATCCGCTTGTCTGGATCATAGACCGGGAAATGCATCACGATAAAGAGATAATCCTCGTATTCGTCTACCTTGGGGCGCTCGATGTCGCTCAGGCAGTCTTCTAGATCCAGGGGATGAAATGGATAATAGCGGCGCAGATGCGCAATGTCTTCGGGCGTAGGGTTCTCGATATTGATCCAGCTTACCTTGTTTTCGGTCACGGTGTTCATTGCCATGGTGCGTGCCTCCGCGGAACTGGATTATGCGCAAGGTATGGTGCATCATGTCGGGACCAGTGGGCAAAGCGGGCACCTCCAGCACCTGGGCATTGTGCCCTAGGAGACACGGAACCCGAACGCCTAGCTGAGGACAAGGGTATTATCGGCCTTTTCCACGCTTCTGTCAAGGGTTTCGTGTCGAAGGGGCATGCTTCCGACCTTGCCGGTTCTATGGTATAATCAAAACAGATAAGGACAATGACGGAGCGCTTGTATGTCCAGCCTGTTCCTTCGCCGTATCTGGCAGTTGACGCTGTTGGTGGGCGTAATCTGTGTGCTGGTTCTTACCCCGGCCGCATGGCTGCTCGGTCGCGTCACGGAAGCCGAGTCTGTGGGCGTTCGGATACTCTTGGCTGTGACCGTTCTGCTCACCAGCGGAGTGGTGGCTGGTCTGGTTACCCTGGCCTTCACCGCCACGTTGCAGGCATTGATTGGGCGCCTGCGCCGCCTCTCGTTTCGACAGCACGAGGCGGGCCGGGATGTGGTGCAAGTCAAGAGGCCTCTCGCGGCGATTGACGAACTTGCATCTCGGATAGCGGCAGATCAAGAGTCACTACGACGGCGGAACAGTGAGCTGGAGATACTGGCCTCGGTCAGTCATGCGCTCAACCGTGCCTCACAGTTGAGCGAGGTGCTGGATACGGCACTAAACAAGCTGTCGCGCCTGTGTCCATACAAGCGCGCGTACATTGCGCTCATCGATGAACAGACGAACGAACCGCGTCTCGTTGCCAGCAGAGGATATGCCGACGCGGAGCTCGAAGCAATGGCAGCGCAGCTTGCTCCTGATGGGCGCGTGATGGGGCTGGCCTGCTACCCGCTGCGCACCACTTCGGGAGTAATCGGCACGTTGGGCCTCCAGATCGATGGACCCGATCAGGATACGCAGCGCTCCCTGAGCTTGCTGACGGACGTTCTAGCGACGGCGGTCGAAAAGTGCCGCTGGGTCGAGTCTGCGCAGCGCGAGGTGCGCGCACAAAAGCTCCTCAACCGCGCGGGAAGGGTGTTGACCTCGACGCTCGAACCACAAGAGGTCCTGACGCGCGTGATGCGCGAGGTGATCCAGGCGCTCAATGCGGAGGACGGCTCGGTTGTCCTGGTCGATGAGGTACATAGCTGCCTGTCTTTCGCGGCCGTGGCCAGCCCGCTGGCGGACGATCTGATCGGTACCGCCATACCGATGGGCCACGGCATCGTCGGGTGGGCGATCGAGCATGGCGAGTCGGTGTTTGCGCAGGACGCGCGTTCTGACGCGCGGTTCTACGAGCAGATCGATCAGCAGACCGGCATGAGTACGCAGTCGATCCTCTGTGTGCCCTTGGTGAGCAGAGACAAGGTGATCGGCGCGATCGAGGTCATGAACCCAAGACACGGGCGGTTCACACCTCACGACCTGCAGCTCCTCGAATCGCTTGCCCCACAGGCAACCATCGCCATCGAGAACGCCTTTCTCTTTGAAAGCATCAAGACGCAGATGGCCGAGCTGGAGCGCACGCAGGGCCAGCTTCTTCAGGCGGAAAAGCTCTCGGCGATCGGTGAGCTCGTCGCTGGCGTCGCGCACGAGCTCAATAACCCGCTTACCGCTGTCGTCGGCTACTCGCAGTTGCTGCTCGAGACCTGCCAGGACCAGGAGATGTGCGAGGACCTGGAGCGCATCAACCGCGAGGCACAGCGTAGTGCACGCATTGTGCAGAACCTGCTGGCCTTTGCGCGACAGCAAAGCAGCGAGAAGCGCTCGATCGAGCTCGGGCAGGTGCTGGACAAGGCGATCGACCTATTGGCATACCAGCTTCAGGTCGATAACATCAGCCTCGTGCGCGAGATCTCACCCGAACCGATGATCGTTTTGGGCGACCGTTACCAACTGCAGCAAGTTTTTCTCAACTTGGTCACGAATGCCTACCAGGCGATGCACAAGGCTTACGGTCGTGGGACACTGACCATCCGCACGGAACGCGCCGGTGGTCAGCGGGCACGGATCTACTTTGCCGACGACGGGCCGGGTGTTCCTCCCGAGATCGCAAGCCGGGTTTTTGATCCCTTTTTCACCACCAAGGACGTCGGTGAAGGCACGGGACTTGGCCTCTCGATCTGTCTGGGCATCGTGCAGGAGCACGAGGGGCGGATCTGGCTAGATACCGAGGTGGAACGGGGGGCAACGTTCGTCGTCGAGCTTCCATTGAGTGACGAGGAGCAACCTCGGCCTGAGGAAAAGCCGAGTCTGGGCGCGATACCGCACCGCGGTGTCTCTGTCCTCGTCATCGATGACGAGCCCGAGATCGTGCTCCTCCTGCAGCGGATCCTGGAGGGAGAAGGTTTTGACGTCGACGCCGTCAACGGAGGGCACGAAGCGTTGATGATCCTCTCGAAGCAATCCTTCGACCTGGTGATCTGCGACCTAAAGATGCCGGGCATTGGCGGGCGCGATATCTACGAGTACATCGGCCAGCAGCAGCCAGAGCTGGCCCAACACATGATCTTTACCACCGGAGATACGGTCAGTAACGACAGCCGGGCGTTCTTGCAGGAGGCCCAGCGGCCGTTCATCAGCAAGCCCTTCAAGCCGCAAACCGTCCTCGCCCAGGTCAGCACAGTCCTCTCCAGCTAGTTTGCTCTCTCTCACAACTCGTGTACAATAGACCTTTGACGAGTGAAGGAGAGAGTCAAGTGTTGAGCGCATCCTCGATCGAGAGCGCGCTGCGCGCTCGTTCTTTGCCCGGCCAGTACGTCCCCTTGGGCGAGTTCGTCATGCCCAGCTACGACGGCTGGGGCATCGCGAACGTCCCGGCTACCCTGGCGGCTTTGTTTGGGGCATCGCTGCCTGCGTCGTGTCCACCTCTGCAGCAGGAGCTGTGGAGCGGATGGTCAGATGGCCTGCAGCGGGTGGTGCTGATCGTGGTCGATGCGCTAGGTTATCTCCAGTTGCAGTCCGCGATGGCAGCGGACGAGGGCCTGGTCTTTCACGATCTGGCCGAGGCGGGGCGCCTCGTACCCATTACCTCCCTCTTTCCGTCGACGACCAATGCCGTGCTCACGACGCTGTGGAGCGGCTACAGCCCTGCTGCACACGGCGTGCTGTCATACGAACTGTATCTGCGCGAACTCGGGGTTGCTGCCAGTACGCTGTTTTTCTGGCCGATCTACCACCGGCAGCGCGACGCGCTCTCGAGATGGGGAATCGACGCAGAGACGTTTGTCCCTGTGCCCAGCCTGGCGAAGCAGTTAAGCCGGCACGGCATCAGGACGCGGTTGTTCCTCAGCAAGGCCTACATGGATTCGATGCTTTCGCGGATCCATACGCGCGACGTGCATCACGTCTATGGTTTCGTGGGTATGGGCGACATGTGGCTGGGCCTGCAGCGCGTGATCGAGCAGCACCAGCAGGAAAAGCTGCTCTTGGTGGCGTATTGGGATACGATCGATGGGATCACGCACAACTATGGACCGGACGACGATGCCTGGTCGGTAGAGCTACAGGGCCTGTCGACGATGATGCGTTCCGCATTCTTGGAGCGGCTCACGCCTGCCCAGCGCAAGGGAACGCTCTTACTGGTGGTAGCGGATCACGGCGGCCTGGCCACACCGGTGCGTGCGGCGGTTCGTCTGAGCGATCACGCGCTGCTGCGCGATGCGCTGTCGCTCCCACCCTTGGGCGAGAATCGGGCCGCGTTTCTGCACGCGCGTGGCGACACGCTAGCCGCTCTCCGGGCCTATGTGGAGGATAGGCTCTGCTCTTTCTTTGTCACGTTGAGCCGCGAGGAGGTCCTAGCGAGCGGTCTTCTTGGGCCAGGGCCCGTCTACGAAGAGACCCCGCACCGGCTGGGCGACCTGGTCTGCCTGGCGAGGGGCAACCACTACCTGGCGCGCGACGAGTACCAGTTGCAGCTACTGGGCAGGCACGGGGGGCTCAGCGCACAGGAGATG
>CAZLMZ010000022.1:14434-23369 GCA_964560475.1 uncultured Anaerolineae bacterium
CGAGTACCAGTTGCAGCTACTGGGCAGGCACGGGGGGCTCAGCGCACAGGAGATGCTGGTGCCTTTGCTCGGCGTTCGCCTGGACGCGCTCTAGCTGTTGCTGGGCAGGTGGGATGCTGGATGGGCGGCGGCGTGAGAAGGGACAGGATGCGGAGACGGCGTATGCTACACAGTATAGCTGAGACGAGGGCTATGGAAGGGTGGCGGATCGCCCGCGTCCTGCGCGAGACGCACCCGGGCAGCGGCGATCGCGTGTTGGTCGCCGTGATGAACAACCCGCGCGACCTCGGGATCGCGCGAACACAATACTGGTATCGGATCCCGATCAAGCGCGCACCGACGCGCGTAGGGGCGGATTACCTGGCGTTCTACTTTACGGGAGCGTTTCCGCCGCAGCAGCGGCACCGCGTGGTATACTATGCCCCGATCCGTGCCTATCGCCTGGCGACACGCGCCGAGCTGTTGCCCAATGAACCGGATCACCCTCGCGCTCAGGAGCGTTATTTCAAGGTCGAGATCGGCGCGCTGTGCGAGCTGGCCTGTCCTATCGTCAGCCTGCGGCTGCGCCGGATCACCTTCATTGCGACGACGCTGGATCGCCTGTTGCACGCTCGAGAGATCAACGAACTCTGGCTCGGACCGCGGGACGACGAAGCTGTATGGGCAGCACTCGATAGATCCGAACCGCGTCCAGACCTGGAAGGGGAAAAAGAGGAAGGATATGCTGAGGACACATCAATGTGGTGAACTGCGCACCGAACACGTGGGCCAGCGAGTGACGCTGGCGGGTTGGGTGCATCGAAGGCGAGATATGGGTGGGCTGATCTTTATCGACCTGCGCGACCGGGCCGGGATCGTGCAGGTGGTCTGTGACACCGATCACGAGGCTGCGCACGCTGCGGCGCAAGAGGTCCGTAACGAGTACGTCGTCCAGGTCAAGGGGCGCGTCCGCGCGCGTGAGCCCGATCAGGTAAACCCTACGATTCCAACCGGCGAGGTCGAGGTCGCGGTGGAGGCACTCGAGATCCTCAATCCTGCCGAGACGCCGCCCTTTTACATCAACCGCGAGAGCGAAGTGAGCGAGTTGCTTCGGCTTCAGTATCGCTATCTCGACCTGCGGCGCCCTCGTATGCAGCGCAATCTCAAGCTCCGGCACGAAGCGGTCACTTTCATGCGCAGCTTTTTGAACGCGCGCGGCTTTATCGAGATCGAGACGCCGATCCTGATCAAGAGCACGCCAGAGGGCGCGCGCGATTATGTCGTGCCCAGCCGCGTCCATCCCGGCCAGTTCTATGCCCTGCCTCAGTCGCCGCAGCAGCTCAAGCAACTGCTCATGGTGGCAGGTTTCGACCGCTACTACCAGATCGCGCGTTGTTTCCGCGACGAGGATCTGCGCGCTGACCGACAGCCCGAGTTCACTCAACTCGACCTGGAGATGTCCTTCGTTGAGCAGAACGATATCCTGGACCTGATCGAGGCGCTCTTTATCGGGCTCGTGCGCGAGGTCACACCCCACAAGCGGATGAACGAACCCTTCCCGCGCATGACCTACGAGGAGGCCATGGCACGCTATGGTACCGACAAGCCTGACCTGCGTTACGGCATGGAGCTGGTCGATCTGAGTGACCTCGTCGCCGGCTCCGAGTTCCGCGTGTTCAGCAGCACCATTGCCGAGGGGGGGCAAGTCAAGGCCATCGTACTAACCGGCTGCGCGGGTTACAGCCGGAGACAGGTGGACGAGTTGACGACCTTTGTCCAGAACTATGGGGCCAAGGGCCTAGCGACCATTGCCGTAGAGGAGGAGGGACCACGATCGTCGATCGCTAGGTTCTTTGGCGAGGATGAGCTGGCAGCGCTGATCGGGCGTGCTGAGGCTGTCCCCGGCGACCTGATTGCGATCGTAGCCGACACGCCCAAGGTGGTGGCTGCCGCGCTCGGCGCGCTGCGCCAGGAGATGGGGGGGCAGCTGGAGCTCGCCGATCCGGATCTGCTTGCCTTTGCCTGGGTGGTCGACTTTCCGCTACTCGAGTGGGATGAGGAGGCACAGCGCTGGGATGCCGTCCATCATCCTTTTACCATGCCCAAACCAGAGCAGATCGATCTACTCGATACGGACCCAGGTGCGGTACATGCCGACTGCTATGACATTGTCTGCAACGGCTACGAGGTGGGCAGCGGTAGCATCCGTATTCATCTCCGCGACGTACAGGAAAAGGTCTTTGCTCTGCTCAACTATACGTCTGAGGAGACAATGCACCGCTTTGGGCACATGCTCACCGCATTCGAGTATGGCACGCCTCCACACGGTGGCATCGCGCCTGGCATCGATCGCCTGGTCATGCTCCTGGCCGACGAAACGAACATCAAGGAGGTCATTGCCTTTCCCAAGACGGCCAGTGCAACGGACCCCATGACGGACGCGCCGTCCGAGATCGATCCAATCCAGTTGGAAGAGCTGCACCTGCGGATCGTCGAGTGAGCGCTGTTCGCCCTCAGTGGCGCCTGGATGGGCCGTGGCGGGTGCACCGGGAGCCGGACCGAGACGCAACCGTGCCAGCGTACACGTCGGCGACGTTCGATGACGGCGACTGGTGCATCGTGCCGCCTGCGGTCCATTTGCAGCCCTGGCTGTACCCCGACAATCCCTATTGGGGCCAAGAGGTCCGCGTGGTCAACGACGCGGCCTGGTGGTATCGCACGCGCTTTACGCTGCCTGAAGAGGCAGCCGGAAAGCGCGTGCGCGTTCTTTTCGAGGGCGTCGATTACTATGCCCAGGCATGGTGTAACGGTCACCACCTGGGCGAGCACGAGGGGAATTTCGCCCCGTTCTGGTTCGACGTGACCGAGTTCCTGGAAGCGGACAACGTCCTCGTGGTCAAGGTCACGGCGCCGTGGGATCCGCCGCGGCGGCACGCGCTGAGCTATGTCGATGCGTTCGAGCGCGGCATGGTCAAGGGCCTCTATGCGCACGGCGACGGCCTGGTTCCCCGTGATGTAAACCCGATCGGCATCTGGCGACCGGTGTGGCTGCAGACCTGTAGTGACGTTACGATCGAGCGCATCGCCCACGACGTCGAGGAGAACCGCTACGATCACTCGGCGCAACTGAGCCTGCACCTGCACGTGCATAGCGACCGCAGTGAGGCCTTTCATGGCGTGCTCCAAGTCCATCTGGCGGGAGAGACGACCGAGGGCGTGCGCGTCGACGACTTTTTCTCCGTGGAGGTGCTCTCGGGAGATGGCGTGATCGAGCAGCCAGTCCGGATCCCCGATCCACATTGGTGGTGGCCGTGGGATCTGGGATGGCCAGACCTGTATCGGCTACGGTGCACGCTGTTCGATCGCGACGTCAAGCTCGATACGTACGAGCAGGTGTTCGGGATCCGCCAGACGCGCTTGATCCGCTCCCGTGAGGCGCTGCATTACCAGATCAACGGCGTTCCGTTTTTTGTGCGCGGCACGACCTATATGGGTGGGCTCTATCTCTCGCAGTTGACGCCCGAGCAAATCGAGGCCGACCTGCACAAGGTGCGCGAGTGTGGGCTGAACCTGATCCGGCTGCACGTGCACGTCGCGCCGCCCGAGGTGTACGAAGCTTGCGATCGGCTCGGGATCATGATCTGGCAGGATCTGCCGCTGAACTGGCTGCACGATCCGTCGCCCGCTTTCGAGGAACGAGCCTCGGGGCTCTTGAGCGAGATGATCGACCAACTAGGGCACCACGCCTCTGTGATCACCTGGTGCGCGCACAACGAGCCGGCTGCGCTGCCCTTCCTGGACGTCAACTTGCGGGAGCGTCCCGATCCGAGGCTGTACCGCGAGATGGGGACGCTCGATCCCACCCGTGCGCGCTTTATCTGCTCTGGCAAGCAGGAAAGCGATTGGCGGCGCAGCGGAGACGCGCATGCGTACATCGGGGGTGGGCACGGCGGGCAGTACAGCGATGCGTACGGGAATCGGCAGTTGCTCGTGACCGAGTTTGGGTGCGAGGCGCCGCCCACGGAGGGGACGCTCGATGAGCACCCCCTGCTCGCCAAGCGCCTGGCGCACGTGCGGCAACGGCTCGCAGACCTGCACGCCTACCAGGCTGCGTTGCTCAAATATCAGGTCGAGTGGTACCGCTTGACACGCTATGAGCCGTGCGGTGGCTATATCCAGTTCATGTTCGTGGACCTCTATCCGCAGGTGGGGTGCGGCGTGCTCGACGTGGCGCGACGCCCACGTCCCGCCTTCGAGGCGCTCAAGGCGGCCTCGCAGCCGATACACATCATGATGGAATACACCGCAGCAGGCCCGGTAGCCCTGTGGGCGATCAATGATCTGCGACGCCCGCTGCTCAAGTCCCTGGCCGAATGGGAGCTGCGCGACGCGCGCGGCACGGTCCTCACGCGCGGATCTGCCCAGGAGGATGTCCCGGCCCAGCGAGCGCACCGCGTCTCGCTGCTGCGCTGGGCGATCGATCCGGGCGAGCGCTATGTAGTGTACCTGCGCCTATCGCAGGGGGACGAGGTGCTCAGCGAGAACCTGTACGAGGATCCCTTTCACATCCAGCCACGTCCGGAGCACTATCCGTGGGATTTCGATCCGCTACTGGGGATGCGCTGCTACGGGGGGCCGCACGCACAGAGCTCGCTGCGGGTGCTGAACACGTGGTATGGTCGCCTGGCGCGGGCCATGCTGCCTGTATATGATTGGGCTGAATCGATGTTGAAGGGGCGAGAGGCCCCGCCCTTGCTGGGGCAACTGCTGAAGCGGTTCTATCGCTGAGCGATCCAGAGTGCGGTCGCCCGGATTGACAACGGTACGAAAATGTGTTACCATCTGCCGCGACTGGAAACTAGATCATTCCTAACCTGCAAGGAGGAAACATGCCCCGTAAGATTGATCCAGATGAGTGCATTTCCTGTGGCGCGTGTGCTGACGTCTGCCCAGAGGATGCGATCAGCGAAGGCGACGAGTCCTACGTGATCGATCCCGAAAAGTGTACTGACTGCGCGACCTGCGAGGACGAGTGCCCGGTAGAGGCGATCTCGGCCGCGTAAAAGAGTATGGAAACACAAGGGCCCAGAGCATATGTTCTGGGCCCTTTTGCTTTGGCGCCCACTCGATACACCCCTGGTTCTCACACAAAGCCCAGCGCATCGAGCATGCCGCTCACGTACTTGGAGTTCCGCTCCACCTGCAGCGGCAGGGAAGAGAGGACGTCAGACACGCGCTTGTGCAAGGTAGATGGGGCTTTGACTTCTAGCACAGCCTGGTTGGCGACCGGCGCCTCAATTGCCAGGTTAGGGACCGGGTACATCACCTGCTCGTATACACGCTGTTCATAGTCGAGCGTAACCCGGACCTCTCCGTCGGCCGATTCATAGTATTCGCGCCGATAGCTGTTGAGCAGCGTCGGACGATCGTACCACGACAGCCAGTGCGCTGCTGCGCCCTGCGCGTGGGTGCGGATCCGGTCGACCCATTCCCGCCACGTGATGACGGTGAGATCAAAGGTTGCAGCGACGAGACCGTACTCTTTCCAGCCCAGCTGGCCTGCCTTGTGTTTGAGCTCCAGCATACCTCGCACGGCCGTATCGTCCGGCCCGTACCAGCGGTAGCGCAGTTTGTCACGCTCGACCGCGCCATCGATGTGCGCCTCCAGGCAGTTTAGCGTTGCGCTGTCGAGGTAGATATTGTTTACCTGCCGTGGCGGGTAGGCTTCCACGAACCCCGCCGGGTGCAGCCACAACGCAGCCCGAACCTCGGGCAGGTACACCTCGCCAAAGGTCATCTTGATCTCGTAGCGTAACCGGCGATCGAGGTCGTTGATCATCGTCTATCGTACCTCTACTACCCGCCCGAGCAACACCGCGGCGTTCGTGACCGGCTCCCCGTCGGGGCCATATGCTGGCAGGCGGTCGGACGTCGGCCGGTCATAGACCCCCAGGGCGATCCGATACTCGCCGGATGGCATATCCTCCGGGAGCGGCACGGGATGGGGATCATCGACGATCTCACCGACCGGCCAGGCAGTCGTGACGAACGTGTTCTCGCGTGGCATTGCGTCCCACTGGGCAGCGATCGCGCCCGTGGCGTCCAAGAGGTGTACGAACACCGTGTAATCCCGCCCCAGCTTGGCGGATGCCTGCCAGTACAGGGTGAGGGGGAGCGACTCGCCAGGCGTGGCCTGCTCTACAGGCAGGTCGTACCCGACCAGCCGCAGAGCAGGGCCAAAGCGAGCGTGCTCGACGCGGGCCGTCGATCCGAGCTCGTAGCGGCGCGGCGGCGTACTCGCCTCGGGCTCGCCAGGTGGTACGGGAGCGCCCTCGATCGCAATCTGGTTTCCGCCCTGCAGCCAAGCATGCGTCGAACCGTCTTCGAAAGCGATCTGCGAGGCGCGAATGCTGGATGGGCCATAGCGCTGCTTTTCCAGGTACGCGGCCAGGGCGGCCCTCCACGCTTGCGCCACGTGTGCACCTTGGACGTCGACAGCGGAGCTGTCCACGCTCGCGAACGCGATGCCAGTGTCTCTGCACCGCATTCCCTGCGCTGTGACCTCGCTGCCAACTGTGGCCGACACGCCCTGCCCGTAGGTGCGAAGCAAGGCTGTATCTCCTATGGTGAGACTGCTCCGAAAGAGCGATATCCCATTGCCAAGCAGATCGTGGAATGCGCACCGTGCCATCTGCCCGTGCGCCAGCTCGCCTCGAAATCCGTCGTGCAGGCCCTGGCCAAGCTCGGTGTCGGCGAGGACAAAGGCTGCATCAGCGACATAGAGCGCTGCGGGCGCGGCCGAGTCCAGGATGCGGCAGTGGCGCAGCACAACGGGGCTACCGTAGAAGGTCAGGCCAGCAGGGAGACGCCATCCGTCGTGTGAGAGGCCGGTGGTGCCGCGCGCCTCGACATGGTCTAGCGAGGAAGCGACCGCGCCGCCGGCCCGGTACACGACCAGCCCTCCCCATTCTTTATCGTGTGGCACGAGGTAGAGGCGATCCTGCGCGTTGCCCTGCAGCCGCAGCGGGCCCGAGGCGAACAAGATCGCCTGCCGATCGAAGGTCAGCGTGACCGGCCCGGTAGCCCACAGCCCGAGCCCGGGAGGGAGGATCAAGTCTCCATCTACGTGCCACGTGCCGGGCGCAATTGCCAGGTAGCCCGGCTGTTCCCCTGCAGCCAGGAACAGGTGCTGTCGTAGCGCCTCTTCCACCGTGGGCTGGACCGGTAAGGAGGATGCCGTCCAGTCCGGGCGCGGGTCCTGTAGCACGTCGACGAGCACCTCGTCCGGCATGCCGACGATGCGCGTCGTCACTTGCAGGGCATCCAGGCCCGGCGGATCGGCCTGCGCGGACGCGCTCAGGGCAGCCAGTGGGACGTGCATGGTAACGTATTGAGGGATGGTGCTGTGCATCCCTCTCAAGACGATCCCTGGCTTCGATACCTTGTGGAGCATCGCCCGATCCGCCTCGGCGACCCAGTCTGGCTCGAACGCCAGCTCCTGCTGGCCCAGGTGCAGTCGCAAGAGCGCGGCCGGGTAGGGCAGCAGGTTGGCGACCTGCAGCTCGACCGCGCTGTCTTGCTGCGCGCCGACGCGGTATGCCTGGACCGTCTGCGCCGGGTGGAGTGCTTTCCACAGCCGCGCCTGCTGCTCGCTCAATGCCTGCCATGGTGGCTCCAGGTACGCCGGAAAGAACTCTTGAGCCAACGCCGCATAGTAGCGCTCGAACTGTGGTGCGTATGCCTGGCGCAGGGCGTCCAGGTAGGCAGGCTGCGCGATGCGCAATGCTTCCTGCACGTACGCCTCGGCGATCTCCGGGTCATCGTACGCGGCCGGCTCTGCGGGGATCGTGCCCGTTGACGCCAACAGCGATGTATATGCGGCGATGGGCTCCAGCCTGCCCGTTTCGCCGCTATAGTAATAGCGTTCGTCACCTGCGTCGGGCTCGACCCCCCACAGATCTGCCTGCGCGAGATAGCGCCCCATCTGGCCGGTGTCGAACGCCTGCCCGGACGTGAGACGACCCTCCTGCAGCCCACGCACGAGAGCCCAGGCTGCTGCGACCTCGGCGCTGGCCTGCGGGTCGATGATCGTGCCGTCGCCATCGGGCGACTCGATTTCGGCCGATAGGGGTAGGTCGGATCCTTCTGCCAACGGGCTGCCGTCAAAGCGGACGGTCGCGCCCAGGCTACGGCCCTGCGCGTCCAGGGATTGGGCCGAGACGCGTTCGACCGCCGAATAGATCCCCCAGTCTTGCCCGTTGACGGAGACGTTGGCGAACGCATGCTGGGGAGCAGCGATGCCGGCGCGCCGGAGCGCTTGCGCGTACAACCAGCCGTTCAGGTACCCGCACGTAGCCGGTGAGCGCAGGGTCAAGGCGTGCATGCCCAGTACCGTCGCGTCCCCTTCTACCATCACCTGCAGGGACCATTTCGCTCCCTCCCAGTGGTCGGCTCCGCTTCCGCCGAGCCGCACCCGCGCGGGAAGGGTCTGCTGCGCCAGTTGGATCTGAGTCGGCTGCCAATCCGCCTCTTCCGGGATCCAGATCCCGCGCTCGATCGCGCTGGCACGTTGGCGTTCCAGAGCGCGATATGCCCCGGCGTCGATGACAAGGGCGAGGGTAGGGAGGTCGTTGCCCGGCGTCGCCGGGCGGGGCAGGAGGCGCTGCGACCAGCGGTTGACGACGGGCCATCCCTCTGTCGCGTACCAGATCGCGGCGACGGCAGCGATCGCGACGCACAAGATGACGACCGACAGGAGGACCGGTCGCCGCGGTCGGAAGCGTACTTTGCCTTCAGGCCTGGACGAGATGCCGTTTCTTGGCGAACGCTGGCGTATGCGCACGATCTGCTCAGCCCGGTATCGTGCGCTGGTCGACGAAACTAAAGGTCGAGCCGGGGAGCTGCGTCTTGAGCTCGTCCATCAAGTTGCACAGCTCGCTGTCGTCCTGGCAGTCGA
>CAZLMZ010000023.1:0-19853 GCA_964560475.1 uncultured Anaerolineae bacterium
GAGGGATCGGCAAGAGCACCGTTTCTTCCAATCTCTCGACGGCCCTCTGCCAGCGCGGGCTGGCGGTGATGCAGGTCGGATGTGACCCCAAGAGGGACTCGACGCGGTCGCTGACCGGCGGGCGCATGATCCCGACGGTGCTAGAGACGCTGCGCGAGCAGATGCGGCAGGGCCGCGACAAGAGCGCGGTGAGGCTGGAGGACATTGTCTTTACCGGAAGTGAGGGGGTATACTGCGTCGAGTCGGGTGGGCCTGAGCCCGGAGTTGGCTGTGCAGGCCGCGGCGTCCTGACGGCGCTCGAGATCCTCAAGGATCTGGGCGCGTTCGAGGCATACGGGCTGGACGTCGTGGTCTATGACATCCTGGGAGACGTGGTGTGCGGTGGCTTTGCGCAACCGATCCGTGCCGGCTTTGCCCAAGAGATCTATCTGCTCTGCTCCGGATCGTTCATGAGCCTGTATGCAGCCAACAACATTGCCAAGGGGATTCGCCGCCTGGCGCGGCGCGGCGACACCGGCCTGGCGGGCGTGATCTGCAACAGTGCAGGCGATGGAACGTTCGAGCGGGACATGCTCGCCGAGTTCGCAGAGACGCTGGGCACGCAGTTGGTCGCCGCGATCCCGCGCAGCGCCGTGATCCAGGCGTGCGAGGTCGAAGGAAGGACCGTGCTGCAGCACTCACCACAGTCGGCGGAGGCAGATGTGTTCCGTGGGCTAGCCCAGCGCGTGCTCGATAACACCTCCCGCGTGATCCCCGCGCCGCTGGAAGAGGTCGAAGCGCTCGAAGCGCTCTATCGCCGGCACCTGGGCCAACAGGCTGCCTCCGGCTCGCCAGCCTAGAGACGCGCATGGCCCGCGTACCGGGGGAGGCAGAGATGGACGTGACAGATCCGGCATTGGCGATCGTGCGACAGCACCCCTGTTTCGACAAAGAGGCGCACCAGGAGGTAGGGCGCATCCACCTGGCCGTGGCGCCTCACTGCAACATCCGCTGCCTGTTCTGCGAGCGCCGGGTCTGCGCCAACTTGACCATGCAGCATCCTGGCTGGGCGAGACGGCTGCTTGCACCCCAGGAGGCAGTCGAACGGGTACGGCGCCTGGCGCAGGCACACACAGATCGCTTTGTCGTGGGCATCGCTGGGCCGGGCGAGCCGCTGGCAAACGAGGAGACGTTCGAGGCGCTCGACCTGGTGCACCGGGCATTCCCTGACCTGGTCAAGTGCATCAGCACGAACGGGCTGTTGCTCGAACGGGAGCTGCACCGTCTCGTTGCAGCAGGGATCGTGGCGGTGACGGTGACCGTGAACGCGGTCGACAGCGCAGTGGGAGAGCACATCTATGCCTGGGCGCGTCACGAGGGCGTTCTCTATCGCGGGCGCGAGGCAGCAACGCTGCTTATCGACAGGCAGGTACGCGGTATCCAGGCCGCGCTTCACGCCGGCCTGGCAGTCAAGGCCAACACGGTGCTGATCCCCGGTGTGAACGACGGGCACGTACGTGACGTGGCGCGCCGCCTGCGAGCGCTCGGCGTGCACCGCATGAACATCATGCCGCTGATCCCCGGCGGGCAGATGCGAGACCGGCGTGCGCCCTCGTGCGAGGAGCTAGGCGAGGCGAGGCAGGAATGCGCGCGTTTCATCCCTCAGATCTGGCATTGCGAGCAGTGCCGGGCGGACGTCATCCGGTTTCCACGCTGAATCACTACCAGTCTCGCCTCGCCCTGTAGCTCCCACAAAGGTCTGCTTGAAATCGGCCGCTGTTTCCGGTACAATCCTGGGTGTGAGCGTAGCAGGTCGGAGCGATCGGGCCCGCATACGGCGGTTGGGCTGTTCGTCGGGTGGGGTCGCTCGTGCAGTGGGAGGCGATCGATGTGGGCATGGCTAAAGCGCCAGTGGCCCGCGATTTGGCAGGTAGTTGGCGGAGTGAGCCTGCAGGTCAAGATCGTGGGCCTCGTCCTGGCGATGATCGCGCTGCTCGGCGTAGGGCTTGCCTGGCAGGTCAGGATGACAATGCGAGATCTCTTGGCGTCCGAGTTGCAGCGCCAAGGAGCTTTTGTGGCAGAGAACCTCGTGCATCGCAGCGGCGATCTGCTTGTAGATGGCGAGACGGGGGCGCTGTCTAGCCTAGCGAGGAGCGTCGTCGAGGAGAACGAGGATGTGCTCTATGCCCTGATCCTGAATGCGCAGGGACAGGTTCTTGCCCAATATCCTGACGGTGCGGCAGGATGGGCGGGTGCCAACGACGTGACAGGCGATCAGCGCTTTCGCGCACAGACGGTCGAGGTAGCGTCTGGGCTGGTCGAGGATGTGGCGGTTCCGATCGGGGAAGGAGCGGACGGAACGGTCCGGGTCGGCATGTCGTGGCGCGCCCTGGGTCTCAGCCAAGATCGCGTCACGCGCCGCGTGCTGGTCACCACGCTCGTGTTCTCTTTTCTGGCGATGAGCATTGGCACAGTGCTGACGCTGCTCTTTACCCGGCCTGTGCTCGCACTTGCGGAAGCGATCCGCCGTGTGGCGAGTGGCGATCTGAGCACGCGGCTTACTCCCTGGGCAGGCGATGAGATCGGGCAGGCTCAGGCATCTTTCAACCTCATGGTCGAGCGCCTTGCTCGCTCTCGACACGAGATGGAGGCCTCGCATCAGCGCATACAGCAGAGGAACCGTGAGCTGTCTGCCCTCTATGCCATTTCCCGCGCGGTAGCGGGGCCACTCAAGCTGGAAGAAGTGCTGCGGCGCTCTCTGCAGCAGGCGATGGATCTGATGGGCACCTCCAGTGGCTGGATCTGCCTGCTCGGCGAGGATGACTTTTGCCAGATCTGTGTCCGTTCGGCAAAGCCGGAGGGGATCAGCCTGGGCACGGACTTTTGCGAAAAGTGCGCGCGCTGTCGCGAGGCCGCCAAGACCCAAAAGCCGCTGATCATCTCTCCCCTTCCGTCGGGCTGTCCGCTGCTCGATACAGAGTGCCAGGCGGGCCACGTCGTGGTACCGCTCGTGGCCAAGGAGCGCGCCGTAGGACTCTTGAACCTGGTCTGTGGCAGCGAAGCCTTTGGTACGCAGGATCTTGGCCTGCTCATGAACCTTGGTCAGCAGCTCGGCATTGCGATCGAGAACGCGCGCCTGTTGGAGGAGCTTCAGCGTAAGGAGGCCGTGCGCGGCCAATTGCTGCGCAAGATCATCACCGCTCAGGAAGAGGAGCGCGTGCGCATCGCGCGGGAACTGCACGACGAGGCCGGGCAGGCGCTAACCTCCGTCCTGGTGGGCCTCAAGGTGATGGAAAAGGCGGACGATCTACAATCGGCACAGGCACTGACCTCGGACCTCAAAGAGGTGGTCACACAGACGATCGATGCTGTGCACGACATGGCAACGGAACTCCGGCCCAGCGTGCTCGATGACCTGGGCCTGGTGCCGGCCCTGGCTCGCTACGTGCGGAGTTGCCCGGCCCGCTTTGGTTTCGAGGCCAGCTTTGAGGCAACGGGCACTCGCGCGGAGCGCCTTCCCCGTGAAATCGAGACTACGCTCTATCGCATCGCACAGGAAGCACTCACGAACGTCGCGCGGCACGCCAAGGCCAGCCGCGCCGGCGTCTTGTTGCAGCAGCGTAGCGATGCTGTAGTCCTGATCGTGGACGATAATGGCGTTGGTTTTGATCCGGATCATGTAGCGGACTCGGCGGAAGAACGGGAGCGCCTCGGCCTGTACGGCATCGAGGAACGTGCCTCGCTGGTCGGGGGACAGCTCACGATCGAGTCCGAGCCGGGAGGGGGCACGACGTTGTCGGTCGAGATCCCATTGGAGGGCACATGGCAGAACAGGAATGGAACGGCGAGCTCGGAGAAGGCCAGCCAATTCGCATCGTGATTGCGGATGACCATGCGGTCCTCCGAGCGGGCTTACGTCTGCTTCTGGACGCCGAGCCGGACATGGAGGTCGTCGGGGAAGCTGGGAATGGGGTCGAGGCACTGAGGCGTGCTCGTGAGCTACGGCCCAATATCCTGCTGCTCGATATGGCCATGCCTCAGATGAGCGGCCTGGATGTACTACGCGAGCTCCGGGATACGTTGCCTGGCACGCGTGTGCTCGTCCTGACCATGCACGACGACGAGGGCTACCTGCGGGAGGTCCTGGCCGCGGGCGGAGCAGGTTACGTGCTCAAGCGGGCCGCGGACGTAGAGCTGCTGACAGCGATCCGGGCGATCTACCGGGGGGGGACCTACCTGCACGCCGCGCACACGAGGGTGCTCTTTGAGGATGCGGCGGACCGACCGCCTGCAGAGACGGAGGAGAGCCTCGAAGACCGCTTGAGCCCGCGAGAGATTCAGGTCCTCCGCCTCACCGCCCTCGGCTATACGAGCCGGGAAGCTGCCGACAAGTTACACCTCAGCCCCAAGACAGTGGACACCTACCGTGCGCGTGTGATGGCCAAGCTAGAGCTAGACAACCGGGTCGACCTGGTACGCTATGCAATGGAGAAGGGACTGCTGGAAGAAGAATAGAGATCGTCGCCGCATTGAGGTTCTCCCCACAGCGTGGTGCTTTTCCCCACATAGGACGAGTAATTGTCCTGATCGACTGTCACATTTTTCCTTCTAGACACTCCTAGTACTTACACTTACAATAGTATACGAAATCATCCTATGGCGTCTCGTGCCCACAGCAGTGTGTGGTCGGGAGAGAGGACGATGGAAACGAGAAAGGTCGGGGCGATCGTCAAGGGCCGACCCGTGTACGTTGTCCAAAAGGGCGACTCTGTGCTCGACGCGGCCCGCTATATGACCGAGTATGGCGTGGAGGCTGTTCCGGTCCTGGACGACGGGCGTCTGGTCGGTATGTTTGCTGGGCGTGACTTGATGGCACGTGTCGTGGCACTGGGCCTAGATCCAGCAACTACCCAGCTAGGCCAGGTCATGACCAGCAAGGTGGCGGTGGTGGATGCCGAGAGTGACTGCCAGGACGCGGCGGCCCTGATGGACCGCCTCCAGGTGCAGCATCTACCTGTCCTGACTGGAAGACGCTTGGTGGGCTGTGTCTCTCTTCGAGATCTACAGGAGGTCGAGGCCGAGGGAGCACGGGTCGAAGCCAGGTTTGTGGAAGAGACTGACACCACGATGAAGAGGAAGAAGATGGGTGAAACCAGAGAGGCTCTCGTGGACCGATTGCGTGCCATTCCTGGAGGCGAGCACGCCTATATGTGCTACTCCTGTGGCACTTGCGTAGGTAGCTGCATGATGCAGAAGGTGGAGCCGTCGTACAACGCGCGCCGCCTGATCCAAAAAGCGGTCAGGGGAATGGCGGAAGAAGCGTTCAAAGACAGGACGACGTGGCTCTGTTCTGCATGCGACCTGTGCTATCCCGCGTGCCCTCAGCAGATCCATATCTCCGACGTGCTCAATGCAGTGAGGGAACTGGCGGTAGAGGCCGGGTACCACACGGTCCTCGAAACGGCGCAAGTGGACCAGTCAACCTGCGTCGCGTGCGGCCTGTGTGTAGCGATTTGCCCGTACGAGGCGATTGAGCTGCAGGAAGTGCGGATCATGGGCCAGGCGCGCACGGTCGCCCACGTCGATGCGAACCACTGCATGGCGTGCGGTTTGTGCGCCGCTAGCTGCCGTTCATCGTCCATCGAACTCGCGGACAGTTTCTCGAACGAGGCGCTGATGGCCGATCTGTGGCAGTGGGTGGGTGAGACGCAGGCCGTTCCCGCCATTGAGGTAGAGGTTGCTGTGCCTGCGCACGCTGCGCAGAGCGTACAGGTGGAGGCACGGGAATGACGGACTCCTGGACGCCTCGAATCGTGGTCTTTCAGTGTCAGTTTGCCCTCTTTTCAGCCGCGGAACAAGAGTGGATGGATACACAGTTGCCCCCGCACATCAAGCTGATCAAGGTGCCGTGCAGCGGGCGGATCAGCCCCATGTTCCTGCTGAATGCAATACAAGGTGGCGTCGACGGGGTCTTGATCAACGGCTGCGTGCCTGGCAAGTGCCACTTTAAGGAGGGGAACCTGGCTGCACACCGGCGGCTGGACGAGTTCAGGCGCTTGCTCACCTATCTCGGCATGGAACAAGACCGGGTACGCTTTGCGTGGATCGACGTTGGTGAACGCGGGCGTATCCGGCGCGAACTGGCGGGCTTTGAGGCGACCCTCCGGGAACTTGGTGAGAGCAGGCGGTTGGTCACCCGCGTGCCGCTGGCTGTCTAGGGAGACGAGGCATGGACGAACTTGCGCAGGCAATCCGGGCAGAGGCAGCGCGCCTGCTGGCTGAAGATGTGGTCGACGTCGTCATCGGCTTCCAGGCGGGGAGCCTCGCGCTCAGGCCGCAGCCGGCATTCTTTACCGATGCTAGCGGCGTCGACACGTTGATCTACAATGGCTTTTGCCAGAACAACCTGGCTACCTACCTGGCACGCCGCTCCCGTGAGGAGCGAGTTGGCATCGTCTGTCGCGGCTGCGAGAGCCGCGCGATCAGGGTCCTGGTCTCCGAGCATCGCCACGATCGCGAGGGCCTCTATCTGATCGGCATCCCGTGTGAAGGGATCATCGACTGGCGAAAGGCAGAACGCGAGGCGGGTCTGGGCCCGGGCGGGTTCGCCGAGGTATTGAGCGTGTCGGAACAGGGAGATGAGGTGCTGCTCTCGACCCGTCGCGGCGAGTACCGGCTCCAACGGGAGCGGGTCCTGCACGATTCGTGCAAGCGGTGCGCCTATCCAGACCCGGTTGGCACAGACATTACGTTGGGCGAGCCGGCTGGCGCGGATGCCCGGGAGCCGAGATGGGGATTGGTCGATGCCTTTGAGGCGCTGTCGCCTGAGGAGCGCTACCAGTCGTTTGTCCAAGAGGCAGAGCGCTGCATTCGCTGCTACGCCTGTCGCGAAGCGTGTCCGATGTGCTACTGCACCGAGTGCTTTGTCGACTATACGACGCCGCGGTGGGCGGAAAGCATGATAACACCCAGCGGTACGCACGCCTGGCACATCATTCGTGCCTTCCACCAGACCGGGCGCTGTGCGAGCTGTGGGGCGTGCGAGCGTGCCTGCCCGATGGATATCAAGATGACCTATCTGACCGACAAACTCGATCGCGATATGCTGGAGCAGTACGATTATGAGGTCGGTGCGGCCGAGGGCGCTCCGCCACCCTTTGCCACCTTTACGCTGGACGACCAAGACCAGTTCGTACGTTAGGAGACGGAAGCATGATCAAGATTCTGCCCAAGGCAGACCTGGCCACGACGATCGATCAGTGGCGTGTAGAGGCCACGGTCTACGCTCCGGTCCGGCAGGAAGAGGTTGTTGGCTTCCAGCCGCTGACCGGATCGGGCAACGGGTGCTTTACGTTGGACGCCAACTCGCGTTACCCTCCCAAGTCTCTGTTTCTTCCTCAATCCGAGGCGCTGTTTCGGGTTGCTGGATCGGACCTGGAACCAGTCGAGGGCGACTTGTCGGAGCGGATCGTGTTCGGTATTCGTCCATGCGATGCACGAGCATGCCAGTTGCTGGACGGCGTCTTTGCTGGGACAGAATACACGGATCCCTACTGGTCGGAGAAGCGTCGCCATACGACGCTCGTTGCGCTGGGCTGTACGGATCCTTGTGAGACCTGCTTTTGCACGGCGGTCGGGTCGGGGCCGTTTGACAGTCGCGGCGCGGACGTGATGCTGACCGACATTGGTGAGGTGTACGTCGCCCAGGCTGATACTGCCCAGGGCGAGGCCTTGCTGAGCCGGCTGCAGGACGCATCGCAGGAGCAGATCGATGCCTCGTCGCAGGCTCAAGCAGAGGCGCGGGCCGCGATGGCAAGGCCGTTCGAGCTCGACGGTATCAGGGAGACGCTGTACGGGCTGTTTGACGACGAGTTCTGGTACGACGTGCAGCAGCCGTGCCTGGGTTGCGGCGTGTGCACGTTCCTGTGCCCAACGTGCCATTGCTTTGACATTGTAGACGAGGCGCAACGGGGAGAGCGCGTGCGCAACTGGGATACGTGTATGTTCCGTATCTATTCCCAGGAGGCGTCGGGCCACAATCCCCGGCCTACCAATGTGGAGCGAACGCGGCAGCGGATCATGCACAAGTATGCGTATTTTGGCGAGTTGTACGACGAGGTCGGATGCACGGGCTGCGGTCGCTGCGTGCGCTACTGCCCGGCAGGCATTGACATCCGGCAGATCATCCGTAGCAGTCAAGCGAGGGGATAGTCGGACGTGGAGAAATCGACACAGAATCCTTACCAGCCCATGCCTATGTATATCGCCCGGACGGCGGTTGAGACGGAAGATCACAGCCTCCGCTCGGTTGAGCTTGCTTTCCAGCACGACTCGGACCGTGAGCGCTTCTTCTCCGGATACCGGCCGGGCCAGTTCTGCCAGTTGTCGATCTTTGGCAAAGGGGAGGCGTCCTTTGGGGTAGCCTCCGCGGCGTGGGAGGGAAGTTTCGTCCGCTTTACCATCAACAAGATCGGCGTCTTTACCAAGGCCATCCACGGGATGCAGCCAGGCGATCCGATCGGCATGCGCGGCGCGCTCGGTACATGGTATCCGGTCGAGGAATGGAAGGGCGCGGACATTGTCGTCATCGGCGGCGGCTATGCGTTTACCACGCTATATGCCTTGACCAAGCACCTGCTGGACCCAAAGCTTCGTCAGGAATACGGAGATCTGACCGTGATCTATGGTGCACGTGAGCCAGGCCTATTCCTGTACAAGCCTGAGATGAAGATGTGGAGTCGACGGGATGACGTGACCCTCTTTCAGACCATCGACACCCCGCGTGAGGACTGGGACGGTCTCACCGGCTATGTCCCTACGGTGACCAAGGAGCTTGCCCCGCGCGCCGACAACGCGGTGGCCTTTGTCTGTGGCCCGCCGGTCATGATCAAGTTTACCTTGCCGGTGCTCAACGAGCTGGGCTTTCCACCTGATCGGATCTATACCTCGCTGGAGCGGCGCATGAAGTGCGGGATCGGCAAGTGCGGGCGCTGCAACATTGGGCCCAAGTACGTGTGCAAGGATGGTCCTGTCTTTTCGTTGGCGGCATTGGGCGAATTGCCTGCCGAGTTCTAGGTGATCAACGGCTAGCATTGGTGACCTGAGGAGGACTAGGTGGTATTGCTGCAAGCAACAGACATGTTCGAGATGGCGATGCAAGTCGAAAGGAGCGGGGAGGCCTTTTACCGCGCCGCCGCGGAAAAGGTAGACTCACACAGCGTGAAGGACTTGTTCGAGGATCTGGCTCTCCAGGAAGTCAAGCATTACCAGCTCTTCCGCTCGCTCTTTGAGTCGATCCGTGGACGGCCGCTAATGACCGCGGAGCAGTGGCACGAATACCAGGGGTATCTCGGTGCGACAGTACAGAGCGCCTTCTTTGAGGGTCCGGACAGGGCTCTGGCCGCTGCCGAGACGGTGACCGGTCACCAGGAAGCCGTCCGTATGGCGATCGAGTTTGAAAAAGAGACGCTGTTGTTCTTCTTTGATCTCACTGACATCGTGCCCGATTCAGGAAAGCGTGCTGTCCGCGAGATCGTGGAGGAAGAGAGATCGCACATCCGGCGCCTGGCCAGAATGCTGCAGGACAACGGCTAGCCGCTACCCTATCCAGAAGAGAGGCACATTCATGAGTCAAGAGCTACCCTCAAGGGAGTCACGCCTGGCCTTTGTGCGCCAAGTCCGGGAACGGGGCGCAGAGGACCCAGCCCTATGCTACCAATGCGGCAAATGTACAGCGGGCTGCCCCGTCGCATACGCGATGGACTATCCGCCTCACCAGATTATGCGGGGCGTCCAACTGGGCATGCGAGACACCGTCCTGTCGAGCCGCACGATTTGGCTGTGTGCTGCGTGCGAGACGTGTTCGACTCGCTGTCCACAAGGAGTGGAGCCAGCGAGCGTGATGGACGCCCTGCGCAGGATCGCCTATGCGGAAGGGATCCGGTCCCCCGAGCGCGATGTGCCACTGTTCCACAGCATCTTCCTGGGAAGCGTGCGACTGTTCGGCCGTATCTTTGAGGCAGCGATGATCGGCTCGTACAACGTGCTCAGTGGACACCTGACCAAGGACGTGCCGATGGCACCCAGGATGCTGCTCAAAGGAAAACTGAGCTTGCTACCGCCTCGGGCGGAGGATGGCAAGGCACTGCGGCGGATCTTTGCCAAGGCGGCAGAGCTGGAGGGCAAGCAAACATGAGATACGCATACTATCCGGGCTGTTCGCTACACTCGACCGCCAGGGATTACGACCTCTCCGCCAGAGCAGTATGCCGCGTCCTGGGGATCGAACTGGAAGAGATCCCTGGGTGGGTATGCTGCGGCGCATCGTCGGCCCACATGACATCCGAGCTATTGTCGATAGCGCTCCCGGTCCACAATCTCAACATTGCCAAAGAGATGGGACTGGACACGGTGGCTTGCTGTGCGGAATGCTACAGCCGGCTCAAGATCGCCAACCGGGAGATGCGTGCCCGGAAGAACGGACGCGTTGCAGAGGTGGACGAGGTCGTCGGTAACACGTACAGGGGCGAGAGCGAGGTCAAGCACCTGCTCGAGGTCATCGCTGGCGACTATGGGCTGGATGCACTGCGCGAGCGGGTGGTCGAGGATCTGAGCGACCTTCGCGTGGCGGCCTACTATGGCTGCTTGCTGGTCAGGCCGCCGGAGGTGACGGGTTTCGACGATCCAGACCAGCCGATGGTTATGGACCACATTGTGACGGCGCTGGGCGCGAAAGCCGTCGAATGGCCCTACAAGACCGAATGCTGCGGCAGCAGCCTGTCGCTGACGCGAACGGATATCGTGCTCAAGCTGTGTCACGACATCTATCAGAAGGCGGCTGACCAAGGGGCAGACTGCTTGCTGGTGGCTTGCCCGCTCTGCCAGGCCAACCTGGACATGCGGCAACCTCAGGTGAACAGGCAGTACGGCACCAGGTTCGAGCTGCCCGTCCTGTACTTTACCCAGCTAATTGGCTTGGCACTGGGGATCCCGAGCGCGGACCTGGGCTTGAGCAAGCTCATGGTCAGCCCTCAGCAGCTATTGGCCCGCACCGGCCTGCGCCAGCCGGCCTAGCATCGCGGTCGTATACAGAGACGAGAAGGTGAGTAAAGCGATATGGCAAGAATAGGAGTGTTCATCTGCCACTGCGGCAAGAACATTGCTTCGACCGTAGACGTAGAGCGCGTAGCGGCCCAGGCTGCCGAGCTGCCGGGGGTCGCGTTCGCCGCTGACTATCGGTATATGTGTTCGGATCCGGGACAGAGGCTCATTGCAGAGGCGATTGAGGAGCACAATCTGGATCGCGTCGTGGTCGCCGCATGCTCGCCCAGTCTGCACGAACCCACTTTTCGCGGCTGCATTGAGGATCAGGGGCTCAACCCCTATATGCTCGAGATTGCCAATATCCGCGAGCAGTGCTCCTGGGTCCACGACGATCGCGAAGAGGCAACGGAAAAGGCGCTTGAGCTGGTGAACATCGCCCGCGCCAAGGTGGCACGGAGCCATCCCCTGTTGCGATCGACGATTCCTATCACCAAGCGGGCGCTCGTGATCGGCGGCGGCATTTCGGGCATCCAGGCCGCGATCGACGTCGGCCTGGCAGGCTACGAAGCGGTGATCGTGGAGCGGGAGCCCTCCATCGGCGGGCGGATGGCCCAGTTCGACAAGACATTCCCCACCCTCGACTGCGCAGCGTGTATTCTCACCCCCAAGATGGTTACGGTGGCCCGAGATAAGAACATCAAGATCTACACCTATGCCGAAGTCGAAGAGGTGACCGGATACGTGGGGAATTACACGGCCCGGATCCGGGTGCGTGCGCGCTCGGTAGACCCGGACAAGTGTACGGGCTGTGGCTCGTGCTGGCAAAAGTGTCCCAAGAAGGTGGACTCGGAGTTCGATCAGCATCTCGGCGACCGGACGGCGATCTATATCCCGTTCCCGCAGGCCGTGCCCCGTGTCCCGGTCATCGATCGGGACAACTGTATCTATTTCCAGCGGGGCAAGTGCCGGCTGTGCGAGCGCGCCTGCGATGTGGGCGCGATCGACTATGAGCAGGAAGACCAGATCATCGAGGAGCAGTTCGGCGCTATCATCGTGGCGACCGGGTTCACACTCTTCGACCACTCGGTCTATGGGGAATACGGTGGTGGGCAGTACGCGGACGTCGTCACCGGCCTCCAGTTCGAGCGTCTCGTCAACTCGTGTGGCCCTACGGAAGGCAAGATCCTGCGTCCATCTGATGGCAAGCCGGTGAAGACAGTGGTCTTTGTCCAGTGCGTCGGTTCACGCGACCGCGAAAAGGGGATGGAATACTGCTCCCGGCTGTGCTGCATGTACACCGCCAAGCATGGCTTGTTGTTCAAGGAACACAACCCCGATGGTGAGGCGTACGTCTTTTATATAGACATCCGGGCGGCGGGCAAGAACTATGAGGAGTTTGTCCGTCGGGCGCAGGAAGAGTTTGGCGTGCACTACCTGCGCGGACGTGTCTCGCGCATCTACGAGGAAAACGGGCACCTCGTCGTGCGCGGTGCCGACACGCTGGCTGGCATGCAGGTCGAGATCAAGGCAGACCTAGTCGTTCTGGCCACGGGGCTCATCGCCCGCGACGACGCGGTAGAGGTCGCGCGGATGCTCGGCATCCCATACGATCAGAACCGACTGTTTACGGAAGGACACCCCAAGCTTGCGCCCGTCGAGACGGTGACCAGCGGCGTCTTTTTGACGGGGGCATGCCAGGCACCCAAGGATATCCCGGACACCGTCGCTACGGCTTCGGCGGCCTCGGCCAAGGCCTTGGGCCTGTTTAGCCACGACTGTTTAGAGTCCGAGCCGATGGTGGCCCAGATCGATCCCGCGTTGTGCAGCGACTGCCGAGCCTGTGTCGAAAGCTGCCCGTTTGGTGCGATCGAAGAGATCGAGTGGCGGGACATGATGACCAGGCAGATGAGGACAGTGGCGCACGTCATAGAGAGCCTCTGTCACGGCTGCGGGAACTGCACCGTGGCTTGCCGGGCTGGTGCGCCAAACCTCAGCGGGTTTAGCCACGAGCAGGTCTTTGCTCAGGTAGAGGCGGTGTAGGATGGTTGCCACAGTGGGTCTGGAGGTCAGGTCAGGAGTGGAGAGCAGAACGAGTACGGAAGCAGCTCCGCCAGTGCAGGCACAAGAGTGGAAGCCCAAGATCGTTGCTTTCCTGTGCAACTGGTGCTCGTATGCCGGTGCGGACCTTGCGGGCGGAAGCCGGACCAAGTATCCGGCTAACGTACGGATCATCCGTCTGCCTTGTTCGGCGCGCATCGATCCCAAGCTCGTCCTCAAGAGCTTGGAAAAGGAAGGCGTGGACGGCGTGATCGTCTCGGGCTGCCACCCGGGCGACTGCCACTATACGGAGGGTAACTACTATGCGCGCCGGAGGATGTTGATGTTCCGGCGACTGATGGAGTTTCTCGGAATCGACGGCAAAAGAGTGCAGATGAGCTGGGTTTCGGCCAGCGAGGGCGCCAAGTGGGCGGATGTCGTGGCCCAGGTGACGGAAGAGATCAAGGCGCTCGGTCCACTGCATCCTCAGGAGACAGCCAATGCAGCAGATCACCAGTAGAATCCAGGAAGAGGCACGCCGGCTTCTCTCTGAAGACCTTGTGGATATGGTTATCGGGTATGAAGAGGGCTGGGATCCGTCAACGACGACCCCCTGCGTCGTCCGCGACGAGGCACAGGTATCGAGGCTGATCTTTGACGAGCGCTGCGTCTATAACCTGGCCAGGTACCTGGTGGGCAGGGAAGGGTACCTGACGTCGCGTTTTGTGCCTGCCGACAAAAGGCCTCGAGTGGCGCTCGTCGCGCGCCCGGCAACGCTTCGAACCGTTTCGGTCCTGATCCAGGAGCACCAGTTCGGGCGAGAGGATCTCGTGATCCTGGGCATCGTCGACGGGACTGCATCTGCCGTCAAACCGGATGTCGAGGTCGGCCAGATCGAGCCAGACGACGCACGCCGGGAAGAGACGCGCGCGCGCATCGGGGAGCTGGAACAGATGTCGGCCAGTGAGCGGTGGGCATTCTGGCGAGAGGAGTTCAGCAAATGCATCCGCTGCTACGCGTGCCGCCAGGTCTGCCCATTCTGCTACTGTGAGGAGTGCATCGCCGAGGAGAACCGGCCACAGTGGATCGGCCGTTCTCCACTGCCCCGCAACAACATCAGTTGGAACGCGATCCGGGCGTTTCACCTCGTGGGTCGCTGCGTGGATTGTGGTGAATGCGAGCGAGTCTGCCCCGTCGACATCCCGCTGAGCTTGATCAACGTCAAGATGGTGGAGGAAGTGGCAGAGGTGTTCGACTATGTC
Source organism: uncultured Anaerolineae bacterium (assembly GCA_964560475.1). GTDB lineage: Bacteria > Chloroflexota > Anaerolineae > JAFGEY01 > JAFGEY01 > BS750m-G44. The sequence goes on from CAZLMZ010000023.1 coordinate 14,322, forward strand.
GCCGGAGTCGACGTCGAGGCAGCGCCTGCGCTGGCGACATTCCAAGTAGACGACACAGACGACTTTATCAGGTAGGAACAGGGAGCCGTACTGGATGGAATCAAGAACACTGCCCAAAGACAGATTGGACCAGCTCGTAGATGCGCTGATCGCGGACCATACAGTGATCGCACCGAAGGACGAGCGGTCGTATGGCGAGATCGAGTCGGCAAGCGAGTGGCGGTCGGACGGAGACAAGCCCGCACAGTCGCTCAAGCAGTTCTTTCTGCCAGAGAGGGAGCTCTTGGTCCGCTACACCAAGAGTCGCTCCGGTGTCGAGCTGGTCGAGCCGCCGTCACCGCGCAGCATGGCCCGTGTGATCCTGGGCGCTCGGCCCTGTGACGTGGCAGCGCTGCCGGTCCTCGACCTGGTCTTCCAGTGGGATGATGAGGACTCGCTCTACCTCGAGCGGCGGGAGAGCACGGCGATCATCGCCATGGCTTGCGACGAACCGTGTACGACCTGCTTTTGTGCGTCGCTGGGTGGGTCGCCGGCAGGTACCGAGGGGGCTGATCTGCTCCTGACAGAGCTGGACGACGCGTACCACGTCGCGGTCGTAAGCGAGCGCGGAAGGGAGCTGGTCGATCGCTACAGCGACCTGTTCGAGGAGAGCAGCGTGGAGCACGAACGCCAGCGCGTCCAGGCGCAAGAGGCTTCTCTCGCCAAGCTGCCGAGGCAAGTGGACATCGAGGGCCTCGACGAAGTGCTCGAGTTCGAGAACCCTGTATGGGAGACGCTTACTCAGCAGTGCCTGGACTGTGGCATCTGCACCTTCCTGTGCCCGACGTGCCACTGCTTTGATATCCGAGATGAGGGCACTCCGCAGCAGGGGGAGCGCGTACGGCTGTGGGATGCCTGCACCTTCCCCAGCTACACACAAGCGCACGCCGGGCAGCCAAGGCCGGTACACTACCGGCGATACCGGCAGCGGATCATGCACAAGTTCCGCTACTACTCGGAGAACTTTGGACGGACGCTTTGCGTTGGATGTGGAAGGTGTATCGAGCACTGCCCGGTGGGTATCGATCTTCGGCAAGTGCTGAGTCTAGTGCGGACTGGGTGAAATGATGACGAACATATACAAGCCATACGTGATGGCGATAGATTCGATCCGACAAGAGACGTCAGACATCAAGACGTTCCGGTTGGCGTTCCGCGATCCAGCGGCGCAGACCGATTTTCGTTTCAAGGCAGGACAGTTTGGGGTGTTCTCGGTGTTTGGCCAGGGCGAGGCGCCGTTTGGCATCGCCAACTCGCCGACGCGCAGCGAGTACATCGAGTGCAGCGTCAAGCGCGTGGGCAAGGTCACGGATGCGCTCCACGAGCTAAACGAGGGTGATGAGGTCGGATTCCGTGGGCCCTATGGCCGTCCGTTCCCGATCGATCAGATGGAGGGAAGGAACCTCGTGTTTGTCGGCGGTGGTATCGGGATGGCACCCCTGCGATCGCTGCTCTGGAACTGCCTGGATCGGCGTGACCAGTTCGGGGATATCACCGTGGTCTACGGCGCGAGGAGCGTGGCGGATCTCGTATACCAGCAGGAACTGCAAGAGTGGTCCGCCAGAGACGACGTCGAGATGGTATTGACGGTCGACCCCGGCGGTGAGGATGAACGGTGGAGTGGAGAGGTCGGCTTTGTACCCACTGTGCTGGAAAAGGCCAACCCCTCACCGGACAACGCGATGGTAATCACCTGCGGCCCACCGATCATGATCAAATTCGTGCTGGTTTCACTCAGCAAGATGGGTTTCGCGCCGGAGCAGATCATCACCACGCTAGAGATGAAGATGAAATGCGGGCTCGGCAAGTGTGGGCGCTGCAACATCGGTCCCGCGTACGTGTGCAAGCACGGACCGGTGTTCAGCTACGAGGAGCTGATGACACTGCCTGAAGAGTACTGATCCCTGGGGGCGAACACCTCGCTCTCCGTTCGGGGTGTTCGGGCCATCGTTCCCATAGGATCGTGCTGCATTTGTAGACCCTTTGTACTTGGCGCGTGACCCAGACCGTCCTGGTCTGACATCGTATCCGTGCAGTAGACAGAGGAGGCAGACATGGCATACTTATCCTCATTAGAGGCCGCGGAACTGGCAATCGAGGCCGGAGAGGTGGGGCAAGCTTGCTACCGCCTCATTGCCAATAGGACCCGCTATCCGCGGATGCGGGCTCTGTTGATGGACATGGCACAGGAGGAGCAAGCGCACTGTGCCGCCTGGGAAGCGCTCTGCGATGGTCAGGCGGACGCGCGGGTCCGGAGCGAGAAAGAGTGGCAGGAGTATCGACAGTATGTGCGCGCAACTGCCCGCAGCATCCTGCCCTACGCACCAGAGCGGATCCTCGCTACTGCGGAACAGGCGCAAAGCGAGAGGGATGTGATCGGTATCGCGAAGGCGCTGGCAGAGCGTATGGCTAATTTCGTTAGCACGCTCTGCGGTGCTGCCTCTCTCAACGGCTGTAGGAGCACGGCCGAGCAGATCGTGATGGACAAGGAGTCTCGCCTGCGGGGCCTGTCGGAAACGCTGTGGTCGACCCCGTCTGAGCACAAGCAAGCGGCGGCACCCAGCCCGGCTGGGCTACGCATAGGGCTGTCAGCCCAAGAGCGTGAGCTGTTGCCCATCGCTGGGCGCGTCGCGAGCGACTAGTCGCCCTTTGTGCGCACCGCACGCTATACGTTCCAGAGACCGTGTCCGACTCACGGGCGCGAGCGCGCTGGCCTGTGAGCCGGACACGGTGAACTTGCATGCGGTAACACCCCGCTCGCGTCTCCCCTGTTTTGTGTGTGATGCCCCTTTCGAGTAGAATGGTCAGCGAAACGGCCCGTTGTCTCTAGCCTCGTTTGCGCCCGAGCGTATTGGAGCTGCCTCATCAAAGGAGCGCGAAAATGGGTACACCCGTCCGGATCAGTGTGATCGGCGCTGGTAGCGCCGAGTTTTCCCTGGGATTGGTCAAGGATCTGTGTCTGACGCCCAGCCTATCTGGTAGCCACGTCTCTTTCATGGACGTCAACCCAGAGCGCCTAGACATGATCCATCGCTTTGCGCTGCGCTATGCAGACGAGCTGGGTGCCGATCTGTCCTTCGACAAGGCCACGGATCGGAAGGCTTCGCTGCAGGATGCCGATTTCGTCGTCAATACGGCTTTCGTGCAGGGACATTATCACGCGCGTGCAGCACGCGAAGTGACGGCCAAGCACGGTTACTACTATGGCGGTGTGGGGCTCGGGTCGTGGTACCAGTTGCGGCTCATGCTCGACGTCGCGCGCGACATCGAGCGGATCTGCCCGGACGCGTGGCTCATCCAGTCCGCCAACCCGGTGTTTACTGGAAGTACGATGATGGCCCGCGAGACGGGGGTCAAGGTCTGCGGCCTATGCCACGGCCACTATGGCTACCGTACCGTGGCAGAAACGATCGGGCTCGATCCCGATCGCGTGACCTGGCAGGCGCCGGGCCTCAACCACAACATCTGGCTGACTCACTTTTACTACGAGGGCCAGGACGCGTATCCCCTGCTCGACGAGTGGATCGAGCGGGAGGGGGAGACGTACTGGAACACGCACGTGGCCCAAGGCACACACGACATCCAGATGTCGCGCAGTACGGTCCACCAGTACCGCATGTACGGGCTCTTTCCCATCGGCGATACGCCGCGACGCGGGGGGTGGTGGTACCATACCGACATCGAGACCAAGAAGCGCTGGTTCGGTGAGCCCTATGGCGGGCCAGACACGGAGCTGGCGCGCCCAGTCTTTGTCGAGCGCCTGGAAAAGCGCATCGCGGATATGCAGCGCCTGGCTACCGACCCCAAGGCCAGCGTGTCCGAGTTCTTTGGCACGACCAAGACGCGCGAGCAGCAGGTGCCGATCATCGATGGACTGGTGAACGACAACGAGTACCGGGCGCAGGTCAACGTGCGCAACGATGGTGCTTTGCCCGGCATCCCGGACGACGTGGTGGTAGAGGTGCCAGCGATCGTCGACCGGAAGGGCATCCAGCCGCTGCGCGTCGATCCGCTGCCACCCAAGATCATGTGGGAATGCATCTGGCCCGAGATCCTGGGGATGGAACGCAGCTTGCTGGCCTTCAAGACCGGCGACGAGTCGATCCTGCTCTTTGGTGCGCTAGAGAGCCACCAGACGCGCTCGTACGACCAGGCTGTCGCCGTATTGGAAGACCTGATGGGCATGGAAGGCAACGCCGAGATGGCCGCCGCTTTCGAGTACCCCGAGGGCTGGTCCCAGGTCTAGGCAGTCAAGGGACTGGTGGGGCTCATCTCTGCCATTGACCCGACGAAAGTCACTGACAAGCCCGTAGTGCAGTGCTATGGTAGCTACTGGCACACAGCAGTGGGCTTGGCAGTCGCCTCGGTGCCAGCTTGCGCCGAGGCAGCGCCTAGAGAAAGGACACGGTCATGGAATATCGCCAGTTGGGCAGTTCAGGGGTTCGGGTCTCGGTCATCGGGCTGGGGACGAATCGATTTGGCTCGGACAAGGTCTCGCAGCGTGACGTCGACGATATCATCGATGCGGCGCTCGATCTAGGGATCAACCTGATCGACACGGCGGACGTCTATACGGGGGGACGATCGGAAGAGACGCTGGGCGAGGCGTTGAGCGGGCGCTGGGATCGGGTCGTGCTCGCGACCAAGTTCCGATCCTCGACCGGGGATGGGCCGAATGACCACGGCGCCTCTCGCTATCACCTGATGAACGCCGTGGAAGCGAGCCTGCGCCGCCTAAAGAGCGATCACATCGACCTCTATTATGTGCATCGCTGGGACGAGACGACACCGATCGCAGAGACGCTGCGTGCCCTGGACGATCTGGTCTCTTCTGGCAAAGTGCGCTATGTCGGTGCTTCGAATTTCGCCTCGTGGCAGCTAGCACACGCAAACTTGCTGGCAGAGGTACGCGGCTGGGCACCGTTCGTAGCGCTCCAATCACACTATCACATGCTGGAGCGCGGCGTAGAGCGAGAGGTACTGCCTTGCTGCCAGGCACACGGGGTGGGGTTCGTGCCTTATTTCCCGCTGGCAGGCGGTTTCCTGACCGGCAAGTACAAGCGTGACCAGCCAGCGCCTCCGGGTTCGCGGGGCGAGTCGAACCGCTACGTGCAAGGATATATGACCGAACGGAACTATGACATACTGGAGCAGCTCACTGCGTGGGCAGGAGAGCGGAGCCGTGGGATGAACGAGCTGGCGCACGCGTGGTTGCTCGCCCAGCCACAGGTCTCTTCGGTCATCTCGGGAGCGACGCGCGTGGAGCACGTGCAGAGTAACGCCAGGGCAGCGGACTGGCATCTCACCGCTGACGAGCTGGCAGAGATCAACGAGGTTCTCAACACGAGCAGTGCATCGCGGTAGCACGCTGTAGGCATGCGGACGTAGATGTGCAGCATCTTTTGTATGGTCGTGGGGGGGGGGGGGGGGGGGGGGCGGGCCCCCCCCCGGGTGGTTTTGGGTGAGTGTCAGAGGCGGTGCCGGGGCAAAACC
>CAZLMZ010000023.1:19863-23084 GCA_964560475.1 uncultured Anaerolineae bacterium
CTTGGGGTTAGCACGCTGTTGGATTGGGTAGTGTGTTGGGCATATTTTTTTTTTTGGTGGGGGCCTGCTAACTGCAAGATCGCCGCCCACGACCTTGTGTTCTTTAGGTTGCGTCTCAGAGCCGGACCGGGTACAATCCCAGGCAGCATTCGTCTCGGGCGATAGCCAGAGGTCGGGAAAGAAGTACGGTGGAGACGATCCTGTTGGTCGAAGACGAGCCAGAGATGGCGCGGGTGGTGAGGCGCGAGCTGGAGGCCAGCGGCTATCGCGTCGTTCACGCTGCCGACGGCGCTGCCGCGCTCGAACAGCAGGCCCACCTAGATCCCGACCTAGTGATCCTCGACTGGATGCTGCCCAAGTTGGATGGCCTAGAAGTGCTGTGCCGGATCCGCCAGCGCTCGGCGGTCCCGATCCTGATGCTCACGGCGCGTGGAGAAGAGGTGGACCGCGTGATCGGCCTCGAGGTGGGTGCAGACGACTATTTGACCAAGCCGTTCGGCATGCGCGAGCTCGTGGCACGGGTGCACGCCCTTTTCCGCCGCATGTCACACGTGCAAGAGATCCTGGAACAGGATCGCAGCGAGACAAGAGAGTTGGTACGCTACGGCCCTCTGCAGCTCGATCCTGAGGCACACACAGCCACGCGGTGTGGCGAGGTGCTACCGTTGACGCGGACCGAGTTCGACCTGCTGCATCTCATGATGCGTAACCCAGGGCGAGCGTTCAGTCGTGCCTACCTGCTCGACACAGTGTGGGGACAGAACTATGTGAGCGGCGACCGGGCGGTGGATAATGCGATCTTGCGCCTGCGCAAGAAACTGGGCGAGCTCGGTGAAGCGATCGAGACGGTGTGGGGCATTGGGTACCGGCTCTTGCCCGAGGTAGGGGACTGGGAACGATGAGCGCGGACGTGCGGCGCCCCGGGTTTCTCTTGCGTGTCCATCCACTGTGGGCGCTGACAGAGGCGTGGGTGCTGGGGATCGCCGTCCTGTTCCTGATGAGTCGTGTAGCCGGGATGGCACGCCCTGCGCTCTTGCAGAACGGCACGCTGATGCTGTGTGGGACATGTGGTATGTGGGCTGTCGTGCGGACGCGGCTGCCTGGCGGCAGCGCCTGGCGCCAGGCGTTGTACGAGCTGGGCGTTGCGGCCGGACTCTGCCTGGTGATGGTTCTTGGTCTGCGCGCGTCAACGGAGCTGCTGGGGTGGACGGCGGTGTGGGAACAGCCCAACTTGCATCCTCTGCTGACCACTGCGCTTCTGGGCCTCACTGGCGCAGGATACCTGGTCGCACGGTTGCTGGTCCGGCTATGGCGGTACTGGGACCGTCTGCGGCGCCAGCGCATGGTCCTGTCGCTCACGCACGCTCACCTGGTGCTTGCGCTGGGGGCCATGCTCGCAGTGGTTCTGTTCGGGGCAACCTACATATTGCTCCAGCGTCCCCCGGTCGATGCCGGGCAAGAGCCGGAAGGCTTGCTGGCGGTGGTGGCCGATCGGCTGTTCTTGACGCTCGTGCCTCTCGCGGCGATCTACACGGTCCTGATGTTGGGCGCACTCGTAGTGCTCTTGCCACCTTCGGCGGCCTTTTCCTATTGGGTTGCACGCCGGACGACGCGGCGGCTCGAGGCTCTAGCGCACACGGCCCGCGCCGTGCGCGAGGGGGCATATGATGCCCGGGTGACGGTGCAAGGTGAGGATGAGGTCGCGCAGTTGCAGGCCGACTTTAACGCGATGGCAGAGTGCCTGGAGCAGACGCTGCGCGACCTGGAACACGAGCGAGATGCCGTCTCGCAGTTGCTCGTTTCGCGGCGCCAACTGGTGGTCAGCGTGTCGCACGAGCTGCGAACGCCGGTAGCCACGGTGCGTGCCACGCTCGAGTCGATGCTGGGTCGGCAGCAGGGCGCCCTCGCGCCGGCGCTGCGGCGCGACCTGCAAGTGATGCAAGGAGAGATCGAGCGCCTGCATCGCCTGATCGATGACCTGTTCGCCCTCTCTCAGGTCGAGGCAGGCCAACTGGCGCTCGATCTGGATTCCGTAGATGTATCGCCGCTCATACGACGTATCGTGGATGCCATGGCGCCGCTCGCCTGGGAGGCGAGCCGGGTGCAGGTCGTGGCCGAAATTCCCGATGCGCTCCCTTCGGCGCGGATCGATCCTTCACGCCTGGAGCAGGTTCTGGCTAACTTGGTGCGGAACGGCACGCGCCACACGCCACCCGGCGGGATCGTAGCCGTGATGGCGTCGATCGAAGGAGATTGGGTGCGGGTCGACGTGCGCGATACGGGCGAAGGGATCCCGCCGCAGGACCTGCCGCGCATCTGGGAGCGCTTTTTCCGGGGTGAACGGGCACGTGCAGAGGACCAGCGAGGGATAGGCCTGGGGTTGGCATTGGTGAAAGAACTAACCGAGGCCATGGGGGGCAGTGCAGCGGTAGAGAGCACGCTCGGCCAAGGGAGCTGCTTCACGATCCGGCTGCCGATGGCCTGAGCTTGTCTTTGCAGTTGAGCGACGGCCTCCCGCAGGGCATGCCCTGCGGGAGGCTTCTTTTTTGCGACAAAGTTGCGACAGACGTGCGATACGCAGGCGACAGGGGGCAGCTATCATGGTCCCAAATGAGGTAAGGGCAACGGGCTGCCGGCGTACGACGTGAGAGGGGCCGACGCAGTGCCCGTGCGACGAGAATGGAGGACACAGCATATGACAGAGTGGGCCATTTCTACTTCGGGGCTGACGCGGCGGTTTGGCGCGCTCACCGCCGTGGATCAGGTCGACCTGCGTGTACCGCGGGGAAGCGTGTACGGGTTTCTAGGACCCAATGGCGCGGGCAAGACGACGACGATCCGCATGTTGCTCGGCTTGATCCGCGCGCACGGTGGGGAGGTGATGCTTCTTGGACGCCTGCTGCGGCGGAATCGACGGGCACTACTGGGACAGGTGGGTGCCTTGGTCGAAGCGCCCTCACTCTACCGGCACCTGACCGGGAGGGAGAACCTGGAGCTGACTCGGCGCCTGACAGGATGCCAGCGCGGGCGGATCGACGCAGTACTAGAGACGATGCAGTTGGTGGATGCAGCCGATCGGAAGGTAGGCGGCTACTCGAGCGGCATGCGGCAGCGACTGGGGCTTGCCCTGGCACTGCTGTGCGAGCCCTCCCTGCTCGTGCTTGACGAGCCGACAAACGGGCTGGACCCCGCTGGCATCCGCGAGATGCGCGAGTTCGTGC
>CAZLMZ010000024.1:0-19462 GCA_964560475.1 uncultured Anaerolineae bacterium
AAGACGCCGACGCTGGTCGCGGATTCGGTGGTCAGTACCACGTACACACCCGGCGCGGGCAACGTGCAGTGAGCAAGACTAGGACCTGGCTGCGAAAGAGGGATCGCGCGACGGGCGCCTGCCGCCGAAGGAGCTGGAACAGGCCGCTGGCCGTACACTGAAGCAGGATGAGCAACGGGCCGAAGCGTTCGCCACCTAGCCAGTCTCTCGTATCTTCGTGGTGCTCGTCCTTGCCCAGCATTGCATCCGCTGAATAGAGAAGACGATGGCAGAGGCAAAGCAGAAGACAACAGAACGCCGCCAGAGAACGAGACAGCGCCTCCTCGTGGTACGATCAGAGACGGATGCTCGCCAGCCGCAGAGGCGCGTCGTGCCATTCGGTCACAGTTCCGTGCAGCAACAAGCAAACCTGCTGGGCGATGTACAGTTGCTCAGCGCCCAGCGAGAGGCGCTCGCGTCTCATATCGGAGGTACACAGGGCAACACGCGCCTGCAGAGCGTCATCGCGTCCCTGAGTGCAAGCCGGGAATCGAGTCGCCTGGGAGAGAGCTCCCGCCCACAGGCAGCGACCCTTGGGCCATGGGGCCGCGTCGTACAGCGGAGAGGCAGGAAAAGCCGTGTGCCCCGGCTGACCCGGAAGCAAAAGAGAGCGTGTGAACGCGCAAAAGCACTCACCGAGAGCCTTTACCAGATGTATGGCTTCAAGACGAGCATGCCGTATCTGGAGACCAACCTCGCGTGGCGAAGCAAGTGGTACAAGTTCTACTGGCGAGTCCACTACAACATGATCCGCAAGATGATCGTCCGGAACAAGTTCACGTACCCGTCGACCTTCAAGCACCTCAAGCGGTTCAAGGAGACGATGGCGCGGCACGAGAGCCAGATCAACTGGCTGATCAAGAACAAGGGGCACCGGTCGGCAGAGGGCCGGAATAAGGAGGCAAAGCTTATACGCTACGGCTACAAGTTCCAGTACCTGCGGACGTATCGTGCCGGCGCCGGACGGTGCACGATACGCGATCCCGGAGGTAAGGTGCTGTTCTACGAGATCACCAATGACGATGTCGAACAGGCACTGGACTGGTTGTTGAGAGATGCAGCCCTCAAGGGTTATGTGCTGGCAAAGGAACGTTCTGCCGCGACCAAGATACCGTTCAGCTACAGCCAGGTTCTGAGCGAAGCAAAGCGAGAGTACCGAGGTCTATCCAGGCTGTACAAGAGGGCCAAGTTCGGCGACTTTAAAAAGATGCTGACCCTGGCCAAACTGATCGAGCTCAACTGGGAGACGAACTATGGTCTGGGTGGCATTGGCACGTATGAGAAAAAGATCGTGCGTGCGCTGTGGATGTTCCACCGGCGCGGTAACAGGGACTGGAAACTGATCAAGCTTGTCTGGCAGAGCCATATGATCGATGCGTGGAAGCTTGCCGCCTATCGTTGGGCGCTACGATTCGCCACGGGCAAATGGAGCCGCTAGAGTTACGCTCATCATGCCCGTGGGACTGCCCATCGAGAGCTACGAGGTAAGGTACAGGGAACAGCCTTGTCCTGGGAAAGTGAACAGCAATGGCAAAGCGTAAGCGGCTGAAACGCCAAGAGGAAAAGCTGGCAGCACGCCGGGACTGGCACGATCAGACTGGCGGAGAGGACAGAACACGGTCCGTGCAGCAATCGCTTCACGAGCGGGCGCGCGACGTAGGCGGTGCGTCCGAAGCCGAGCAGGCAGAGCTGCTGGGCAGCAAACCGCTGCAGCCGGTACAGCGGCAGTTGCTCACGACGGGTATCGTCCAGGCGCAGGGCAACCAGCACGCACAGCGGGTCGTAAACACCGTCAAGGCTCAGCGCCAGCGCGAGCAACAGGAGAAGATCAAGTCGGACGTCAGCTCCTTCCTGGCAGTGTACGCGCAAAAGCAAGGCTCGCTGCTCCTCACCCAGAGCCTGCTCGACGTGTTACGACTGGTCACCTCGCGCTCCGAAGCTGAGATCAGGAACGTCTGGCTGCCTGTGCCCAAGAGCCCGCACGAAGCGATCGCGCGGCTCGGGCCGATGCTCCCGCACAGCCTTTCCAAGGAAACCAGCAAGCGCCTGGTCGAGGCCAAGACGAACCTGATGATCCAAAGCGTCGTTGCCAAGCCCAAGGCGGCGCCTGCAGCGGTGCCAGCCGGGGAAAAGCCAACGCAGCGCCAGGAGCAAGAAGATCTGGCCAAGTGGATCGCCCAGATGCTGCAGGGTAAATCGCCGCAGGACAAGGGTGCCAATACCGAGGCCTTGACGAAGCTGATCGAAGCCTACCTGGCGACCAAGCAGGGCAAGGAATTGAAGGAGAAGGCCTTGCGGGCGCTCCTCGGCACCAAGGGCCTGCCCTTTACCCTGATCTCGGGCAGCGCCGCGCTGGCGGCGATGGTTGCCAACAATACGGACATTCCTTCCACGCCCGAGATCCCGATCGGCGATAACCTGAGCATCAAGGTCGAGTTCGAGGGCACCTTTCAGAAGCCGACAGGGATCAAATTCGCGCTCAAGTGGAAGTTCGGCGGGCCCAAGACAGAAAAGCGAGGCGGCAAAGAAGGCACCGTGCTCGCCCTGCCGCCCGAGCTGGAGGCCTACATCGGCCGGATCGACCGGCAGACGCTGTACAAATGGTTCGCCGGGCGAGCCTTCCACGACTGGGAATGGGCCACGCCCGAAGAGGAAGAGGCCAAGCTTGCCTTCTACAAGATGGCGCGCGATAAACCAGAGGCGCTGGGCCTGCCGGATGCACAGCTCGTCGCTCAGCACGTGGCCCGTTCGTTGGTCGAGGCTGCGGTCGCGAACCGTATCCGCGAGCTCAAAGGCAACGGTCCCCAGAAGGAGATCCAGATCGATCTTGGGCACAACGAGCAGTGGGACCGGTTGACGACGCTCGAAGGGTTGACGCCGCGCCTGCAGTGGATGCTGAGCCTGCTGCTGCCCAAGGTACCCTTTGGTGCGCAGGGTGTGGAGCAGGTGACCTTTCGCTGCGGGAAGCGGCTGATCCCGTTGAGGGTAAAACGGTAGACAGGTGCTGCGTGATGCGTATTCGGTGTCCCGACGGGAATACATGAGGAGATTTGCCGAGGAAGGCGGGCAGGGGCAATGAAGGCGACGGTCGAGCGAGACCAGGGAAAACGGCGTGGCAAAGATACCATCGTGCCAGCAGGCCAGGATGCTGTACGTGGAACAGTACCGGCTCGCCGCCTGCAGCGCTTGCAGCAGGCGATTGGGAACCAAGGGGTGCAGCGGGTCGTGGAGGCCAGGCTGATACAGCGAGACGACGACGAGGCAACCGACGATGGCACGCTCACGATCGAGGAACCCCAATCCGATCCGTACGACGTTTCGGGCACGACCCTGGCCGAGGTCCACGCGCAGCTAGATCCGACCGAGTGGGGCCGCTGCACCTATCATTACGACTATGACTACGATACGACGAACGGGCGGACGACCAGGGTGAACGTGACGTTGCGGCTCACGATTCGCCTGCCTCGCTGGCAGGAGGGGCGGGCCGACGCCTCAGACGCTGCGAGGGCGGAATGGGATCGCATGATGGGCGCACTCCGCACGCACGAGGATGGGCACGCCGATATCGCGCGCGAATGGGCCCCTACCGTCAGGGAGCGCCTGCTGGGCGTGCGGGAGGGAAATGTCGCATCGCGGTACAACCAGGTACGAGGCCAGGTGCGGACGCGCCAACAGCAGTACGATACTCAGACCCAGCATGGCCAGACCCAAGGTGTCTCGCTCGATCTCAGCGTCGATCAAGAGGAGGCCGAGGGAGAAGCAGGGGCCGAGGAAGAAGCGGAGGTCGAGGCTGGGGAATAGCTCTCGGTAACACGGGGCCAGAAACGGAGGTATGGCAGAGATGAAGAAGCAGTGGATGCCAAAAGAGCCGCTCAAGGCACAGAAGGCAGAACCAAAGAAAGAAAAGGAGCAGCGACCCGCGGAAGGATCTGCGGGCTCGGCGGGGATGGCAGGCCTCCACCACGCTATCGGGAACCAGGCCGTGCAGCGGCTGATCGCGCAGCGCAACGGGTCGGGGCCAACCGAGCTGGACGAGGAAACGGCGGGCCGTATCGACCGCGCCCGCAGCGGAGGGCAGGCGCTCGACGGTGCGGTGCAGGAAGAGATGGGCCAGGCCATGGGCTATGACTTTGCGGGCGTACGAGCCCATACCTCACCCGAGGCAGACGACTTGAGCCGGGAGCTCGGTGCCAAGGCGTTTACCACAGGACAGGACGTTTTTTTCCGCGAGGGCACGTACGATCCTGCCTCCACAGCGGGGCGGGAACTGATCGCGCACGAGCTGACGCACGTGGTGCAGCAGGGCACCGGGCAGGTGCAGGGTGGCAGCCGCATGACGGTGAACGCACCGGGTGACGTACACGAGCGGCAGGCCGACGCCAGCGCACACGCGGCGACGAATGCCGGCGTGCAGCGGCAAGAGGATGAGGAGCTCGTCCAGGCGCAGGAAGACCCAGAGGAGGAAGAGCTCGTCCAGGCCCAGCCCGAAGAGGAAGAGGAGCCCGTGCAGATGCAGGAAGAACAGGAGGAGGAAGAGCTGGAGGAGGAAGAGCTGGTGCAGGCCCAGTCGGATGAGGAGGAGGAGGAAGAGTGGATCGAGCCCTAGCCGCGCCGCCCTGCCTCCTCGCCAAGATCGGTCCTTTTCCCTCCCACGTGTACTGAGCCGATCCGGCGAGGTGACCTTGATCTTACGCTGTGGGGCTCTCTTGTGCTATAATGGTATGGAAGATACGAGGTACCTTGCGACTATTCTCCCGAGGAAGTGGCGATGGACATACTTGTCGGCAAGACGCTCGACCAGGTATATCGCATCGATCACCGTCTCCGACGAGGCGGCATGGGGTCGGTGTACAAGGGTCACGATACCTCGCTCGATCGCGATGTCGCGATCAAGGTGATGCATCCCCAGTTCACGGACGATCCGACCTTCTGTGCGCGCTTTCGGCAGGAGGCACGGGCCGTCGCCGGCCTTCAGCATCCGGGGATCGTCCAGGTGTATGCCTGCGGGCAGGATCTGGACATGCTCTACATCGCCATGGATTTCGTCGAGGGCCAGACCCTCAACGAGTGGCTGAAGCGCCTTGCGGACCAGAAAAAGATCGTCGCCCTCGAGGAGAGTCTGCGCATCGTGCGTGCCATCGCCATGGCCCTGCACTATGCGCACGAGGCAGGGGTGCTGCACCGCGACATCAAGCCCTCGAACGTGATCCTGCGCCCGGTCGATCCGGCGCTGCAGGAACCGGGTGGGCTGCCCTACCAGCCGGTGCTGACCGATTTTGGCCTGGCCCAGCTCGCCGAGGGGGGTGTGCGCACGCAGACCGGTATGACCATGGGCACGCCGGCTTACATGTCGCCCGAGCAGTGCCTCGGGGAGAAGGTCGACCGCCGCTCTGACATCTATTCGCTGGGCATCGTCCTCTACGAGCTGACCACGGGCCGCGTCCCCTTTGCAGTCAAATCGCTGACCGAGGCCATGCGCTACCACGTCCAGGAGCCGCCGCCGCCGCCGCGCTCCATCCACCCTGCGCTGCCGATCGAGGTCGAGAACATTATCCTGCGCGCCCTGGCCAAGCGGGCGGAGGATCGTTACCCGACCGCGCGGGCGATGGCCGATGCGCTGCGTGAAGCCATTGCTCGCCTGCCCTCGGGCCTCGTGATCAGTTTGGCCCAGGGGGCACTGGCGAGCGGAAGCGGCCCAGGCGATGCCGCGGGCGACGAGGGCCCCGATACGGAAGTGTCCGGGATCCTGTTCCACGGCGACCTGGTCGTCACTTTCCCCGATGGGCGCACGCAGCGCGTGGAAATGGGGGAAAAGCAATCACTCTCGATCGGGCGCACGCCCGATAATGACCTGGTCTTGTCCGATGCCAAGATCTCGCGCCGCCACGCGCGCGTCGAGGTCGAGGGCAACGGTCTGCGCGTGACCGACCTGCACAGCACCAACGGCACCTTCCTGGGCGAGACCCGCCTGCTGCCGGGCGTGGCAGCCAGTTGGGGGGCCGAGCAGCCGCTCCTCCTCGGCGAGATCTCGATCCGATGGCGGGCACGAGCGGCGGCGCCTGCACGTTCGGCATCGCCCGATGCGACCATCCTGGAGGGCACGTCGGCACATACCCACGGGGGGCAGATCAGCGTGTCGCGCTCCCAGTTTGCGCTCGACGTCGAGCCCGGCGAGCGCGTATCGACCTCTTTTATGGCCCGCAACGCTGGCCCGCGCGTCGATCACCTGGAAACCACGGTCGAAGGCGTGCCGGGCAGTTGGGTGATCGAGCAGCCGCCGGTCGTGCAGTTGCTGCCGAACGACCAGCGCGAGTTAAGCGTCAGCTTTGCCCCACCCAAATGTCCCGAGAGCGTCGCACGCAGCTACCCGATCGCGATCCGGATCCAGAGCCAGGCCGATCCATCGCAGATCACCGAGATCCGGGGTACGCTGCGCGTCCTGCCCTATTTCGATTGGGAGATCGACCTGCAGCCACGAAAGGTGACGGGCGTCTCCAAGGGTACGTTCGAGGTGCAGTTGACCAACCGGGGCAACGCCGAGCTGGACGTGCAGCTCGAGGCATCGGACCCCGAGGCGGGGTGCTTGTACACCTTTTCTCCACAGCGGGCGATGGTCCCGCCCGGCACGGGGAAAGTGGCCGAGCTTTCGGTCGAGTCACGCGTACCGCTGCCTTCAGAGATGACGCGGACCTACCTGTTCACGGTGACGGCGCGCGCGCCTGCAGCACCTACGCCGCTCCGGGAGGTACAGGGACAGTGGGTACAAGCGGTCCCCCAGTTCGAGGCATCGTTGCATCCCACGCAGCAGACGACTGCTGAGGAGGCGCGCTTTCGCGTTCAAGTCACCAACCAGAGCTTGGCCGACCTGGAAGTGAGCCTGGAGGTAAGCGATGAGACCGGATCCTGTCAGTTCGCGTGCGAACCGAAAACGCTTGCCGTGCCCGCTGCTGGAGAAAAGAGCGCGACGCTGACGGTTCGGTCGCGGCAGCCGTTGTACGGCAAGGAAGCGGTTCGTCACGCCGTTTTCATTCAGGCGCAGCCCGTTGGCTCGCCGCGCTTTGCACGCCAGCTCCAAGGCGAGTGGGTGCAGACCCCCAGGCAGCGCTCACTATGGCCTCCGGCGTTGTTGATCCTGCTGGGCTGGCTCATCGCCTGGTTCGCCTTCTTTGCCATCTCTTCCGAGCTCGTCCTCGCATGGATCGGGCCACCGCTGGAGCGGGTCGGCGCGTCCTGGCAGGTCGCCGAGATCGGCGCGTGGGGCGTACGTGGGATCTTGTTGGGTCTCCTGGGAGGACTTGCCACTGGCCTTGGCCTGCGCTGGGCGGATCCGGCCATCGGCGCAGGTCGTGTGCTCTGGCTGGCGGTCCTCTGGGCCCTGGTTTGGGGAGTAGGTGTCGCCAGTGTGCCCGTCACGGCACTGCCCTTCGAGGGAGGGATCGTCGCCGTCCTGTTTTGGGTGATCGTCGGTGCGGCCGTGGGCCTGGTGGGCGGTCTGTTCACCGGCGCCGCTGTCCCCGGCGCATCGGCCTTTGTTGTCGCCCTGGGATGGGTCCTGGGCTGGGGAGCTGCCCTTCTCGCTGGGGAATCGCTCGTCCAGTCTGGCATCGTCGAGCTGATGGGCGATTCGCTCCGCTTGCTCCAGCCGGCGTCGATCGCCATCGTCGGGGCGTCGATCGCTGCCGCGGTGATGTTCGCACAAGTCCGTCGCGCCCGTCGAGCGGCGAGTATCTGAGGGGATGCGGTGGAAAAGAGAGGAAGATACACGTGGACACGGACACTCTGGTAGGCAAGACGCTCGACGGGACCTATCGCATCGAGCAGCTCCTCGGCAAGGGGGGCATGGGCTCGGTGTATCGGGCGCGCGACGTCAACCTGAACCGCGACGTGGCGATCAAGGTCATGCACGCTCACTTTACCGGCGATGCGACCTTCCGGGCTCGCTTCCTGCAGGAGGCACGCGCGGTCGCCAACCTCGATCATCCCGGCATCGTCCAGGTCTATGCCTTTGGCCAGGACCTCGGGCAGTTGTACATCGTCATGGATTTCATCCGCGGCCAGACGCTGAGCGCGTGGCTCAAGCGCCTCGCCGAAGGGAGCAAGATCATTGCTCTCTCTGAGAGCCTGAGCATCGTGCGTCGCGTGGCATTGGCGCTGCACTATGCGCACGAAAAGGGCGTCCTGCACCGCGACATCAAGCCCTCCAACATCATGCTCAAGCCCACCGATCCGTCCCTGGGAGAGGACGCCGACCTGCCCTTCCAGCCGGTGCTGACCGACTTTGGCCTGGCCAAGCTGGCCGAGGGGGGCGTACAGACCCAGACCGGGACGACCATGGGCACGCCGACCTACATGTCGCCCGAGCAGTGCATGGGCTACGAGCCGGACCGGCGTTCCGATATCTATTCGCTGGGCATCCTGCTGTACGAGCTGACCACCGGGCGCGTCCCCTTTGAGGCCAAGACGCTGACCCAGGCCATCCGCATGCACACCCAGGATCCGCCGCCGCCGCCCCGCTCGATTAATCCGAACCTGCCGGTCGAGGTGGAGAACATCATCCTGACCGCGTTGGCCAAGGACAAGGAGGACCGCTACCCCACGGCACGCGACATGGCCGAGGCTCTGCGCGATGCGATCGCGGCACTGCCGGGCACGCCGACGGTCGCTCCGACGCAGATGGACGAGAGTGCCAGCCCGTACGTCAGCCTCATGACGCGGCTGGCAGAAGAGAGTGTGGCGCCGGCTGCGCCCGACAGCGATGTGTGGCGCGACGCGCCACCCGCCACGCAGTCCGGTGCAGCGCTGATCGTGGTCTCCTCCGATGGGCAGTCGCGGCGCATCTCGTTCGGGGACACAGGTACGGTCACCATCGGGCGCAGCGAGGCAAACGACGTGCAGCTCCCGGATACGGCGGCCTCGCGCCACCACGCCCGCGTCGCGTTCGACGGGCAGACGGTTACGGTTACCGATCTGAACAGCACCAACGGTACCTATCTCCAGGACTCGCGCCTGCTGCCGGGGATTAGCCATCCCTGGCCTGCCGGCGTGGCGCTGCGCATCGGGTCCCACTGGCTCAAGTACGAAACGCAGAGCGTAATGGCACCCTCTCTGCTCAGCGGTGCGCCGCCTGGGCGCCGCAGCACCAAGCCGCAGGTAGTCCTCGATCCGCCAGCGTTGTCGGTCGAGGCGGGGCAGCGTGCTGTGGCACGGCTGCGGATCCTCAACCAGGGCACGCAGGTCGACCACTTTTCGATCGGCGTCGACGGCATCCCGTCCTCGTGGGTCACGCTGCCGCGCGAGCCGCTGCGGCTGACGCCGGGTGATGAAGGGGCGGTAACGCTGACCTTTAACCCGCCGCGCGAGCCGCAGAGCAAGGCCGGGTCACACCCCTTCACCGTGCGCGTCCTCTCGCAGGCCGATCCGCGCCAGTTCGAGGAGGTAGAGGGCACGCTGCAGATCCCGCCCTTTTACGCCTTTGCCGCCGACCTTTCACCGCAGCAGATCAGCGGCGGGCGTGCACGGCTAGAGCTGGCCAACCAGAGCAACACGGAGAGCAGCCTGGCGATCCAGGCCAGCGATCCGGCAGAGGCGCTCTACATCCAGGCCCAGCCCACGCAGGTCACGCTCCAGGCCGGGCAGAAGCAGGTTGTGCCCCTCGAGACGCGCACGCGGCAGCGGCGTCCCTTGTTGGGTGCGACGCAGCGCTACCAGTTCGAGCTGTTGGTTTCCTCTCCGACCGGGCAGGCGCTGCGGCAGGCAGGGACACTGATCGTGAGGCCAATCATCCCGGCGTGGGTGCTGCCGGTGCTGGGTGCGCTGCTGCTGCTGATCTGTTCCGGCGCGGGCATTGGGTACAAGATACTTACAGACCGGGCCAAGGCCACCGAGACTGCAGTTGCCGCCACGCAGGTGGCAGCCGTCACCCTGACCGCTGTGACAGACACGGATGGCGATGGGCTGTCGGATATACAGGAAGTGCAGATGGGCACCGATCCCCTCAACGCCGACACGGATGGCGACACGATCAAGGACGGGGACGAGGCGTCCTATCACACCGACCCGCTCAATCCGGATACCGATGGCGACGGGCTGAACGACGGCGCCGAGATCGCATACAAAGCTGACCCGCTTGCCGTCGATTCAGACGGCGATACGCTGCCCGATGGCGTCGAGGTCCACGATCTGGGCACCAGCCCGATCAACCCGGATACCGATGGTGACGGGCTCAACGACAATGTCGATCCCGATCCTGGGCAGTTGCCGACGCCCACGCCGACTCCCACCGACACGCCGACGCCGACGGCGACGCCCGTGCCGACCGCGACCCCGACTGGGACCTATACGCCAGAGCCGACGGGCACGCCGACGCCCACGCCTACCTCCACCGCGACGCCGACGCCCACGCTCACGCCCTCGGTCACGCCCACATCCGGTGGGCCTGGGATCATCGTCACGCTGCGCCCGCCGCTCATCCTGACCCGGCCGATCGTCGTCTTGCCCTTTCTCAAGCAGAACGTGGCGTTCGTGTTCCGCAGCGACAATGGAAATGCGGCCGCGTTCAAGAGTGCGATCGAGGCAGAGTTGAGTAACGTCACGGTGACGGCGATCTCGATGAACAACCTGGCGAGCGCGGACCTGAGCAAATATGCGGCGATCATTGTCTCCTACGACTCGGGCGATGGATCGACGTGGGGCGACGCGACAGGAGTGAACAAGATCAAGAACGCGGGCGTGCCGGTCCTGGGCATCGGCGACGGCGGGTACGCCTTCTTTGGCAAACTGGGCCTCGCGATCGGCTATCCGAACGCTGCCCACGGAGCCAAGAACGAGTTCTATGTGATGGATCCGAACCAGACGATCTACAAGCAGCCGAACGAGCTATCGGTCCCCGCGAGCCGCCGCCTGCAGGTCTATGGTGCCACCAACGACTCGGTGCTGCTGCATCTGGACGTTGTGCCTTCCAGTGTGACCCGCATCGGGCAGGTGGTCGGCGACAATAGCTACTACCTGCTCCTCCTGCAATCGGACCGTTACCTGTTGTGGGGGTTCAATGCCGGCCCGGACAAGATGACCTCGACGGGCAAAGAGCTGTTTGCCAACCTGGTGAGCCTCCTCCTCTCCTTGTAGCAGGGAGGACGCTCGACGTCTGCGCTCCGGCTCCTGGCACGGGGGCCGGAGCGTACTCTTTTTGCGCGAGTCCTCGTCCATGGTATAATCACTCCTTCAGATTGGCGATCCCACGTTGGAGGCTGTACGCATGAGCACGAAGGAAAAAAAGCGCACGCTGGTCGATTACGCTGGCCTCGCCGCGCGCGGTTTCATCATGGGCATGTCCGACATTGTGCCCGGTGTGGGCGGGGGCACGATCGCCCTGATCCTGGGCATCTACGAGGAGCTGGTTCTCTCGATCAAGGGTGTACTGAACCCCGAGGCGATCCGGCTCGCCCTCCGTCTCAAGATCGGGCAGGCGCTCGCCTTGATCCCGTGGCAGTTCCTGGTCTGTGTGGCGGGCGGGCTGATCACCGCTGCCTTTAGCATGTCATTCGCCGTCGAGTGGGTGCTCGAGCACTATCCATCGCTGCTGTGGGCCTTTTTCTTTGGCCTGGTTGCAGCCGCGGCGGTGACCATCGTCCGGCGGGTCCGGACCTGGAGCTACGTACCCGTCGTGGGCATTGTCATCGGCGCAGTCGGCGCGTATACGCTGGTCGGCCTGGTGCCGGGCGAGACGCCCGACACGTGGTGGTTCTACATGCTGAGCGGAGCGGTGGCGATCTGTGGCATGGTCCTGCCCGGCCTGTCCGGGTCTTTTCTACTGGTGTTGATGGGCAAGTACGAGGCCGTCCTCTCTGCGGTGACCAGTTGGGATATCCTGACGCTGCTGCTGGTGATTATCGGCGCCGCAATCGGTATCGTCACCCTGGCCCAGCTCTTGAGCTGGCTCCTCAAGCGCTATCACGACCCCACCATTGCCGTCCTGACCGGGATGCTCTCTGGCTCGCTGCGCAAGGTGTGGCCCTGGAAAGTGGTTGGCGAGGCCGGGCTGGAGCGTAACATCCTCCCGGCGGCCTGGACTTTGGAAGTGGCAGCCGTGTTGGTCCTTGCGCTGTTGGGCTTTGCCCTGATTACCAGCCTGAGCAACTGGGCTGCACGCAGGGAAAAGGCTCAAGCCGGCGTTTAGCACGACGGAGAACTCTCCGTGGAAGAGCCCAAGCCGGACCTCAAGCTGCACGTCGTTGCCGCGATCGGTGAGCCGGCACAGCAGCCTACCCTAACGCGGCTGGCCTGTGCCATCGCGCGTGAGGAGGGCTCGGTCACGCTGCTCACCGTCACCTCCGATGGCAGCCGTCCGGAGTGGTTGAAGGAGCCCGAGGTGTGCCTGGGCGTCAGGGCCGAAGTCGAGACGCGTCGCAGTGATGACGCGGGCCGGGCGATCCTGGATGCGGTCGGGGAGATCGAGCCCGACCTGCTGATCCTGGGATGGAGCGGCGAAGAGGGCTCGCGCCGCTACTTGCTGGGCAGTACCCTCGACCCCGTGATCCGCTATGCACCCTGTGACTTGGTCGTGGCCCGAGCAGACGAGTGGCCTACTATCGAGCGCGCCCTGGTTGCCGCGGGCGGGGGACCCAACGCTTCCACTGCTATCAAGCTCGCTTTGCACCTCTCGCCGCAGGTGCACGTCACCGCGCTCAATATCGCGCGCGAGACCGCCGGCCCGCTGGGCGTCGCAGCCGGGCGCGCGCAGCTCTCCGCGATTTTGGAGCCATGGCGCCATGACGAGCGCGTCAAAGCCAAGGTCGTCCGCTCGGACAGCGTGATCGACGGCATCCTCTCCGAAGCCAGCCAGGGGTACGATGCCCTGCTGATCGGCGCCAGCAACGAAAGCTACATCGACCGCGAGCTCTTTGGCAACGTGCCGCAGACGGTGGCTGCACAGGCACCGATCCCGACGCTGGTCGTGCGTCGCCGCGTCAGCCCGTTCAAGTCGATCCTGCGCCGCGTGGAGCGTTTGCTGGACGCGACGCAGGAACATATGACGATGGCCGAGCGCGTCGAGACCTACCGTGAGGTCCGCCGTGGCGCGCGCCCAGAGGTTGACTTTTTCTTCATGATCGGTTTTGCTGCCGCCATCGCCAGCCTGGGGCTGATCATGAATAGTGCTGCGGTGGTCATCGGAGCCATGGTCATCGCGCCGCTGATGACGGCCATTCTAGGAGTCAGCCTGGGCATTGTCCAGGGCGACGTCCGGTTGCTCTGGCAGGCAGCAGCCACGACCCTGCGCGGCGCAGCGCTGGCGGCGCTGATCGGCTTGCTCGTCGGCCTGGTCATCCCGCTCTACACGCCGACCTCCGAGATCCTGAGCCGGACGCAGCCGCAGCTCATCGATCTAGTGGTAGCGATCCTGTCCGGGGCAGCGGGAGCCTATGCCCAGTGCCGGCGCAACGTAGTGGGTGCGCTGGCTGGCGTGGCCGTCGCCGTGGCACTCGTCCCGCCCCTGGCGATCATCGGCATCGGGGTCACGCTTGGTAGTGGGGCCATCGCTGGCGGGGCGCTGCTACTCTTTTTCACCAACCTGAGCGCGATCGTCAGCGCTGGCAGTGTAGTCTTTCTCCTGTTTGGCTTCCGGCCCGACCCGGGGCGGCGCGTACGTGTCTTTGGGCGCGGCATCGTCGGTGTGCTGATCCTGCTGGGCATCGTGTCCGGCCTCTTGACGCTGCTCACGGTCAACTCGATCCATCAGAACCGCCTGACGCATACCGTGGAGCTCGCCCTGGCGGCAGAGATCAGCCAGTTGCCGGGCGTCGAGCTGATCAGTTGGGCCGTCACCGAGCAATCAGGCGACACGCTCCTGGTCAACGTCGAGGTCCGCGCGACCAACGCCATTTCGCGCCAGGAGGCACTCGATCTGCAGGAGCGCGTCGCCTCCAGGGTAAGCCAGCCGGTGACGCTCGTATTGTCGGTAATCCCGTACACGCAACTGGCGCCGCTGGCAACGCCAACGCTGGCGGGATAGGCTGGCCATGCCCGTCTATACCCGATGGACCGATCCAGGTAGGTCACGTGTGCCGCGTTGCGTCCAGCGCTGGCACAAGACGAGGAGCAGAGGATGATCCAGATCGACACCACACTCGAACCGCGCGCGCTCTTGAGCCAAATCGACCGCCTATTCGCGCTGTCAGGGTACAAGATCGACCGCATCGAGGAGACCTGGAATCCAGCCCAGGGCACACCCGTCTTTACCGTCGCCGGGCAGTATACGACGCGCGGCTGGACCGAATGGACGCAGGGCTTTCAGTTTGGCTCGGCGATCTTGCAGTTCGACGCCACCGGCGAGGAGCATTACCTGGCGCTGGGGCGCGAGGGCACCAACTCCTACATGGCGACACACGTCAGCCACGTCGGCGTGCACGACCATGGTTTCAACAACGTCAGCACCTACGGCAACCTGCTGCGCCTGATGCACGAGGGGCGCATCGCCGACGATCCCTGGGAGCGGCGCACCTACGAACTGGCGCTCAAGGTCTCCGGGGCAGTGCAGGCCGCGCGCTGGACGCCGCTGCCAGAGGGACTGGGCTATATCTATTCTTTCAACGGCCCGCACTCGCTCTTTATCGACACTGTGCGCTCGCTGCGCTCGCTGGCCGTGGCGCACGTGCTGGGACATCGCCTCATGGGCGAGCAGGACCGCCCGATCTCGCTCCTCGAGCGTCTGCTGGCTCACGCCGAGACGACGGCGCGCTACAATGTCTACTGGGGAGCGGGACGTGACATCTATGACGAGCGGGGACGCACCGCGCACGAGTCGATCTTTAACGTCGACAGCGGCTCCTACCGCTGCCCATCCAGTCAGCAGGGCTATTCGCCCTTTAGCACCTGGACGCGCGGGCTAGCCTGGGCTATGTGCGGTTATGCCGAGCAGATCGAGTTCCTGGGGACGCTGCCCGAGCAGGCCTTTGACGGGCTGGCCGTGGGTGAGCTCGCTGGCAAGGAGGCCTGGCTGGAACGTTTCACGCAGGCGGCGCGCGCGGTGTGCGACTTTTACATCGCGCACACGCCGGTCGACGGCATCCCCTACTGGGATACCGGCGCGCCGGGCCTGCAGCGGCTGGGCGACTATATGGAGCGGCCCGCCGATCCCTGCAACGACGCCGAGCCGGTTGACAGCTCGGCCGCCAGCATCGCCGCCCAGGGGCTGCTGCGGCTGGGGCGCTGCCTGCTCGCGGGCGGCGAGAAAGAGGGGGCGCGCTACGTCCAGGCCGGGCTGACCGTGACGCGGCACCTGTTCGACGAGCCCTACCTCTCGACCGATCCCGATCACCAGGGATTGATCCTGCACTCGATCTATCACCGGCCCAACGGGTGGGATTATATCCCTCCCGGGGCCAGCGTCCCGTGCGGCGAGTCTTCCATGTGGGGCGACTATCAAGCCCGCGAGCTGGCCCTCTACCTCAAGCGCTGGGCGGAGGGTGGCCCCTATTACACCTTCTTTACCTAGGATCTTGTAGGTCACGTTTCCAATGTGACAGAGGGCTGTGGGTTACGTCTCAGACGTGACGAAAGGCACCGGACCATGTGCGCTGCGCACGCAAACGTGCAACCGAACATAGCGCCGCCGCCCGATCTTTCGCGGCTCTGCATCCATACCGTCACCACCCGTCCCTGGTCGCTCGACGAGGCGATCGCCCACTATGCCTTGGCGGGCGTGTCCGGCATCACCGTGTGGCGCGATGCGCTGGCAGGGGACGAGCCCCGCGCCGCCGGGCAGCGCATCCGCGACGCCGGCCTCGCGCCTGTCTCGCTCTGCCGGGGCGGCTTTTTCCCTGCTCGTGCTGCAGGCGACCGCGCGGCAGCGATCGATGACAACCGCCGTGCGATCGACGTGGCCGCCGCGCTGGGCGCGCCGCTCCTGGTCCTCGTCCCCGGCGCCGATCCCGGGCAGCCGCTGGATGTTTCGCGGGGGCAGATCCGCGAGGGGATCGAGGCCGTGCTGCCGCACGCCTTGGCAGCCGGCGTACGGCTCGGTGTCGAGCCGCTCCACCCAATGTACGCCGCCACGCGCTCGGCGATCAACACCCTGCGGCAGGCGAACGAGCTGTGCGAGGCGCTGGATTCGCCCTGGCTGGGCGCCGTCGTCGATGTCTATCACCTGTGGTGGGATCCGGACTTGGGGCGCGAGATCGCACGGGCCGGCGCGGCGGGAAGGCTGTGGGCGTTCCACATCTCGGATTGGGTGACGCCGACGGACATTCTGACCGACCGGGCGCTGATGGGCGAGGGCTGCATCCCCATCCGCCAGATCCGCGGCTGGATGGAACGGGCGGGGTTCGATGGCTACCACGAGGTCGAGATCTTTTCCACCAGGCGGTGGACGCAGGAACAGCGCGCCTATCTGCGCGAGATCGTGGCCGCGTACCTGGCGCATAGCTAGAAAAGGTCGCACGTAGGATACGTGCGCTACGCTCCAGCGATCGGTCATAGGCGAGAGGTCAGGATGACAATACACCGCGTCGGGATCATCATGAATGGCGTGACCGGGCGGATGGGGACCAACCAGCACCTGATCCGCTCCATCCTCGCGATCCGCGATCAGGGCGGGGTGCCGCTCGGGCCGGGCGAAACGATTCTGCCCGATCCGATCCTGGTGGGCCGCAACGAGGCCAAACTGCGCGCCCTGACCGAGGCACACGACCTGCCGCACTATACGACCGACCTCGACGCATGTCTCTCCGACCCGGCGTACGAGGTCTATTTCGACGCGCTGCGCACCGACCTGCGCCCGGCGAACGTGCGCAAGGCCATCGCCGCGGGCAAGGCCATCTACTGCGAGAAACCTACGGCGACGACGACGAGCGAGGCGCTCGACCTCTACCACCGGGCGCTCACTGCCGGCGTCAAGCACGGCGTGGTCCAGGACAAGCTGTGGCTGCCCGGCATGCAGAAGCTGAAATACCTGATCGATACCGGCTTTTTCGGGCGGCTGCTCTCGGTGCGCGGTGAGTTTGGCTACTGGGTTTTCGACGGTTTCGACCAGCCCTGCCAGCGCCCCTCGTGGAACTATCGGGAGGAAGATGGCGGTGGGATCATCCTCGACATGTTCCCGCACTGGCGTTACCTGGTCGACGGCCTCTTTGGCCCGGTGGAGGCAATCTCTTGCTGGGCCACGACGCACATCGAGCGGCGCGTCGACGAGCAGGGGCGTGCCTATGCCTGTACGGCGGAGGACGCGGCTTACGCGACCCTGCACTGCGCAGGGAACGTGGTCTGCCAGATCAACTCTTCCTGGGTCGTGCGCGTGCGGCGCGACGACCTCGCCATCTTTCAGGTCGACGGTACGCGCGGCTCGGCCGTCGCCGGCCTGCGCGACTGCGTGGTCCAGGCCTACGCCACCACGCCGAGGCCGCTCTGGAATCCGGATATCCCCAACCCGATCGATTTCTATGCCGGCTGGCAGCACGTGCCCGATAACCGGTCCTACGGCAATGCCTTCAAGGCGCAGTGGACGCGCTTTCTGCGACACATCGTGACGGGCGAACCCTTTCCGTGGGACCTGCTGGAGGGAGCCAAGGGGGTGCAGCTTGCCGAGCGGGCAGCCGAGTCCTCGCGGGAAGGGCGATGGGTCGACGTGGAGCCGTTGGCGTGATCGGGGGAGGTGAAGGATGAAGGTCGCATTGGTGACCGGCGGGAGTCGGGGGATCGGGCTAGGCATCGCTAATAAGCTTGCTGCGGAGGGGTGGTCTCTCGTCATCTGCGGCGTGCGCCCGCCAGAGCAGGTGACGGAAACGATGGCCGAGCTGCGGGCTGCGGGCGCTGACGTGCGCTACTGCCAGGCCGACGTTTCCGATCGCGAGGCGCGGGCCCGCCTGATCGCGGCGACGCGCGAGCACTATGGGAAGCTGAACGTCCTGGTCAACAATGCCGGCGTGGCTCCCCGCGTGCGCGCCGATATCCTGGAGGCGACAGAGGAGAGCTACGACCGGGTGATGGACATCAACCTGAAGGGACCCTATTTTCTCACCCAGGCCGCTGCCAACTGGATGGTCGCACAGCGGCAGGCCGATCCGAATTACCAGGGCTGCATCGTCAACGTCTCGTCGATCTCGGCGACGGTGGTCTCGGTCCATCGCGGCGAGTACTGTCTCTCCAAGGCGGGGGTGAGCATGGCCACGCAGTTGTGGGCGGCGCGCCTCGGTGAGTACAGGATCCCGGTGTACGAGGTGCGGCCGGGCGTGATCGCCACCGACATGACCAGCGGCGTCCAGGACAAATACGATGCTCTGATCGCGGATGGTCTCACCGTCGAGCCGCGCTGGGGTTATCCGGAGGACGTCGGCAGTGCCGTGGCCGCGCTCGCCCGTGGCGACCTGCCCTACGCCACCGGCACGGTGATCATGGTCGACGGCGGGCTCACGATCCCGCGCCTGTAGCGCGCACCTGGCGCTCATCCCGTTCGTAGTGAGCGCTTGAGCGCTTTTTTCGCCGCACGAAGAACGACTAAAGTCGGTACTACGAACAAGACCGTTTCTCGTGGTGCAGGAGTGCCACGTGCGTCCGAGCGGCGGCGTTCGTAGTGAGCGCTTTAGCGCTTATCGGTGTTCTGGAGACCACATGGCCAAGCTGTGCGTCGGCACGACCAATCGAGGCAAACAGCGCGAGCTGCGCGAGTTGCTCGGCGACTGGCCTGTCGAGATCGTCTTTCCCCAGCAATTGGGATTGGCGCTCGAGGTCAAAGAGACGGGGCAGACCTTTGCTGAGAATGCGGCGCAAAAGGCACGTGCCTATGCGCGCGCCGCAGGTATGTCAGCCCTGGCAGACGATTCGGGCCTGGAGGTCGACGCCCTCGGCGGTGCGCCGGGCATCCGCAGCGCGCGCTATGCAGGCCCCGGCGCCAGCGACGAGGATCGCGTTCGCAAGCTGCTGGCCGAACTGGAAGGCGTTCCCCTCGATCGGCGCACTGCGCGTTTTCGCTGCGCCGTCGCCATCGCGCGTTCGGACGGGCGCGTCTCTATCGCCGACGGAACCTGTGAGGGCCGGATCGCGTTCGCGCCGCGCGGGGAGAACGGCTTTGGCTACGATCCGGTCTTTGTGGTGTCTGGACGGGGGCTGACGATGGCCGAGCTGCCCGCGAAGGTCAAAAACCAGATCAGCCACCGCGCCCGCGCGCTGCGTGCCGCGCGTCCCCTGCTCGATGCCTTGCTCGACGCGGGCGGGGGGCAGCCGTGAGCCCCGCGCGTAAGGCAGTAGTCGCCCTGAACTGCCTGCTGCTCCTATCGTTGGCGGCGTGCGATCTGTGGCTGCAGACCCCGACCGCTGCCGTCACCCCCACTGCTGCCTTGCAGAGCCCCACCCCCACGGCCACGTCGACTTATGCTCCTGAAGAGGTACAGCTCTTCCACGACTATGCGCGGGGCGAGATCTTGCCCGATATGCA
>CAZLMZ010000024.1:19562-22842 GCA_964560475.1 uncultured Anaerolineae bacterium
AAGAGGTACAGCTCTTCCACGACTATGCGCGGGGCGAGATCTTGCCCGATATGCAGGTCCCGGTCGAGCGCAGTGCCCGCGGTGAAGGGGGATGGTACACGCTGATCGGTACGCAGGAAGGCTGGGCCCAGTTCCTCTCGCAGATGGGCCAGCCGGCGGAGATCTGGGAACCGGTCGCCTGGGACCAGGAGATCCTGATCGGGGCGCTGCTCGGCGCGCGCGTGGGGCGCGGGTACGGGATCGAGATCCGCGATCTCGCGCTCGACGGGGTCAGCGTCGAGGTCTCGGTCGAAGTGACCACGCCCAAGAGCACCCCCTCGGCGGCACCGTGGACCGTCTATCCCTTTCACCTGATCCGCGTTCCCCGCGACGAGCTGCCGTTGGGCCCCGTCACGTTCGACTTTTACGTGGCCGAGGGGCCCGGCGAGGTGCCGCCAGGAGAGCCTGCCGTCAGCCAGACAGTCGACATGACCGCGCTGAATATCCTCTGGCTGCCGGGCGAACCGGCGCTCTTGCCGACGCCCACCCCGGCCGCGTCTACCTCGACCCCGGAACCCCTGCTCACGGCGACCCCGGTGCCCAACGTGCAGGTCAGTGGCACGGTCCTCGATCTCTCGCCGGGCACGCTGGCGCTTCGCCTGCTCACCACAGAGAGCGAGGAGCTGCAGATCGACCTGATGGAGGCGACCTCGATCTTGTCGGAGGATGGAGGGGCGGCAACCCTGACGCAGATCGTCCCCGGCACCGTGATCGGCGTGCTGGGCTACGAAAGCGAGCATGGCCGGATCCGTGCGGCGCACATCGACCTGCTCAGCGGGCCGCTGGACACCATGCGCTTTGCCGTCTACCGGCCCCGCGACGTGCAAATCTCGACGCTGTACGATGGTTACGAGCTCCCCGTGCCGCTCGAGAGCGTGTCGAGCACCGTCCCCCTGAGCCAGACGTTTGGCCCGACTCAGACGCGCATGCTCTCTGAGAACGGCTTCCTGGTTGCTGCTGCGGGGTACCCGAGCTTTGAGGCCCTCTATAGCGACCCCGCGCACGCGGACGAGCCCGTCCTGATCAGCGTGGATTCGGTGCTCTATGCCACGCAGCACGTGCTGCGTGAGGTGCAGCTACAAGTGGAGCGTGACCATCTGCTGCCTGAGCTGCGTCTCCTCGACCGGCAGCTCTTTGAAGATGCCTGGGCACAGTATCGAGAGCGAGCGGATGCGTCGAACCAGGTGGACCAGCGGATCGCGTCCGCCGCGCTGCGCGTCGCGGGATACTTTGCCGTGCCGCTGTCGATCCTCGATCCTACGTTCACTGCGCCTGAGGTCCTCTCGACCGCCGTCAGCGCCGAACTGGCGCTGATCGAGGCTAGCGAGGCGATCACCGTCTCGCCGGCCATGGTTGTGCCTTCCCTGCCCGAGAAGGACCAGTTACGCGTAGATTACCGCTCCTTCTCTCTTGGCGCAGGCGCAGACGAGGCGTGGGCCCGCTACCGTACGGCGCTGCAATGGCATCGCGCGGTCGCGTTCCGGCCTGCACAGCGCGAGGAGATGCGTACCGCGGCGCTAATCGCGTGGCTGGTCGATGCCGACTCTGAAGCCCACGTGCTGTGGCAGCGAATCCAGAGCACGTTGTGTTTCATCGAAGGCCGCGACGCCTCCTATACGCCCAACCAATCCGCCGAGCTGCTGCGGCTCGTCTGGGAGGATAGCGCCGATATCGCCGTCCTGGCCGACGAGGAGGGGCTGGACGTACTGGTCAACGCGACGGTAGACCTGGCACTGCCCGAGCATCCTGTGTGGGCTTTTTGGTCCCAGGCCGGCATGCCGGAGCGGCGGTGGCGTTTCCTGGCCGGGGCCTTAACTCCCGACAGCTACATCTTGACGCAGACGGCGGGCGAAGGGATCGGCAGCGGGGACGACTTGCGCGATCTGCCCTCCTACGTCGATCTGGGGGCCACCCTGGGTGCCCAGGAAGCCTATCAGGTCGCCGAAGAAATCGGTGCAGCCGGGTATGCAGGCTACCTGGATGCCGTTGGCCGGGTGCGGAACGAGCTGGCCTCGCTCATGACGACGTATTGGACCGACAGCCTGAACTGGAACTGGCTCTATGTCTACAGCTCACTGGTCCGGGAAAAGACGCCTTCCTACCCGTCGTGGATGC
This sequence comes from uncultured Anaerolineae bacterium, assembly GCA_964560475.1. Classification (GTDB taxonomy): domain Bacteria; phylum Chloroflexota; class Anaerolineae; order JAFGEY01; family JAFGEY01; genus BS750m-G44. Next base: position 21,717 of record CAZLMZ010000024.1, read on the forward strand.
GCGAATCGGCCTGGAAGCGGAGGGAGCTGCAGGCAATGGCTGGGGCCTGGACGCAAGTACGGTACGCCGCCCGGGCAGCCCCCGTACTGACTATGGCGCCGGGTGCCGAAGCAACGCCGGCTGCCGCGGGCGAGGCGCCCGGCACGGCGCCGTGGGGCTATGTACAGCCTCAGCCGGAGGTGTATGCCCGGCTGGCTGCCCTGACCCGCATGGTCACCGAGGGGCTCGAGAGCCGGCTCATGCTGACCCAGGCGGGCCGGGTGACGTTGCTCGACCTGGAGGCGTGGCTGAGCGAGCTGCAGGACGTGGCGCGCCGCGAGCTGACCGGGCAAGCCCTGGCTTCGGATGAGTACGCGCGGCTGGGCCAGTACGCCGTGCCGCTGTCCGAGTTTACCACCGCTGGAGCAGAGGCCGACCTCCGCATCGCGTTCCCCGTCGCGTCCGGCGAGGCGACGCAGCGCATCGAGGCGCTGGGGCCGGTAGACGTGTTCTACCTGGTCGTGGAACGAGAGGGTACCCTCTACCTGGCGCGCGGCGGCGCCTATCGCTACTACGAGTTCGACCTGCCGCTCGACGAGCAGCTAACGATCAGGGCGTGGCGGGCACAGCTCGATGCGGGTGAGGCGCCCGATCCGCCGCCCTGGGTGAGCGCCTTCACGGACGTGGGCTCGATCGGACAGTAAGGAGAGCAGCGTGAGAGCAGTCGTACAACGCGTGGCCCGCGCCTCAGTCACCGTAGGGAAAGCGGAGGTAGGGGCGATCGAGCGCGGGCTGCTGATCCTGCTCGGCGTGACCCATGACGATGGGGAGGAGCAGGTCGCCTGGCTGGCCAACAAGGTAGCGGGCCTGCGCATTTTCGAGGACGACGAGGGCAAGATGAATCTCTCCCTGCTCGACGTCGGCGGCGGCGCCCTGGTCGTCTCCCAGTTTACCCTCTATGGCGATGCCAGGCGGGGGCGGCGGCCCAGCTTTACCGCAGCCGCGCGACCCGAGGTTGCCGAGCCATTGTGCGACCGTTTCGTCGAGCTGCTGCACGAGGCGGGCGTGACGCAGGTAGAGAGCGGCGCGTTCGGCGCGCACATGATGGTCGAGATCCACAACGACGGGCCGGTGACGCTGATCCTAG
>CAZLMZ010000025.1:0-14869 GCA_964560475.1 uncultured Anaerolineae bacterium
CGAGTTCTCCCGTTCGTAGTGAGCGCTTGAGCGCTTTTTCCTCGCCTGAAGAACGGCTAAAGTCGTTACTACGAGCGGGACTTTCGGCGCACGTGTCCCACGTGCGTCCGGGCGCCGCCGTTCGTAGTGAGCGCTTGAGCGCTTTTTCCTCGCCTGAAGAACGGCTAAAGTCGTTACTACGAGCGGGACTTTCGGCGCAGGTGTGCTGCGTGCGACTGTGGGGCAGCCACTCGTGAAACCCTACCGGGCTATGCGCGATCACGACGTGCGTGGCGACCGCCACCTCGGCCAGCACATCCTGGTCGACCCCCATGCTGTGGAAAAGATCGTCGACGCCGCCGAGCTCGACCCCACCGACCTCGTCCTCGAGGTCGGCCCCGGACCGGGCACCCTCACCGTCCTCCTCGCCGAGCGCGCCGGAGAGGTGATCGCCGTCGAGCTCGACGTGCGCATGCTGCCCCTCCTGCGCGAGGCGCTCGCCGGCCACGGCAACGTGCGCGTTGTCCACGGTGACATCCTCGATCAGGACGTGGCCGCGCTCGTCGGCCGGCGCCCTTACAAGGTCGTCGCCAACCTGCCTTACTATATCACCTCCGCCGTCCTGCGCCACCTGCTCACCGCGCCCTTGCGCCCGCAGCGCCTCGTCGTCACCGTCCAGCGCGAGGTCGCCGACCGCATCGTCGGCCTACCCGGCCGGCGGCAGCGGCACAAGCAGGAGCAGCGCATGAGCCTGCTGGCCGTCAGCGTCCAGTTCTATGGCCGGCCGCGCGTCGTCGCCCGCATCCCGGCCGGTGCCTTTCGCCCCGTGCCCGCCGTCGACTCGGCCGTCGTGCGCATCGACACCTACGATCCCCTGCCGTGGGGCGTGACCGACGAAACGCTCTTTTTCGAGGTCGTGCGCGCCGGCTTTGCACAATCGCGCAAGCAGTTGCGCAACGCCCTACGCCTCGGCCTGCCCTTTCCCGACGACCAGATCGACGCCGCCCTGGCCCGCGCGGACATCGATCCCCACCGCCGCGCCGAGACCCTGACCATGGAGGAGTGGGCCGCTCTAGCCAACGCCTTTTCTAGCGCTAACCTTGCGAAGGGTGCTGCGCATCAGAATGCGGCGCATTCCGATGCGCCCCCTTCGCAAGGTTAACTCTGACCATAGAGGTAACCCACATGCCCGCCATCCAAACCAAAGGCCAGCTCGAAGCCAGCATCGCCGCCGCCGTCACCCAGTTCGAGCGCGACCACCTGGGCCGTGGCCCCCGTGAGGTCCGCGCCTGGATCATCCAGGACCTGATCCTCGTCCGCCTCAAGCGCGTCTTGACCCCCGCCGAGGAAAAACTGGCCCGCGACCCGGAAGGCCGGCGCCTGGTCAAGGAGATACGCAGGCAGCTCGTCGAGGGATCGCGTTCCATCCTCGACGACATGATCGAGGAGCTCACGGGGGTACCGGTCGTCAGTCTGCACAGCGACATCAGCGTCCTGACCGGCGAGCGAATCATCGTCTTTACCATGGCCCAGGATCTGGAGGCTGTCTTGAGGCGCTAGGCGGCAGCCTTTTCCCTGATCTACCCGTAGGCCGGCAGCCCTATGTCTTGTCATTGCGGGGCGCCCGCTCTTGGCGCCGTCGGACGCTTCGTCCGCACAATCTCCGCGGCACACTCAGCAACCAGAGTCGGTCCCTGATACATAGCCGGAGATTGCTTCGACAGGGCGGCAAGAGCACCCGCCCCGTCTCGCAATGACAAGTGACGGGTAGGTCGCGCTCATTTGACGCGAACGCAGACTCGCGGTATACTTGTTCAACTGAACGAATCACAGTCTGGCGGACGAGGCGGACGGCAAGCCCTGTAGGTGAGGGCGGGCCGGCCGCAAAGTAGGCCAGCACCGAGCGACCCCTCACCGGGGCGGCTGGGTGCTGGCCTTTTTTTGTTGCACGAGGAGTAGACCTATGGTATCGTCACGGAAATCATCTGTCGTGCTCGACCGGGAATTCCCCCAGCGCCGGCTGGACGGGCTGATCGACGATCTGCGCGATCGAGACGACGCCTGCGCGCGCCGCAGCGCAGCCAGCCTCCTGGGCCAGGTCGGCGGCCTGAGCGCGGTGGATATGCTCGTCGCCGCGCTCTCGGATCGCGACGAGCACGTCTGCACTGCCGTCATCGCATCGCTCGGCCAGATCGGCGACGAGCGCGCCGTGCCGCCCCTCTGCGCCGTGCTCGGCAACGGGCACCCGCGCCTGCATCCCCACGCCGCAGCAGCCCTGGGCGAGATTGGCGATCCGCGCGCCGTCGACGCGCTCGTCGCCGCACTGCGCAGCACCTGCTACCGGCTCCGCGTCGCCGCCATCGAGGCCCTGGCCAAGATCGGTGACCGGCGCGCGCTCGAACCGCTGACCGCCGCCCTCGGCGATGGCGATCCCTGCGTCCGCCTCTCCGCCGCGGCAGCGTTGTGCAAACTCAACCTTGCGAAGGGTGCTGCGCATCAGAATGTGGCGCATTCCGATGCGCTGCATTCCGATGCGCCCCCTTCGCAAGGTTAGGGTATCAATCGTTCGGCGAAGGCGGCCGCTCTACCGGCAGCTCCATCTCGTCTACTGCCGTCTCGACCGTCGGCAGCGGCGTCATCCGCCGGCGCAGGTAGGTCTCTAGGCTGCCCGGCCTGGACGGCACGTGATAGGTAAAGATCAGGTAGCCGATATCTACCTCGCTCGGCTCCCAGCCGTCGACTGGGAAATTCAGGCTCACCACCCGGGCGCCGGGCTTGAGCTGCTCCAGCGCCGGCAGCAGGTTCGCGACAAAGGTTGGGTTGAGGTACATGAACACCACGTCCGCGCCCGACAGGTCGGCTCCGTACAGGTCCCGGTTGCGGATCGACACCTGCCCCAGCACGCCCTCGAACAGCGCGCCCAGCCAGGCGGCAGCGCAGTGCAGCGGCTCGATCTCGTATCCTATCGCGCGTGCCCCGTACTCCCGCGCCGCGACACGCAGCACGCGCCCATCTCCCGCGCCCAGGTCCACCACCACCTCGCCCGGCTGCACCTTGGCCTGCACCAGCGCCTTCTGGATCCAGCGCATGCGCGCCGGCGTCGCCGGAATGCCGTGCCAACGCGGGATCAGGGTCCACATTGCCACGGCCGTCGACGCGACCAGCCCCGCCAGCACCAAGGCCGACCAGATGTCAAAGACAAAGCCCGTCATTTCCCATCCTGTCTCCAGCGTATGCCGGCGATGCGGTCGCGGTAGCGCAGGCGCCACGCCCAGCCGGCCGGATAGCCGGCCATCTTGGCTACGTCACCGACCAGGCGAATGCAGGGCACCAGGGCGATCGCGTACAGCTTTTGCGCGCGCGAGAGCTGGCCCATCCTGCCTGCCAGCCGCCGGTAGGGGCGGTAGGTATAGCCCGCCGCGCCGGCCAGCAGGGCGCCGAGCCAGAGCGGCGTGTGCCACAGTGCGAGGGCGAGCAGCCCGGGCAGGGCGACGAGGTAGGTGGCATAGCGTATCGCGTGGCGCTTGCGCCACAGGTCGGCCTTGCCGTCGCCCCGGGCGTAGCGATAGTACTGCCGGAAAAAAGCACGCAGGCTCGAGCGCGGGCGAAAGTGGACCACTGCCTGCGGCACGAAAGCAAACGGGCCGCACTGCTCGCGCAGCTTGAGGTCGAACACGAGGTCCTCACAGTAGTCGAGCCACGCCGGGTAGCCGCCTACCGCCTGCCAGGCCGCCTTGCGGAAGGCGACCGAGCGGCTGGAGGGGAGGAACGTGGCGGGGACGATCTCGGGCAGCGACGGCAGCACCGTCGCCCCCATCGCGACCTCGAACGCGCTGCGCGCGTCGGGGACGAAAAGACCCGAGGCAACCTGCACCTCGGGGTCGGCAAAGGGGGCCACCAGCGCGCCGAGCCAGTCCGTCGAGAGGCGAACGCCCGCGTCCGTACTGGCGATGATCTCGCCCGCTGCCGCCTCGATCGCCGCGTTTCTTCCTTCCGAGATGTTGCTGCCCGGTCGAGAGAGCACACGTAGCGGCAGCGGCCCACGGGCCGCGTACGCGTGCAGCGCGTCCAGCGTCCCGTCGGTCGAACCGCCGTCGACGATCACCACCTCGTCTGGCGGCCGCGACTGGGCGGCCAGCGACTCGATCAAGCGCACGATCGAGCGTGCTTCGTTGAGCACCGTTGCGATCACAGACACGGACACCGTCGCGGCTCCCCTGGGCATATACATGTATTATACACTACCTCCACGGAAGCGGGAAAGCTTGTAGCTCACGTGTCACGGCTGTTGCATTGTCATTGCGAGCGGAGCGGACGGACGCAGACGTCCGCGCAATCTCCACCCTGCATCAGGAGCACCGATGCTGGTTCCTGTATGCGCCTCGGGGATTGCTTCGCCGGGACAGCACCGGCTCGCAATGACAGTGTCAAGGGGCTTTGCTACAGCCGTAGCTTAGTGTCGCACAAGTCCTGCGTCACGTGACACACGTGAGCTACAAGGGACTATCTTCGTAGCCCGGCATCCCATGCCGGGTAACGCCCCAACGCCCCAGGATTTGCTCCTCGGCCTGCATTATGCTATACTAGTGCGTCGGGCAGTTCCTGCCCGAACAAGCACGCGCCTCGACTGCACGAGGTGTGCCGACCACGACGACGTGGCGGTCCTCGCGCAGGGTGAAAGGCGCGGACGACAAAACACACTAGGAGGCACAATGGCAGTTGTAACAATGCGCGCGCTCCTCGAAACGGGCGTGCACTTTGGCCACCGCACCCCGCGGTGGCACCCAAAGATGAAGTCATTCATCTTTACCGAGCGCAACGGAATCCACATCATCGACCTGCAGCAGACGATCAGCCGCCTGGAAGACGCGTACGCGCTGGTGCGCGACACCGTCGCCGACGGTGGGGTGCTGCTTTTCGTCGGCACCAAGCGACAGGCACAGGCATCGATCGAAGAGCAGGCCGACCGCTGTGGGATGCCCTACGTCAACCAGCGTTGGCTGGGCGGTACGCTGACCAACTGGCGCACCATCCGCTCGCAGATCGATCGGCTGCACGAGCTCGAGTCGCAGCGAGACATAGGCGCCTGGGACGCGCTGCCCAAGCACGAGCAGCTTGGCCTGGATCGCGAGGTTGCCAAGATGAACGAGCGCTTTGGCGGCCTCAAGGACATGGAGGCGCTGCCCGATCTGCTCTTTATCATCGACGTGCGCCGCGAAAAGATCGCCGTCGACGAAGCAAACAAGCTCAAGATCCCGGTGATCGCCGTCGTCGATACCAACTGCGACCCCACGCCAATCGACTATATCATTCCTGGCAACGACGACGCCATCCGGGCTATTCGCCTGCTGGCCACCAAGATGGCCGATGCCGTGCTCGAAGGCAAGCAGATGAGCAAGACACGCGGCGCAGAGGGAGAAGAGATCTCGGAAGAAGACCTCATGTACCTCGGCGAAGCGACCCTGCAAAAGATCCGCTCGGGCGCGCTCGACTTTGACGCCACGGAGGAAGAGAGCGAGGACGAGGACGAGTACACCGTCGAGTACGAAGAAGAGCTCGATATCGACTACGAAGAGGAAGAAGAGGAAGAAGAGGAACTCGAGGGAGAAGGCGAGTAGGCGCTCGTTCAGCATAGAAACGGAGTTACGGTACACGTGGAGATCACCCTGGACATGGTCAAGGAACTGCGCGAAAAGACAGGCGCAGGTGTTCTAGACTGCAAGAATATGCTCATCCAGACCAATGGGGACGTTGAGGAAGCCATCGCCCAGCTACGCGAGCAAGGCCTGGCCCGCGCCGAGAAAAAGATGGATCGCGAGGCCAGCGAGGGCCGGATCGGCTACTATATCCATGCCGGTGAACAGTTGGCCGCCCTGATCGAGGTCAACTGCGAGACCGACTTTGTGGCGCGTACGCCCGAGTTCGAGTCCTTCGTGCACGATATGGCGATGCAGATCGCGGCGAGCGCGCCGCGCTATGTCGCCATCGAGGACATTCCCGAGGAGACGCTCGAGGCGCAAAGGGCCGAATACCGCCAGCAGTTCATCGCCGAGGGCAAGCCCGAGCGCATCCTGGATCGGATCGTAGAGGGCAAAATGGGCAAGTTCTACGAGCAGGTCTGCCTGCTCGAGCAGCCCTTTATCAAGGATCAGGACGTCAGGATCGGCGACCTGCTCAAGGAGATGATCGACGCCCTGGGCGAGAACATTGTGCTCAGGCGCTTCTCGCGGCTCGAGGTCGGCGAGTAAACAGCCAGAGGTTAGGTGGTCCACCACCTAGCCTCTGCGCTTCTATGGAGCAGAATCCTATGGCTGCACAGTACCGGCGCATATTGCTCAAGCTGGGTGGTGAGTCGTTGGCGGGCTCGGACGGGACGGGAATCGACCCGCAGCGCGCGATGGAGGTTGCGGCCAAGGTCAAGCAGCTCCGCGACCGTGACGTCGAGGTCGCGATCGTGATCGGCGCGGGCAACCTGTGGCGCGGCGTGATCGGCCTCGAGTACGGCATGGATCGCGCCACGGCCGACCAGATGGGCATGATCGCCACGGTGATGAACGCCCTCGCCCTGCGCGATGCGCTCGAACAGCAGGGCATGGTCACTCGCGTACAGACCGCGATCGAGATGCGCCAGATTGCCGAGCCCTACATCCGCCTGCGGGCGATCCGTCACCTGGAAAAGGGATACGTGGTCGTCATGGGCGGGGGGACGGGCAATCCCTATTTCACCACCGACACCGCAGGTGCGCTGCGCGCCATCGAGATCCACGCCGAGGTGCTGGTCAAAGCGACCAAGGTCGACGGCGTGTACGATTCGGACCCTATGCAGAACCCCAACGCCCGGCGCTTTGAACACCTCACCTACATGCAAGCGCTCAACATGCAGATCAAGGTGATGGACGCGACGGCCATCACCACGTGTATGGACAACGATCTGCCGATCCAGGTCGTCAATCTGTGGGACAAGGATGCCCTGGTCAAGCTGGTGATGGGCGAACCGATCGGCACGTTGATTGGCCACTGAGGACGAGGGAGAACGCCGTGATCAAGGACATTGTACAGGAAACGCGTGCCAAGATGGAAAAGGCCGTCGATTCGCTGGTCGAGGACCTGCGCGGTATCCGGACGGGAAGGGCCTCGCCGGCGCTGGTCGAGCGGCTCCCGGTCGAGTATTATGGGACGATGACGCCGCTGAACCAGGTGGCGACCATTTCGGCCCCCGAGCCGCGCTTGTTGACCATTCGCCCCTGGGAAGCGAGCACCATCCCGGCGATCGAGAAGGCGATCCTCAAATCCGACCTGGGCCTGACCCCGACCAACGACGGCAAGCTGGTGCGCCTGGCCATCCCGCGCCTCAGCGAAGAGCGTCGCGAGGACCTGATCAAGCGGGTGGGGCGACGGATCGAGGAAGCCAAGGTTGCGATACGCAATATCCGCCGCGAAGGCAACGACGACCTCAAAGAGTTCGAAGAGGAAAAGATGATCTCGGAAGATCAACTGCACCGCGGCCTCGATCAGGTACAGGAGCTGACCGACGAGTACGTGGAGCGCATCGACGAGATCGGCGCGCGCAAGGAAGCCGAGATCCGCGAGGTCTAGCGTTCGTGTCGCTCGCGTGCTGGAGGGCATCGTGCCCTCCTTTTCTGATCTGAGAGGTCGAGATGACTGACGCGTGGGAGGAGCGTTTCCCACCCCTGGAACGCGTGCCCGTCCACATTGGGATCATTATGGACGGCAATGGTCGCTGGGCGCAGCAGCATGGCAGGCGCCGTACCTACGGGCACCGCGCGGGCGTCGAGAACATCCGCCGTGTGCTCCAGGCGAGCGTGCACTTTGGGGTCCAGATCCTGACGCTCTATGCCTTCTCGACCGAGAACTGGACCCGGCCTCGATCTGAAGTCAACGTCCTGTTGAGCCTGCTGGCCCGCGCGCTGCGCGAAGAGATGCCCGAGCTGCACAAGAACGGCGTGCGGCTGAATCACATCGGGCGCCTGGAGCGCATCCCAGAGCGGCTGCGGCAGGGGGTGTTCGAGGCGATCGAGCTGACCAAGGACAACGACCGCCTCCTGCTTAACGTGGCTTTCAACTATGGCGGTCGGGCCGAGGTGGTCGACGCGGCCAAGCGCATCATCGAGGCCGGCCTGTCTCCCGAAGAGCTGACCGAAGAGGTTTTCGAGCACTATCTCTATACTGCGGGTCAACCCGATCCAGACTTGATCGTCCGCACGGCCGGCGAGCTGCGCGTCAGCAACTTTTTGCTCTGGCAGGGCGCCTATGCCGAATACTATGCTGCGCCCGTCTACTGGCCCGACTTTGACGAGGCCGAGCTCTACAAGGCTCTGGTCGAGTACAATCGGCGTCAGCGCCGTTACGGAGGGTTGCCGGGGGAAGGGTAGCCTTGAGGTCGAGCCTGCTGCTGCGCGCGTTGAGTACACTTGTCCTGGTGCCCATTCTCCTGCTGGTGCTCTGGGTAGGTGGCTGGTGGTTCGTGGGTCTCGTCGCATTGGTGGTAGCGCTCGCTACCTGGGAGTACCTCCGCATGCTGGTTCGCCTCGACCTGCAGCCGGCCTACCCCTTTGCGATCGCCCTCGGATGGCTCGTGATCCTGTTCTTTTTCTGGGGCGAGCCCGTATACCTGCAGCATGGGGTGGCCCTCCTCTTTCTCGGCTCGCTGACCTGGCACGTGTTCGGCGATCAGACGGCCCATCGCATCGAGAACTGGCTGCTCCCCCTCGCCGGCGCGTTCTTTATCAGTTGGGCCGTGAGCCACGCGATCCTGATTCGCCTGCTGCCTCGCGGTTTCTACCGCCTGATGGCGACTCTGGTCATCGTCTGGGCCGGCGACGTAATGGCGTACTTGATCGGCTCGACCTGGGGCAAGCATCATATGCTGCCCCGGATCAGCCCGAACAAGACGTGGGAGGGCTACGCTGCACAGGTGGTGAGCGGCACCCTGGCCGGGCTGCTGACGTTTGGCCTCGGCGCGTTGGGCTGGGTCCACGGCGCCATCCTCGGGCTGCTCGTCTCGCTGCTGACGCCGATCGGTGACCTGGGCATCTCGATGATCAAGCGCCAGGCCGGGGTCAAGGACTCAGGACACCTGATCCCCGGGCATGGCGGGATGCTCGATCGCATCGACACGGTCCTGGTTGCCGTCGTCCTGGCGTACTATTACCAGGTGTGGGTGATGGCTGTGCCATGAACCGCTATCGCGGCCGGGCGTAGGAGGGGAGAGGAGGCGCTTCCATGCAGTTGGAGGGCGACAGGGCATACAGGCGAACGATCTGGTCGTGGTGCATGTACGACTGGGCCAACTCGGCGTTCGCGACGACGATTATGGCGGCCATGTTCCCGCCCTTTTACCGCTCGCTTGTTACCACGGCGGGCCTGGCTGCCAACACGGCAACTGCCTATTGGGGCTATACCACGTCGGTGGCGCTGCTGCTGATCGCCCTGGTCGCGCCCGTGCTGGGCGCGGTGGCCGACTATACGGGCGGCAAAAAGCGCTACCTGGCGGCCTTTGCCATCTTTGGCATCCTGTGCACGGGCGCGTTCGTCCTGATCGGGACCGACACGTGGGTGCTCGCCTCGCTGCTCTATATCGGTGGCAACATTGGTTTCGCCGGGGCCAACGTCTTTTACGAGTCGCTGCTTCCGCACGTGGCGCAGCGAGACGACATCGATCAGGTCTCGACGGCGGGCTATGCGCTGGGCTATGTGGGCGGCGGCATCCTGCTGGTGATCAACGTGCTGTGGTACATGAAGCCGGCCTGGTTCGGCATGCCCGACGTCGGTTTTGCCCTGCGCGCCTCTTTTTTCAGCGTGGCCGTGTGGTGGGCGCTCTTTTCGATCCCCATGTTTCTCCGCGTGCAAGAGCCGCCGCCGGACCGGCGTGGCGTCGCGCTCCACCCGCTGCGCGCCGGCTTTGGGCGGCTGTCGCGCACCTTTCACGAGCTGCGGCGCTACCGGCAGTTGCTGATCTTTCTCGTCGCCTTCTGGATCTATAACGACGGCATCGGCACGATCATCAAGATGGCGACCGCCTATGGCGACGAGATCGGGATCGACCTGACCGACATGGTGATCGCCCTGATCATCACCCAGTTCGTCGGCATCCCCTTCTCCTTCCTCTTTGGCCGCCTGGCACGGCGAGTGGGGGCCAAGCGCTCGATCCTGATGGCCCTGGGCGTGTACGTCCTGATCAGCCTGGCCGGCTATTTCATGCAGACCGCCGTCCATTTCTATATCCTGGCTTCTATGGTGGGCCTGGTGCAGGGCGGCAGCCAGGCGCTGAGCCGCTCCTTGTTTGGGGCCATGGTGCCCAAGCACAAGGCGGCCGAGTTCTTTGGCTTTTTCTCCACCAGCAGCAAGTTCGCCGGCATCTTTGGCCCGCTCCTCTTTGGCGTGGTCAGCCAGCTCGCGGGCGGGAGCCGCCTGAGCATCGTCGCCGTGGTCGTCTTTTTCATCGTCGGCGGCCTACTGCTGACGCGCGTCAACCCGGATGAGGGAACGGCCGTCGCCCAGGAGGCCACGGCGGCGCACCTGGCGCAGGCAGCGCTGGACTAGAAACGCCCTCTTCTTTCCCGACACAAAAGAGGCCAGCCGATGACTGCCGGCTGGCCTTTCTTCGTGCGTCGTGTGAGCTGTTCGCGGGACGGCGGCAGGTAACTTGACAACTCTCTGTAGCTGTAGTAAGCTGAAAATGGCATTGTCTTATGTCTCGTATTGTGCCTGGCGGGCCCCGGGTCCCGTTCCTCGCTGTGACGAAAGGAGCGCACTGTATGACCAAATCGCGGACGGAACGCATGGTCGACGAACTGCGTAACCTCCAATTCAATAGCTCTGATATCGAAGCGTCGGCCGTGGTCAGCGTCGACGGCCTGATCATGGCCTCTGCGCTGCCGACCGGGATCGAGGAAGATCGGGTCTCGGCCATGTCCGCTGCCATGCTCAGCCTCGGCGAGCGAATCGCGGGCGAGCTGGGCCGCGGATACCTGGATCAGGTATACATCAAGGGCGAGAACGGGTATGTGATCCTGATGTCCGTCGGCGAGGAAGCCGTGCTCACCGCCCTGGCGCGCAGGGAGGCCAAGCTGGGCCTGATCTTTCTCGACATGCGCAGGGCGGTGGAAGAACTGGCAAAGATCGTCTGATCCGGCATGGTTGCCGTATGGGAGGGGAGAGACGGCCAGGCATTGGCCCTGATACATAGAGTGCCCGGCCAATGTGCGTCGGTGTGACTCCCACAACCGCGACCAGGAGGAAATGCACGTGGCCATCGAGCAGAGTGGGTTGTACTATCCGAACAAGATCGGGAGGATCTATCTCCAAGTCCTCGAGGACATCATGGGGCGCAACGGCCTGAATTCGGTGCTGAACAAGGCCGAGCTGTCGCGCCTGATCGGCAACTATCCGCCAGACAACCTGGCCCGCGAGTTTGACTTTGCCGAGTTTTCGGCGCTGAACCAGGCGCTGGACGATACTTATGGCCCGCGCGGCGGGCGCGTCTTTGCCTTGCGGGGGGGCAAAGCCTCGGTCAAGGCCGGCCTGGAGGCCTTTGGCGCCTCGGTCGGGATCGCCGGGTTGGCGATGAAGGTCCTGCCGCTCGGCGCCAAGCTCAAGGTGGGCCTGGCCGGCATGGCGCGCATCTTTACCACCTTTAGCGATCAGTTCAGCACGGTGGAGGAGAACGGCGACCGTTTCGTGTACATCATCCACAAGTGTCCCGTGTGCTGGGGGCGCGAGGCGAGCCGCCCGATCTGTCACGGCGCGGTGGGCTTGCTGCAGGGCGGCCTGAACTGGGTGAGCGGAGGCAAGGATTTCAAGGTCGTGCAAACCGACTGTCACGCTATGGGCGACGGCGACTGTCGCTTTGACGTCTACAAGGAGCCCCTGAACTAGCGAGGTGACAGCCGGGAGGGGGGAGGAGCGGCTGGTCCTTGGCTGTTGGCAGCCAGCAGGATCCGGCCGCTACGAGGGGAGCGACGGGGGCGAGGGATGGCCAATCGGAACAAGATCCTGATCGTCGAAGACAACGCGGACACGGCCGAGATGCTGCGTACCTACTTTCACTCAGAGGGCTATGACGTCGAGGTCACCGCGTGGGGACGAGAGGCGCTCAAGCTCTGCCAGGTGGCAGCCCCGGACCTTGTTATCCAGGACATCCGCCTTCCGGACATTAGTGGGTACGAGGTCGTGCGCGAGCTGCGCGGGCATTCGCGTACCAGCGCGGTGCCGATCATCTTTTTGACCGATCGCCGCGGGCGCCACGACCGGATCACAGGCTTGAAGCTGGGGGCGGTGGACTATATCGCCAAGCCGTGCGATATGCCAGAGCTGCGCCTCAAGGTGCGCAACGCGCTGCGCCGGGCGAGCTATGCCAGCCTGGTCAGCCCGGTCACCGGGCTGCCCGGCCCCAAGGTCGCGGAGGAGCGCCTGGTCGACGTGCTGGACGTCGACGGCTGGGCCGCGGTCTATGTCTCGATCGTGGACCTGGAGCCGTTCAACGAGGCCTATGGGTTCGTGGCGGGCGACGACGTGCTGCGTGCGGTGGGGTTGATCTTGAACAACGTGGTGGACGAGGTTGGCACGCTGGACGATTTCGTCGCCCACGTCGATCAGACCGGTTTCCTGGTGATCACGCAGCAGCCCAAGGTGGTGCTGGTCCGCCAGCAGATCACGGATCGCCTGGCCCGGGCGCTCGACTATTTCTACCCGATCAAGGACCGCGAGTTTGGGCGGATCACTGTCCCGATGAAGGCCGAGCTGGGCGTGGTCCTCGCCGCTCCCGGGCGGTTCGCGACCCCACAGCAGATCCTGGACGCCGCCCGGTCCGGGCGGGAGGTGGTCGCGATCGGGCACGTCGACCCGGCGTAGCCGTTCAGCACTGCATGGCGGCGTCCGCACGGATACCCGCCAGGGTGCATGCCGCTCCGCAGCCCCACCTGTACGTTCCTGCGTTCCCCTCCCCGACAAGCTCCTTGACATGGTCATTGGCACTGCAGCAGCCTGTCGCTGCCGGGCCGGCGATTGACAGAAACGCTCTTCTTGTGTACGATCCTGGTCCACACAAAGGTGCCCTCAAGGAGGCAAAGCGATTGGACGTACAGACGATCGTCGACCGGATCCGGGATGAGCTGGAGGTGCGCAGCGATGCGCGCGATCAGGCTATCCGCCGTTCGCGGACGCTGATCCGCTACTGTGCAAACAGCATCCGCGCCATGCATCGCGCCGAGTTCGACCAGGCGCGCGAGCTGCTCCAGACGGCGCGCGAGGCAGCGCAGCAGATGGTCGAGGACGTGGTGGCCTATCCAGACGTCTATCACGCTGGCTATACCCAGGACGCGCTGAAAGAGTTCGTCGAGGCCTCTGCCGTGTGCGCGCTGCTCCGGCGCGAGCCGATGCCGGGGCCGGACGAGCTGGGCGTGGCGATCGACTACCCAGCCTACCTCAACGGCCTGGTCGAGGCGGCAAGCGAGATGCGCCGCGCCATCCTCGATATCATCCGCCGCGGCAACCTGGAGCGGGGAGAGGTGCTCCTGGAAGACATGGAAGACGTCTATGTGGCCATGACCACGGTCGACTTTCCCGATGCGGTCACCGGCGGCCTGCGCCGCAAGACGGACATGCTGCGCGCAGTGTTGGAACGCACGCGCGGCGACCTGACGGTGACCAAGCAGCAGGAGCAGCTTCGCCAGGCGCTGCTCGATTTCGAGGCAAGGATGGGCGATGCCACGCAGGGCTAGACGCATATCGGCCAGCCAGGTCGGGCAGTATGCCTTCTGCGCTCACGCCTGGTGGCTGGGCAGCGTCAGGCACAAGACGCCGGTCGATTTCGGCGCCATCGAGGGTGGCGTCCGCGCGCACGAGCGGCACGGCTGGCAGGTCTCCCTGGCGCAGGGCGTGCGCCGGTTGGCGCTGTGGATGTTCCTCGGCGGGGGGCTGCTGCTGTTGATCTGGGGCGCAGGCACGCTGTTGGCCCGCTAGGCGTGTCGAGAGCCGTATGAGCGAGCTGGCGATCGTCGCTGCCGCGCTCCTCGCTGCTGCGCTGGCCCTGCTGTGGCTGGCGGCCTGGCTGCGGCGGCGCGCCGGAATGCCGGTGGGCCGGCTCGTGTACAGCGATACAGGCCGGTGGGAGGACGTCCCCGAACCGCTGTACGCGCCCTCGGCCAACCTGGCCGGACGGCCTGACTACCTGGTGCGGCGGCGGAAGCGCATCATCCCCGTCGAGGTCAAATCGACCGCCGCGCCCGGCGAACCGTATCGCAGCCACGTGCTGCAGTTGGCCGCCTACTGCCTGCTGGTCGAGGAGGCGTACGGGGAACGTCCCCCTTATGGCCTGCTGCATTATGCCCCCGCGGATGGGCAGGAGCGGACCTTTGCCGTGCACTATACGCGTGCGCTGGAACGCGAGCTGCTCGACACCCTGGAGTGGATGCGCGAGGATTGGCAGCACAGGCGGGCCGACCGCGACCACGACGACCCCGCGCGCTGCCGCTCGTGCAGTTATGCCGAGTACTGCGAGCAGCGGTTGGCGTGAGCGGCCACGAACGGAATGACCGGACGTGGCACACGTCCGCTACGAGAACCTGTGTGACGTACGTGCTCCATGGGGGCCAGTCGTGACGTGACACTGTCATTGCGAGCGAAGCGAAGCAATCTCCAAGGCGCATACAGGGACCAAGATCGGTGTTCTTTGACGCGAGGTGGGGATTGCTTCGCCGGGAGAGCACCGGCTCGCAATGACAACGCCACAGCCCTGACATCCACACTATGAGAGCTTGTGCCGCAAGCGCCGTTCGATCGCGTCGATGAACTTGACGGTGCTCGCCACCCGCGCGGGAGTTGGCTCGGCGATGCGCGCCAGGTCGCCGGTCATCGTGCCGCCCTCGAT
>CAZLMZ010000025.1:14969-16090 GCA_964560475.1 uncultured Anaerolineae bacterium
CGGGAGTTGGCTCGGCGATGCGCGCCAGGTCGCCGGTCATCGTGCCGCCCTCGATCGTCTCGACCACGGCTGCTTCGAGCTTGTCCGCGAAATCGACCACCTCTGGCGTGCCATCCAGCTCGCCACGCTTGGCCAGCGCCCCCGTCCAGGCAAAGATCGTCGCCGTCGAGTTGGTCGACGTCTGTTCCCCTTTCAGGTGCCGGTAATAGTGGCGCTGTACAGTGCCGTGCGCGGCCTCGTATTCGTAGGCGCCGCGCGGTGAGACGAGCACCGAGGTCATCAGGCCGAGGCTGCCAAAGCCCGCGGCCAGCATGTCCGACATGACGTCACCGTCATAGTTGGTGCAGGCCCATACGATCCCGCCCTCGTGGCGCATGATGCGCGCGACCGCGTCGTCGATCAGCGTATAGAAATAGCTGATCCCGGCCGCGTCGAGCTCGGACTGGTGGGCGTCGATCTCTTCCTGGAACAGGTCGCGGAAGCGGGCGTGGTAGGTCTTGGAGATGGTGTCCTTGGCCGCGAACCAGAGGTCCATCCGCTGATCGAGGGCGTAGGCGATGCACGCCTGGGCAAAGCTGCGGATCGAGTCGTCGAGATTGTGCATGGCCATCAGCACGCCCGGGCCGTCAAAGGTATGGACCACCTGGCGAACGGGCGCCCCGCCATCGGCCGGACGGTAGACCAGCTCTGCCTCCCCAGGACCCGGCACGGCGATCTCGACGTTCTTGTAGATGTCGCCGTACGCGTGGCGCGCGATGGTGATCGGCTTGGTCCACGAGCGGACCATGGGCCGCACACCAGAGACCAGGATCGGCTTGCGAAAGACGGTCCCGTCGAGGATGGCGCGGATCGTGCCGTTGGGGCTCTTCCACTGCTGCTTGAGGCCGTATTCCTCCACGCGTGCCGTGTTGGGCGTGATCGTCGCGCACTTGACCCCGACCCCGTACTCGGCGATGGCGTGTGCGGCGTCGACGGTGACCTGGTCGTCGGTCTGGTCGCGCATCTGCACGCCGAGGTCGTATTCGATCAACTCGACGTCGAGGTAGGGGAGGATCAGCTTGTCCTTGACCATGCCCCACATGATGCGGGTCATCTCGTCGCCGTTCATGTCCACGATTGGG
>CAZLMZ010000025.1:16190-19974 GCA_964560475.1 uncultured Anaerolineae bacterium
AGGCCGCCGGCGAGCAGGATCTTGCGCTGGCGCGGCGACAGAGGACAGTGCAGCGCGATCTCGATGTCTTTGCTGCGGTTGACCAGCGTCAGCTCGCGCCCATCAGCCAGGGCGGCGCGCAGCTCTGGGATCGTCACCTCGTCTCCCTGATCGATCTGGTCGTAGGCCGCGGGGTCGGCGAAAACCAGCGGTGCGATGCCAAAGTTGGCCAGGTTGTCGACGTGGATCCGCTCGAAGCTCTTGGCCACGACCGCCACCACGCCCAGGTAGCGCGGGCAGATCGCTGCGTGCTCGCGGCTGGACCCTTGCCCGTAGCTCTCCCCGGCGACGACCACGTTATCGATCCCGGCGTCGCGGTTGCGCGCGGCACGCTCGGGGAAGGTCGGGTCGACGCGCTCAAAGGTGACCTGCGCATAGCGCGGGATGTTGGAGCGCAGCTTGAGGTACTGGCCGGCCGGCGTGATGTGGTCGGTCGTGATCCGGTCGCCGACCTTGAGCGTGACCTGCCCCTCGACCTGCCCGGGGGGCGGTTCGGCCTGCGGCGGTGCACCGATGTTCGGCCCGCGCTCGATCTCGACGCTCGGGTTGGGCCCGTCGGGGAAGATGAACATGCTGTCGTCGATCTGGAACGCACCCGGCATCGCCACCGCAGGCGGCGCGGCGTCGAGCGTACGCGGGTCGGTCAACTCGCCGCGGATCGCCGCCACGGCGGCCACCTGGGGGCTGACCAGGTAAACCTGCGCGCTGCGGGTCCCGCTGCGGCCCTCGAAATTGCGGTTATTGGTGCGCAGCGACACGGCGTCGGTCCCCGGGCTCTGGCAGTTGCCGATGCAAAAGCCGCACGCCGGCTCGAGCACCCGCGCTCCGGCGTCGATGATGTCGACCAGCGCACCCTCGTGCCCGATCATCTGCAGCACCTGGCGCGAGCCAGGCGTCACCGCCAGCGAGACGTCGGGGTGCACGTGCTGCCCGCGCAGGATGCGCGCCACCGTCACCAGGTCGACGTAGGAAGAGTTCGTGCAGGAGCCGATCTCGACCTGATCGACCTTCATCCCGGCCAGCTCGCGCACCGGACGCACGTTGCCTGGGCTGTGCGGCGTCGCGCACAGCGGCTCGATCGAGCCCAGGTCGAGCTCGACCGTGCGGTCGTACGTCGCGTCCGCGTCGGCCTGCAGCGGCACCCACGCCTCTTCCCGCCCCTGCGCCCGCATGAAACGCCTGGTCTCCTCGTCCGAGGGAAAGACGGAAGTAGTGACGCCCATCTCGGCGCCCATGTTGGTGATCGTCGCCCGCTCGGGCACGGTCAGCGTCTCTACCCCTGGACCGTCGTACTCGACGATCGCGCCCACGTTGCCCTTGGTGCCGAAAAGTTCAAGCATCTTGAGCACCACGTCCTTGGCGCCGACCCACGGCCCCAGCTCGCCGGTCAGCCAGATGCGATACACGCGCGGCGTGGGAATGTAAAAGGGGCGCCCGCCCATGGCCGCGGCGACGTCGATCCCGCCCGAGCCGATCGCGATCATGCCGATCCCGCCGCCGGTCGGGGTGTGGCTGTCGGCGCCGAGCAGCGTCTTGCCCGGCTGCCCAAAGCGCTCCAGGTGCACCTGGTGGCAGATCCCGTTGCCGGCACGCGAAAAGACGATCCCATAGCGCGCGGCGACGGTCTGCAGGTAGCGGTGATCGTCCGCGTTCTCGAAACCGACCTGCACGGTGTTGTGGTCGACATAGCTGACCGACAGCTCGGTCTGGAGGGCGTCGATGCCCATCGCCTCCAGCTCGAGGTAGGTCATCGTGCCCGTGGCGTCCTGGGTCAGTGTCTGGTCGATGCGGATCCCAATCTCGCTCCCGGGCGCCCAGGTCCCGTCGACCAGGTGTGAATCCAAGATCTTTTCGCTCAGGCTCTTGCCCATCCTCTCCTCCGAATAGGCGCGCCCTCGCATAGGCGATCTCTATGCGAGGGCGCGGATGCGCGCGGGTGCGATGCCGCTGCAGCCGAAACGGTGCCCGCACGCGATGCAGTTAACGTCGAGCGGGGGCCATTATACTGGAGGCAAAGGTGCATGTCAAAGTTGACAGCGCCTGGTAGAAATGATAGACTCTATCTCTTGCCATGTGCAGTCCGTTGCCCACCGGATGGAACCCATGCGCCTCTTCTGGCGGTTGATTCGACAGTCCTTTCGCCTACAATTGACCTACCGTGCCGCCAACCTTGCCGGGCTGGCGACCAACTTTTTCTTTGGCCTGCTGCGCGCGGCGGTGCTCACGGCGCTCTATGGCGCGCGCACCTCGGTCGCCGGCCTCACGCTGCACGATGCCGTCACCTTTACCGGGCTCTCGCAGGCCACGATCGCCTGCCTGAGCTTCTTTGGCTGGTACGAGGTGGCCGACTCGGTCTACACGGGCGAGATCGCGGCGGACCTGCTCAAGCCGATGGGCTATTTCAGCTACTGGCTGGCGCGCGACCTGGGACGGGCAGGGGCGAGTTTCTTGATGCGCGCGGTGACGATGATGCTGGCCTATGCGCTCGTGTTCGACATTGTCGCGCCGCGCACTGCGGGCCATTGGGTGCTGCTGGGCCTATCGCTGCTGTTGAGCGTGGTGGTCAGCTTTTGCTGGCGTTTCCTGGTCAACCTGGGCGCTTTTTGGACGCCTGAGGCGCGCGGCCTGATCCGCCTGGCCTTTGGCGCGTCGTGGTTCATGTCGGGCTTTCTCATGCCCCTGCGCCTCTTTCCCGACTGGTTCGTGCGCATCTGCAACCTGACCCCTTTTCCCGCCATGGTCAACACTGTGATCGAGGTCTACCTGGGCGTGCTGTCGGGCCCAGCGCTGCTGCGGGCGCTGTTGGGCCAGGTGTTCTGGATCGTCGCCCTGGCGGCCCTGGCGCAGCTGGTCCTGCGCGCTGGCGTGCGCCACCTGGTGATCCAGGGAGGCTGAGATGCGTTCGCTGCTCGATGCGCTCGACCTCTACCGGCGCCTGATCGGCATGCAGATCCGCTCCGAGCTGGCCTACCGCACTTCGTTCGTGCTGGGTATCCTGGCGCAGGGCCTGAACAACCTGGCCGAGTTTGCGACCCTGGCCATGATCCTGAGCCGCTTCGAGGGCATCGGCGGCTGGTCGCTGCGCGAGGTGGCGTTCCTGTACGGCATGGTCTCTGCCGCGTTCGGCCTGATGGACCTGATCTTTAGCGCGTTCGATCCCGCGACGTTCGGACTGGACGTGCGCCGTGGCACCTTTGACCGGCTCTTGCTGCGCCCCACCAACGTCACGCTGCAGGTCCTGGGTTCCAAGTTTCTCCTTCGCCGGCTGGGGCGCATCGGGCAGGGGATCGCGATCCTGGCTGTGGCCGTGCCGCGGGTGAGCTGGACCCCGCTCAAGGTCCTCTACCTGCCCTTTGTCGTGATCAGCATCGTGCTCTTTTTCGGGGCACTGTTCATCATCGGCTCGACAATCACCTTCTGGACGGTCGAGTCGGTCGAGGCAATCAACATCCTGACCTACGGCGGTACGGAGATGATGTCCTACCCGATGCACATCTATGGGCGTGGCCTGCGGCGCTTTTTCACCTATATCGTCCCGGCGATATTCATGAACTATTACCCGGCACTCTACTTTCTCGACATGCCCGACCCGCTCGGTTTCCCGCCCTATATGGCCTTCCTGGCGCCGCTGGCCGGGATAGGGATGATGGCCGTGGCCCTGGCATTCTGGAACTATGGGATCCGGCACTATGCGAGCACCGGTTCGTGAGGACAGAGGCATGACGACGCACGATGCGATCATTAC
>CAZLMZ010000025.1:20074-22735 GCA_964560475.1 uncultured Anaerolineae bacterium
CTGGAGCTGCTGCGCTACATCTACAAGGTCCCGCAGGCGCGCTTTCGACGCAACCTCGACGATTTCCGCGCCCTGCTGGAGCTGGATCCCTTTCTCGACACGCCGGTGCGCTCGCTCTCGCTGGGCCAGCGCATGCGCGCCGACCTCTGTGCTGCGCTGCTCCACGACCCGCCGCTGCTCTTTCTCGACGAGCCGACGATCGGCCTGGACGTGGTAGCCAAGGAACGGATCCGCCAGTTCATCCAGCACATCAACGCCGACCGCGGCACGACCGTGATCCTGACCACGCACGACCTCTCGGACGTGGAACGGCTGTGCAGGCGCGTGATGATCATCGACCACGGGCACCTGCTGTTCGACGGGCGGCTGGAAGCGCTGCGCGAGCGCTTTGGCGGGCAGCGCGAGCTGGTTGTCGACATGGCCGAGGCGCCCCGGGAGGTGGCGGTGGAGGGGGCAGAGGTCGTGGCCCGGGAGGGGCTGCGCGTGACCTACCGCTTTCACGGCGGCGAGGTCTCGGCTGCTGAGCTGATCGGGCGGCTGTCGCGCCGCTACCCGATCCGCGACCTGCAGGTCCGCGAACCCGAGATCGCGGACACGGTGCGGCGCATCTACGAGGAGCGCCTGCTCGAGCAGTAGGCGATCGCTTACTTGAACTGGGAGTGCTCCTGTGCCCAGGCCATAGCCTCGGCGGCGCTGGCCGTGCCGCCCGTCACCTTGGCGACCGCCTCGTCAAAGATCTGGAACGTACCATAGATATCCCAGCCTTTGGGACTGAGGTAGAGCGCGTGCTCGATCGACGCCCTGCCCACCGCGGCGATGTCGCTCCCCGCCTGCTCGGCGTAGGCCTCGCTCTCGATTGCCGATTGGCGCGGCGGCACGCCGTCGAGTGGGATCTGGCGGGTGAGGTAGGAGATCCATTCCCAGCATGCGTCGGGGAACTCGGCGTCCGAGAGGATGCTATAGCCCTGTACGGAAGCAAAGGTAGCGGCGACCTGGCCGCGCGGCATGGGCGCGACTCCCCAGTCGATCTCGGCCTCCCGCGCCGCGTCGCCACCGTGCTCGGCGAGGGTGCCCATCCACATGCCCAGCCGTCCCTGCGCGACGCCGGTATCGACATAGCCGGCCACGGCATAGGCCTGGCGCGCCTGCAGCGGCGTGGCGATGGCCTCCCGCTCGAACATCAGCTTGGCGTACCAATCGACCGCCTCGATCGTCAGCGGGTCCTCGAACGTCGTCCGCGTCGGCTCGCGCAGATCATCAAAGATTCGTCCCCCGTTCTCGTAGATGAAATCGATCACGTCGGCCTGCTGCTCGTGCGGCACGTAGCCAAAGACGCCGTCGATCGGGTCGTACATGGCCTGGGCGGTGCGTACGAAATCGTCCCACGTCCAGTCGAGCGCGGGGTAGGGGACGTCGTAGCGGTCGAACAGCGCGCGGTTATAGTAGATCACGTCGAGGTCGACCATGTAGGGCACGCCCCAGATCCCGTCCTCGTCGCTGAACATGTCGAGCAGGCCCGGGTAGAAATCCTGCCGGCCGAAGGTCTCCCCCTGCTCGATGTACGGCGTCAGGTCGAGTAACTCGATCTGCGCCTGTTCGAGAAAGCGCCGGGCAAAGGGCGAGAACCCGATGATGTCCACGCCCGAGACGTCGTACTGCGGCGGCTGGACGAACTCGATCGCGATGTGGCGATGCTCCTCTTGGAACGCCTCCACCAGCGGCTCGAAGTAGGGCTCGTCCTGCTCGGGGCAGGGAAAGGCCACCGTCGCCGGTTCCGGCGTCGGCGTGATCTGGGCGCACCCGGCCTGGAGGAGCAGGGCGGCAAGCAGCAGGAGCAGTACCGACCAGCGGGCCATACGAGGTCCGTGCACCATGGCTCTTTCCTCTCAAAACGACGTATCTGCTGTGCAGACTGCGGCATTATAGCAGGATCGCGCTCAACGCGCCAGATATGCCCGGCACTTGCCTCCGCCCGTTTGACCCACCGTCCGGGATGCGCTACAATCAGCCCTGACCTCGAGAGAGCAGCCGGTGCTTTGCTCCGGCAACGGGAGGAGAGAACGTGAACGGCCGACAGCGCGTTGCCACGGCCCTCGAACATCGCGAGCCAGATCGCGTCCCGCTGGACCTCGGCGGGAGCAGCGTCACCGGCATGCACGTCTGGGCGGTCTACCGCCTGCGCCAGGCGCTGGCGCTCGACCCGCCCGGCACGCCGGTCAAGGTGATCCGCCCCTACCTCATGCTCGGCGAGGTCGCGCCCGACCTGGCGGAGGCGCTGGGCATCGACGTCGTCCGCCTGGCGGCGCCAAGCACCATGTTTGGCTACCGCGCCGAGGAGTGGGTCGAGTGGACCACCTTTCACGGCACGCCGGTCCTCGTCCCGCGGGCGTTCAACACCGACCCCGAACCTAATGGCGACCTGCTGCAATATCCAGGTGGCGACAAATCGCTCCCGCCCAGCGGGCGCATGCCGGCGGGTGGCTGGTATTTCGACGCCATCATCCGCCAGGAACCGATCGACGACGCGCACCTCGACCCCGACGACAACCTGGAAGAGTTCGGCCCGATCTCCGATGCCGACCTGGCCTACCTGGGGCGCGAGGCTGCGCGCCTGTACGACAGCACCGGGCGCGCCCTCATGGGCAAGTTCCCGGGCACCGG
>CAZLMZ010000026.1:0-15998 GCA_964560475.1 uncultured Anaerolineae bacterium
CGACAAGGGTGGCAACGTCGACGTGCGGCTCGATACGGCGCGCACGCGCGAAGGGCCACACGGCGGCGAGTACGTGGTCGTGTGGGCAGACGAGTCGGCGACAGGAGAGGATATCGTCCTGACCGACGTCGACGTGGACAACCTGATGCGCGCCAAGGCGGCGATCTATGCCGGCTTTACCGTGCTGGCGGAGAGCGTGGGGCTGTCGATCGCCGACGTGGAGCAGGTACTGATCGGCGGTGCCTTTGGCCAGTACATCAACATCGAGAAGGCGATCCAGATCGGCCTGCTGCCCGATGCGCCGTGGGACTATTTTCACTACATGGGCAACACGTCGGTGCGCGGCGCGTACCTGGCCCTGCTCTCGCGCGAGTCGCGGCAGCGGATCGTGGACGTGGCGAGCATGATGACCTACCTCGAGCTGTCGGCCGATAACACCTTTTTCGATGCGTTCAACGCGGCCATGTTCTTGCCGCATACGGACGAGTCGCAGTTTCCGTCGGTTGCGCAGCAGATCGCGGAACGAGGGTAACGGCCCCCACCCAACCTCCCCCAAGGGGGGAGGGACCTCTTGTCCTCCCCCCGGCGGGGTCGAAGATACCCGAAGGGTGGGAGCTAGAGGGGGGCGGTTCCTAGCGGCTAAAGGCCGCGGCGGGAAGAACGCCCGCTACTACGAACGGGGGCGGCTCAGGAGGATGCTTGACCTACCACATGCGCAGGTCGGATCGCGCGATCGGTGAGCGGGATGAGCTGGTCGCGCTGCTGCAGCGGGGACGGTACGTGACCCTGGCCTTGTGCCGCGCGGACGAGCCGTACGTGGTGACGATGAGCTATGGCTATGACGTGGAGCGGGAAGCGCTCTATTTCCACTGCGCGCACGAGGGACTCAAGCTCGAGTTCCTGCGCGCCAACCCGCAGGTATGCGGCACGGTGATCGAGGACCTGGGCTACCTCCAGGGCGAGTGTGCACACGCCTACCGCTCCGTCGTGCTGCGCGGCCAGGTGCACGGGGTGAGCCAGTTCGAGGAAAAGGTGCACGGCATGGCGGTGCTGCTGCAGCACCTGGAGGACGAGCCCGAAGCAGTGCGCGAGCGCACGCTGCCGGACGAGGCGGCCTATGCGCGGGCAGCCATGCTGCGCCTCGACATTCACGAGATGACGGGAAAGCAAGGACAATAGGTGAGATGACGGTCACGATCGCTGTCGCCGGCAAGGGCGGCACAGGCAAGACCACGGTGGCGTCCATGATCGTACGCTACCTGGCAGAAAAAAAGAGCGGCACGATCCTGGCGATCGACGCCGATCCTTCGAGCAACCTGCACAGCGTGCTGGGGTTGGAACTGGAAGAGACGATCGGCGAGATCCGCGAGGACATGCGCGGGGAGATGCAGCCCAGCGCGTCGATGGCCAGCACGATGCCCGGTGGGATGAGCAAGCAGGACTATCTCGATTACCAGGTGCGCATGGCCCTGGTCGAGGGCGACGCCGTCGACCTGCTGGCGATGGGGCGCCCCGAGGGGCAGGGCTGCTACTGCGCGGCCAACCACATGCTGCGCACGATCATGGACAGCATAGGCCGCGCCTACGATTACGTGGTGATGGATAACGAGGCCGGCATGGAGCACATCAGCCGGCGCACGACGCGCGACGTCGACCACCTGGTGATCGTGACCGACCCCTCGCAGCGCGGCGTAGAGGCTGCGCGCCGGATCATGGCGATGATCCCGGGCCTGGAGGTCAACATCGGGTCGATCTACCTGGTCGTGAACCGCTTGTGGTCCGAGGAGGTGCCGGCCCCCCTGGCCGATGCGGTGAAGGCGGTCGGTGCAGAGCTGGTCGGCACGATCCCCAATGATCCCCTGATGGCCGAGTACGACCTGGCGGGCAGGCCGCTGGTGCAGTTGCCGGCCGACGCGCCGGTCGTGCAGGCCGTGTACCGAATCGCCGAGCGGATTCTATCAGACGGGCGGGATTGACCGGGAAGGCGGATCCGGCCCAACGCAGAGGAGGATGCGATGTACATCATTGCCGAGAACATTCAGATCCTGTCGAGCCGCGTCAAGCAGGCGATCGCGGAGCGAGATGCAGCGTATTTCCGGGATACCATCGCCGAGCTGGTCGATGCCGGTGCGGACGCGATCGACCTGAACATCGGGCCGAGCCGCAAGAGCGGGCACGAGATCCTGCCCTGGCTGGTGGAAGAAGCGGAAAAGGTCACCGACCTGCCGCTCTCGTTCGACACGACCAACATTGGTGCCATCGAGGCCGCCTGCGAGACGGTGAGCAAGGCACAGCCCATCATCAACTCGACCGACTGCACGGAGGGCCGGCTGGAGACGGTGCCGGCACTGGCGAAAAAGTATGGCGCGCGCCTGGTCGGCCTGACCAAGGGCGAGGGTATGATCCCGGTCGGCGCAGACGAGCGGGTGACGCTGGCGCTCGAGATCCTGATCCCCAAGATGCTGGAGATGGATTTCCCGATCACCGACCTGATCATCGACCCGCTGGTGCTGACCGTTTCCGGCTGCCAGGAGTACTGCCCCGAGTTCCTCGAAGCGGTGCGCGCGCTCAAGTTCTCGTGGGATCCACCCCCGTTGACTAACGGCGGGCTGTCGAACGTCTCGAACGCGGTGCCGCGCGAGATGCGCCCACTGATCGACCGGACGTACGTGGTCATGTTGATGGGCGCGGGGATCGACATGGTGATCGCCAACCCGCTGGACGAGGAGCTGCGAGCGTTCATCCGCGTGGTCGAGGAACGCGACGAGTCGACGCCGCTCAACCGCCTGCTGCTCACCTTGCACGATCGCGTAGAGGCCATGGAAGAGCTGCAGCTCGAAGACGTGGACCTGGATGACCCGGAGCAGGCCGCCGTGTGGAAGACGGTGCAGGCATTGTTGAACAGGGTGATCTATACGGACGCGTACCTGAGGTAGCGTCCGCCTGATCTTGCCCCAGCACCGCGTCGCTCGTCGGGGCGATGGCGGGCGAGGCGGTGCCGGGGCGTACGTTTACCGCGTCGCTGTGTGCAGGTAGGGAGAGTAGTCATGACGGATGTCTGGACCCAATTGGCACGGTACCGACAGGTGAAGGTGCTGCCGGACGGGCTGCGCGTACTGCTCCGTCCCATGACCCAGGAGGATGCTGCCAGCCTGGCGGCGCTGTTCGAGCGCGCCGCAGCCGAGGATCTGGAGCGCTTTCGGAGCGATCCCACCGACCGCAAGGTGGTCGAGAGCTGGGCCTCCGACCTCGACCTGAGCCAGATCTTTCCGATCATGGTGCAGGTCAACGACCGGATCATCGGTGACGTGACGATCCACTTTGGGAGCAAGTTCCAGCGGCACCTAGGCTGGCTCCGGCTCTTCCTGGATCGCGAGTTCCGCCGGCGCGGGATCGGGACGCTTATGATCCGTGCGGCGATCGACGTTGCACGGCGCGTGGGGCTGCACCAGTTGATCGCGCTCGTGCCCACCGACCAGCCGCAGGTGATCAAGGCATTCCAGAACCTGGGGTTCCGGAGCGAGTTCGTGCACGGCGACTATGCGATGTTGCAGGACGGCCGCACGCTCGACGTCGCCGAGCTGGTGCTGTACCTGGTGGATCATACGGGGGAATTCTAGGCAACGTGCCCGATCAGCCGATGGAGATCCTGATCGTCACCCAGGGAGAGTGGGGAGAGCGAATTGCCGCGCACCTGGCCGAGACGGCGCCGGAACACTGGTCGCTCTTGACCTGGCGTGGTCCTGCTGTTCTTCCGGTGGTGCTCGACGAGCCAGAACTGTACCTGCCCGAGGCGCTGCCGCAGTCCGACCTGCTGTTGGTTTTGACCGAGAGCCGGGGGATGACCGACCTCAGCCCGGATATTGCAGCGCTGTGTGGGGCGCAGGCAGCGATCGTGGCCGTCGACCGGCGCGCGGCTGCCCCGGCCGGGCTGCGCCGGCAGGTGGAGGGGCGGTTCGAGGCGATGGGCGTGGGGTGCAGCCTGCCGATGCCCTTTTGCAGCCTGGTTCCCTCGGCGCGCCAGCACCCGCTGGTGCGTGCCTTTGCCGGGCGCTATGGCCGGCCCGAGGTGGCCTGTGCGACGGAGGACGGAGAGATTACTGCATGCCAGGTGGTGCGGGAGACGCCGTGCGGCAACACGCGCTACATTGCCGAGCGGCTGCCCGGCACGGCAGTGAACGAAGCGGCCGAACGCGCCGGCCTGCTTCACCACTATTACCCGTGCTGGGGCGGGATGGGGGGCGATCCCGTGCACGGCAGCCACACGCTGTTGCACATTGCGGCCAAGATGGCACAGCAGGCGGTCGTACGATCCTTAAGAACGCAAGACACACCGGTCCCCGAATAGACGCTCACACGCTCGTAGTAGCGGTCCTTGGCCGCTAGGAGGCTCGCTCGAGGAGCCATAACCGGTGAACCGGTTACTACGAACGGCCTAGGTCTGGGGCATGACGAGGTCGCGCGATTCCTGGATGTGCCGGGTCAGCGCGCGCTCGGCACCGCGCGCGTCGCCCGCCACGAGTGCCTGGACGATGACGCGATGGCTCTCGACCACGCGTGGCAGGTCGGTCATGCGGTTGAGGACCTGGTACCAGATCCGCATATCGAGGGCATAGAGCCGCTTGAGCACGTCCACGAGGAACACGTTATGCGAAGCGTCATAGATCATCTCGTGGAAGCGCTGGTCGAGCTGCAGCCAGGTCTGTGGATCGGCGCGGCGAGCGGCCTCTTCGAACTGGGGCATCATGGCCTCCAGGGCTGCCAGTTGCTCCTCGGTGGCACGTTCGACGGCTAGCCGGGCACAGAGCTGCTCGAGTACGGACCGGACCTCGAACGACTGGCGAAAGATACCGGCCATGGTGTCGTCGGTGACGCGGACGGCGTCGTTGGCGCGCTCCAGCCAGCCTTCCTGGATCAGGCGGTCCACGGCCTGGCTCACGGAGCCGGGGGGCATGCCCAGGCGGCGGGCGAGAGATGCTTCTTGTATCGGTACGCCGGGCTCGATCTCGAGCGAGAGGATCTGGTCCCGGAGAAGTTCGTAGGCTCGGTCAGCATTCATGCGTGTGCTCCATTTCTGCGTGGGTAAGGATACCGATGGGAACTATAGCACACGATAGCGGGGTTGTCAACGAAGCGGGATAGACAAGATGCTCCTCCTCCAATTCCCGATGGAGAGAGAAGTGATAGCGATCGTTAGCAAGCTGCTTGACGGTGGTCGCTGTGAGCAGTATAATCAATCCAGTGTGATTAGGCGACGTGCTGCAGTGGTACGCTCGTGCCGGGTATCCGAGGTCTGCCTGTAGGTGGGCTGTATGGGCGATGACCTGGCTGTGTACATTATCAGTTCTGCGGCCGAGCTGCTCGGCCTGCACCCGCGGACGCTGCACCTGTACGAGGCAAAGGGGCTGATCGTACCGGAGCGCAAGGGAAACCGGCGCTTTTACTCGGATGGGGACCTGGCGTGGGTGCGCGCGCTGCGCTACTTGGTGCACGAGCGCGGCCTCAACCTGGAAGGGCTGCGGCAGTTGCTGGCACTCAAGGCGCAGGAGGTGTGTGGCCTGGGTGGTGCGGAGCTGCCTGCGGCGTGCGAGGCGCTCATTGGGCCCAGGGCGCCTTGCTGGGAAGAGGGCATGGCGGTGCAATCGTGCCGTGATTGCCCGGTCTATGGGACGGCGCGTGAGGAGCTGGTCGCCGACCAGGGCCTCCCGCCGCTGAGCGCATAGGGTGTGCGCGGGGCCCGCCTGACCCGGGCGGGCTGGGCATTCAACAACATCATCTGCTCCACTTTTAGCGGATACGAGTCCGGAGGAGAGCCTGCGTGGTTCAGAGAGAGAAGATTGGGGCGGTTCTGGTTGTGGGAGCCGGGGTAGGGGGCATGCGTGCGGCGACCGACCTGGCGGACGCGGGCATGAAGGTCTACCTGGTCGAGCAGTCCTCGAGCATCGGCGGCGTGGTAGCCCAACTGGGTTTCATGTTCCCGACGCACGACTGTGTGCTCTGTCGCGGCACGTCGGACCACGGGTATGGCTGTACGCGCCCCTCGATCACGCCCTGGCTCCTCGATTTCAGCCAGCACCCTTTGGTAGAGCTGATGACGCTGACCGAGATCGAGTCGGTGAGCGGGCAGCCGGGCCATTTCGTCGTCACCGTACGCCACAAGCCTCGCTACGTGGACACGCGCCACTGCATCAACTGCGACAAGTGTGCGGAGGTCTGCCCGGTCGAGCTGCCGGATCCCTTCCAGTTGGGTATGAGCACGCGCAAAGCGGCGACCAAGGTGGCCGTACGCGCCGTGCCCAACGCTTATTACATCGAGCGCGG
Source organism: uncultured Anaerolineae bacterium (assembly GCA_964560475.1). Classification (GTDB taxonomy): domain Bacteria; phylum Chloroflexota; class Anaerolineae; order JAFGEY01; family JAFGEY01; genus BS750m-G44. Next base: position 6,322 of record CAZLMZ010000026.1, read on the forward strand.
CCCCTACTGCGACGACTGCCACAAGTGCGTCTCGATCTGCCCGACCGGGGCGATCGACCTGGACGAAGAGGCGTGGGAGGAGGAGCTGCACGTCGGCGCGATCATCCTCACTGTGGGCTACAAGGTGCACGACCCGAGCGACATTGCCGAGTATGGCTATGGGCGCTACCCGAACGTGATCACCAGCCTCCAGTACGAGCGATTGAGCAGCCTAGTCGTCACCGGACCCACCGCAGCGGTGATCCGCCGCCCATCCGATGGCCGGCTGCCGCGCAAGGTGGCGTGGATCCAATGTGTGGGCTCCCGTGACCAGGAACACCCCTATTGCTCCTCGATCTGCTGCATGTACGCGACCAAGGAGGCTATGGTCGCCAAGCAGCGCCTGCCGGGCGTGGACACGCAGATCTTTATGATGGACCAGCGCTCCTTTTCCAAGGCGTACAGCGCCTACACGCGGCGCGCGGAAGAGGTCTTTGGGGTGGGCTATGTGCGGAGCCGCATCTCGGTGATCCACGAAGACCAAAAGACACACGACCTGCTGGTCCGCTACCAGACGGACGACGGCGTGCTGCGCGAAGATCGGTTCGACATGGTCGTGCTCTCGGTGGGCAGCGAGCCACCGGCCGACTCGAAGCGCCTGGCAGAGATGCTCGACATCGAGCTGAACGAATACGGCTTTTGCCGCACCGAAAAGTTCGAGCCGGTCGATACCACGCGGCCCGGCGTCTATGTGGCTGGCGCCTTTGCCATGCCGAAGGAGATCACCGAGTCGATCATCGACGCCAGTGGAGCCGTGGCGCAGGCGATCGAGCTGCTTTCGGGCACGCAGCACGAGATGGACACGATATCGGTGCTGCCGATCGAACGGGACGTGGCGAACGAGGTGCCGCGCGTCGGCGTCTTTGCCTGCCAGTGCGGCGGCGAGATCTCGGAGACGATCGACCTGCCCGACGTGTTGGGCTATGTGCGCGGCCTGCCCGGGGTGGTGTACACCGGTCAGGTTGCCTTTGGGTGCCAGGAGGGCGGGCTGGCCGAGATCGCGCGTGCTATCCGCGCAAAGGGCCTCAACCGCGTGGTCGTGGCCGCCTGTACCGCGCGCACGCACGAGGCGCTCTTTCAGGACCTGCTGCGCCGGGCCCGCCTCAACCCCTACCTGCTCGAGTTCGTCAGCTTGCGCGAGAGCTGTTCGTGGGTGCACTATGATAACCCATCCGGCGCGACGCGCAAGGCGAAAGAGCTGATCCGCTTTGGCGTGGCGCGGGTGCGGCAGCTTCACCCGATCCAGAGGCAAGAGATCGACTATAACCGGTGCGCGCTGGTGCTTGGTGGCGGCGTGGCAGGGCTCACTGCCGCGCTGACCATTGCCGAGCAGGGCTATGACGTGTTCCTGGTCGAGAAGCAGGCACGCCTGGGCGGGAACGTGCGCAACCTGCACTATACGGCCGAGGGCGACAACCCGCACCAGATGCTGCGCAACCTGACCAAGCGCGTGGAGAGCCACGAGCGGATCGCGGTGTACAAGGAGACAGAGCTGCTCCGTTTCCGCGGCACAATAGGGAACTTTCGCTCCACGCTGCGCGGTAGGCGAAACGGGGGCCATGGGGTCGAGGAGTGGGAGGTCGACCACGGCGTCACGATCGTCGCCACCGGAGGCACAGAGTTCCGCGGCCCGGTTTACTTCCTTGAGCAGGACCCGCGCGTGGTGACCCAGCTCGAGCTGGAAAAGACCATTGCCGAGCAGCCGTCCGAGATCAACAGGCTCAAGTCCGTGGCCATGATCCAGTGCGTGGGGCCATGGACCGAGGGCACGGGCGAAGAGTTCTACTGCAGCCGCACTTGCTGCACCAACACGATGAAGAACGCGATCCGGATCAAGGTGATCAACCCGGCCTGCCAGGTGGTGGTGCTGTACAAGGAGCTGATGACCTACGGCTTCCGGGAGCGCTACTATACCGAGGCGCGGGACCGCGGCGTGCTCTTTGTGCGGTACACCGATGAGGAGTCGCCAGAAGTCTACCTGGAGGGGGAGCAGCTCAAGGTCCGCGTGCGCGACCACATCCTGGGCGAGGACATCATCCTTGCCCCCGACCTCCTGGCGCTGAGCATGGCTACGGTGCCGGCAGAGGGCACGGCCAGCCTGGCCGAGATGCTGGCGGTGCCGTTATCGCCCGAGGGCTTTTTCATGGAGGACAACCTCAAGCTGCGGCCGATGGACTTTACGCGGGAGGGGATCTTTCTCTGCGGCGCGGCGCACTATCCCAAGTTCTCGGAAGAGGCGATCGCCCACGCCCTGGCTACCTCGGCGCGCGCGATGACGATCCTGGGCAAGGAAAAGCTCGAGTCGACGATCAAGTTCGCGCAGGTCGACCAGGCCAAGTGCGTGGGCTGCCTGACCTGCGTGCGCACCTGTCCCTATACTATCCCCAAGATCGATGCCACTGCGACGGGAGTAGGCAGGATCGTCGGTGCCGCCTATATCGAGCCGACGTTGTGCACGGGGTGCGGCACGTGTACCAGCGAGTGTCCGGCAAACGCGATCCAGTTGCTGCACTTTCACGACGATCAGATCATGGTGCCCGACATGCCCGTACTGGGGCAGTGGTGCCCAATTTGCTCGCCGCAGCAGGCTGCTGACTAACCAGAGGCCGGGAGAAGACGATGACTGAACGTGAAGAGGGGAACGCCGCGGTGGCTGCGGACACGTTCGAGCCCGAGATCACGGCTTTCACGTGCATCTATTGCGCCTCGATGGCGGGTGACACGGCCGGCGCAGAGCGGATTACCTATCCGGCCAATGTGAAGGTGATCCGGCTGCCGTGCACGGGCAAGGTGGATGTCGAGTACATCATGAAGGCCTTCGAGCAGGGCGCGGACGGCGTCTATGTGATCGCCTGCGCGATCGGCAACTGCCACCACGAGGTCGGGAACGTGCGCGCGACCAAGCGCGTGGAGTATGTGAAAAGGCTGTTGGACGAGATCGGCCTGGGCCACGAGCGGCTCGGGATCTACTATGTCTCGGCTGGCCAGGGATACGCATTTGCAGATGCGGCGCGCCAGATGACGGCGCGGGTGCGCAGGCTGGGCCCGAACCCGCTCAAGCGCCAGCGTGCAGAGATGCAGGGGCAGAGCCCGGCTCTCGCACCGCAGGGCGGCGGATAGGAATCCGGCGGATGGGAATCCGGGCGAACGGGAATCTGGGCGGATAGGCATTCGGGTGACGAGGAAGGTTCCTATGGCGGAAGAAGCGAACCCGGTCGGTGCCGCAATGGTCGTGGGCGGCGGGATTGCTGGCGTGCAGGCCGCGCTCGACATGGCGAATGCGGGCGTCAAGGTCTACCTCGTCGAGCGCTCGTCTGCCATCGGTGGGAGGATGGTCCAGCTCGACAAGACGTTTCCGACCAATGACTGCGCGATATGCATCAGTTCGCCCAAGCTGGTCGAGGCGGGCCGGCACCCGAACATTGAGCTGCTGACGAACACAGAGCTGACCAAGCTGGCAGGCAGTGCGGGACGCTTCCAGGCGACCGTGCGCCGCCAGCCACGCTATGTGGACCTCGATGCGTGCACGGCGTGTGCCGACTGTATCGAGGTCTGTCCAGTGACGCTACCCAATGCTTTCAATGCCGGCCTGGACAAGCGCACGGCGATATTCAAGTCGTATGCGCAGGCGGTGCCCAATGCCTATGCGGTCACCAAGCGTGGCACCTCGCCGTGCAAGGCGACGTGCCCGGCGGAGACGAGTGCGCAGGGATATGTGAACCTGATTGCTGCGGGCCGGTATCGCGAGGCGCTCAAGGTGGTGATGGAGTACAACCCGTTCCCTGCCACAGTGGGGCGCGTGTGCCACCATCCCTGCGAGGAGGAGTGCAGCCGGGGCAAGGTGGACAGCCCGGTCGCGATCTGTGCGCTCAAGCGTTTCGCGGCCGACTGGGTCTATGCTCACGAAGAACAGAATCCCGCGCAGGTTATGCCGGTAGTTCCGGCGAATGGGCACCGCGTGGCCGTGGTCGGCGCGGGGCCAATGGGCCTGACGACGACTCATTTCCTGGCGCACTGGGGCTATGGGGTGACGGTCTTGGAGGCGCTCCCTGTGGCGGGCGGCATGATGCGGGTCGGTATCCCGCCCTACCGGCTGCCGAGGGATGTGCTGCGGCACGAGATCGACGCCATTCTAGGGCTGCCAGGTGTCGAACTGAGGCTAAGCCACCCCGTGCGCAACATCAACAGCTTGTTCGACGAGGGCTACGAGGCAGTAGTGCTGGCTATCGGCGCCCACGAGCCACAGATGATCGGCATCCCGGGCGAGGATGCGGCGGGCGTCACACAGGGCGTGCCCTTTCTGCGTGCGGTTAGCCTCAACGAGGAGGTCGAGATCGGGCGTCGCGTGCTGGTGGTGGGCGGCGGCAACACGGCCGTGGACACGGCACGCACGGCGCTGCGGCTCGGCGCGGAAGAGGTGTGGATGCTCTACCGCCGCTCGCGTGAGGAGATGCCCGCCAGCGCGGAAGAGGTGGAGCAGGCGGAGGCGGAGGGCGTGCGGCTGGAGCTGCTGACGCAGCCGGTGGAGGTGCTGGTAGACGATGGCCACATTGCCGCCCTGCGGTGCGTGCGAATGCGCCTCGGCGAGCCCGACGCCAGCGGCCGGCGCAGGCCGATCCCGGTCGAGGGATCCACGTTCGACATCCCGTGCGACACGATGGTCGCTGCCGTGGCGCAGGCACCGGAGGTATCGTTCCTCGACCCGGACCACGGGCTCGAGATCGACGCGCGGCGGCGCACCTTTCTCGTCGACGAACGGACCTTGATCACGAACCGCCCGGGCATCTTTGCCGGCGGTGATGCGGTGCGCGGCCCGGCAGCGCTGATCGAGGCCATTGCCCACGGACGGCGCGCGGCGATGTCGGTTGACCGCTACCTGCGCGGCGTGCCGCTGCTCACCCCGCGCGAGGAGCGTCCCCTGCCTACAGTGACGCTCACTGAGAGCGAGATCCGCGAGGCGTTGGCGGCGGCGGAGGTTACGTTGGCGTCGCGAGCCGAGGTAGCGACGCTTCCTGCGGCCGAGCGGAGGCTCGACTTCCGCGAGGTCGCCCTGGCGCTGACCGAAGCACAGGCCCTGGAGGAGGCGCAGCGCTGCCTGCGCTGTGGGATCTGTTCAGAGTGTCACCTGTGTGTCGATGCGTGCAAGCCCGGCGCGGTCGATCACTACCTGGCACCGCTGGAAGAACGTCTGGATGTTGGCGCAGTGGTGCTCGCACCGGGCAATGGGCTGTACGATGCTGCCGCGTCCCCGGAGTGGGGCTATGGGCGCTACGAGAACGTGGTGACCTCGCTGGAGATGGAGCGCATGCTGAGCGCTTCGGGCCCGACGCGGGGACACATCGCGCGGCCCTCCGATGGCGCGGCGCCGGAGCGGATCGCTTTCTTGCAGTGCGTCGGGTCGCGGGACCAGGCGCACCATTACTGCTCTTCCGTGTGCTGCATGTACGCGACCAAGGAAGCGATGCTGCTCATGGAGCACGTGCCCGGGGTCGAGGTGCACATCTTTCAGATGGACATGCGCGCCTTTGGCAAGAATTTCGACGCCTATTACCGGCGTGGGCAGGAGCTGGGCATCATCTACCACCGCTGCCGCCTGTCGGTGGTGCACGAGGACCCTGATACCAGGCAGATCGTCGTCCGCTACCAGGATGAAGAGGGTGCCCTGGAGGAGGCGCGGTTCGACGTACTGGTGCTCTCGATCGGGATGGAGCCGCCCGTGGAGGCGGCTGCGCTGGCTGAGGTGACGGGCATTGGCCTCAACGAGCACGGCTTTGCGGCGCGCACGCCCTTTCACCCGGTAGAGACATCGCGGGAAGGGGTGTACGTGTGCGGCGCCTTTGCCGAGCCGAAGGACATCCCGGACAGCGTGGTCGAGGCGGGCGGGGCAGCGGCGTCGGCGCTGGCGTCGATCGGCGAGGCGCGCGGGACGTTGGTGGCACCGCCGATCTATCCGCCCGAGATAAGGGTCGCGGCGGCAGACGAGCCGCGCATCGGCTGCTTTATCTGTAGCTGCGGGAGCAACATTGCGGGCGTGATCGACGTGGCCCAGGTAACGGCGTACGCGGCGAGCTTGCCGAACGTGGCCCACGCAGAGAACACGACCTATACCTGCTCGGCCGACTCGCTGAAGCGCATCCAGGAGTGCGTCGAGGAGTACGGCCTGAACCGGGTGATCGTCGCTTCCTGCACGCCGCGCACGCACGAGCCGATCTTTCGCGACACGATCCGCGGCGCGGGGCTCAACCCCTACCTGTTCGAGATGGCCAACATCCGCGACCAGGGGAGCTGGGTGCACCGCGACGAGCCGGGCCGGGCGACGGAAAAGGCAAAAGACCTGGTGCGCATGGCAGTGGCGCGCTCCCGCCTGCTCTTTCCGCTGCACACCGAGCCGCAGACCTTTGACCACCGCGCCCTGGTCCTCGGCGGTGGGGTGGCGGGGATGACGGCGGCGCTCAACCTGGCCGAGCAGGGATACGACGTGCACCTGGTGGAGCGGGAACCGGTCTTGGGCGGGCGGGCGCGGCGGATCGACCAGGACGCGCTGGGCGGCGATGTGCAGGCCTTCCTGTCCGGCCTGCTGGAACGCGTTGCGGCGAGCGAGCGCATCGAGGTGCACACCGGCTACACGGTGGCCAAGCACGACGGCTATGTCGGCAATATGCGGACCACGGTGCAGGAGGTAGGCGGCGCCCGGCAGCAGTTGATCGAGCACGGCGTGGTGATCGTGGCCACGGGAGCGGAAGAGTATGCCGGGCCGGCCTATGGGCTGGGCAGCGACCCGCGGATCATGACGCAGGGGGATCTGGAGGCGCGCCTGGCGGAGGGCACGCTGGACCCGCGCGGGATGAGACAGGTGGTCATGATCCAGTGTGTGGGGCCGTGGGATGAAGGTTCGGCCTCCGATTTCTACTGCAGCCGGGTGTGCTGCACGGTGGCAGCCAAGAACGCGCTGCGGCTGAAAGAGCTGAACCCGGCGCTGCAGGTATTCGTGCTGTACAAGGACATTCGCACCTATGGCTTCCGCGAGCAGATTTACGAGGAGGCACGGAGAGCGGGCGTGGCCTTTATCCGCTACGATGAGGCACACAAGCCCGAGGTGCGGGCGGATGGCGATGGCGTGCAGGTCACGGTCAACGATCCCACGCTGCACGTGCCGGTGGCACTGGCGCCCGATGCCGTGGTCCTCTCGGTGGCAATGGTGCCGGCAGCCGGCACGCGCGAGCTGGCGGAGCGGATGCGGTTTGCGTGCACGCTGGATGGATTCATGCTCGAGGCCCACCTCAAGCTGCAGCCGGTGGATTTCCCGAGCGAGGGTGCGTACCTGTGCGGGGCGATCCAGTATCCCAAGTTCTTGGACGAGGCGATCGCCCAGGCTCAGGCAGCGGCAGCGCGCGCTGCGTCGATCCTCTCGCAGGACGCGCTGCAGGTGGGCGGGCCGATCGCCGTCGTGGATACAGAGCGATGCACCGGGTGCCTGACCTGCGTGCGGGTCTGTCCGTACGATGTGCCGGTCATCAACATGGCGTTGGTCGGCGCAGGTGGGATCATGGGTGCAGCCGAGATCGCGCCGGCAGCGTGTCGTGGCTGCGGGCTGTGCGCGGGCGAGTGTCCGGCCAAGGCGATCCAGTTGCAGCATCACCGCGACGAGCAGCTCCTGGCCAAGATAGAGGCGCTGTTCGAGGGCGACAGGCGCGTTGCAGAAGTGGTACCGGCATAAGTGGGGGCAGGAGGGTGGCGTGGGCACGGACGTCCGGTTCGAGCCACAGATCGTGGCCTTTGCTTGCCATTATTGCGCGTATGCCGCCGCCGATCTGGCCGGCTCGATGCGGCTGGCCTATCCGACGAACGTCAAGGTCGTGCAGGTGCCGTGCACGGGCAAGGTAGACGCCCTGTACCTGCTGCGCGCCTTTGAGCGCGGCGCGGATGGTGTGCTGGTCGCCGGTTGACTGAAGGGCACTTGTCATTACCTGGAAGGTAATGTAGCAGCGGAACGGCGGGTGAATTACGTCAAGGGCCTGCTGGGCCAGATTGGCCTGGGCGGAGAGCGGTTGGAGATGGTCTTTCTTTCTTCCGCCGAGGGCAAGCGGTGGGCCGAGATTGCCATCCAGATGACGGATCGCATCCGGGAACTGGGCCCGAATCCGTTACGAACATAGGAGGAGCCAACGATGATCGTTGCTGAACAGAAACCCCTGGACGAGCTCAAGCAGCTCGTCTCGGGCTACGACAAGGTGCTGGTGCTGGGATGTGGCACGTGCGTCACCGTCTGTTTTGCCGGTGGCGAGAAGGAGGTGGGGATCCTGGCCTCGTCGCTGCGTATGGCCACGCGGCTGGACGGGATCCAGACCGAATTCCTGGAGGCGACGGTGCAGCGGCAGTGCGAGTACGAATACAACGAGGCGATCGCCGAGCTGCTGCCCCAGGTAGACGCCGTGTTGTCCCTCGCCTGTGGGATCGGGGTGCAGACGATCAACGAGCAGTTCCCGACGATCCAGACGCTGCCCGGCTTGAATACGACCTTTCTCGGGCAGCCCACGGAGCAGGGGGTGTGGGAAGAGCGCTGCCAGGCGTGTGGGGACTGTGTCCTGGGCACGACGGGTGGGATCTGCCCGATCTCACGTTGTGCCAAGAGCCTGCTCAATGGCCCCTGTGGCGGTTCGCAAAATGGGGTGTGCGAGGTCGACCGCGAGACGCCCTGTGCGTGGCAGTTGATCTACGACCGCATGTCGGCGCTGGGCAAGCTGGACCTGCTGCTCGAGCTGAACACGATGAAGAACTGGCGCGCTAGCCGCGACGGGGGCCAGCGCAAGATCGTGCGCGAAGATCTGCGCCTGTAGGCGACCGGATACACGTCGAATTATCCCGGCCCGCGGCCGGGGCGAGGGGAATTCGAGGCTCCCCCCTGAAGGGGATCTGCGACAACCTGGCAAGGAGAGGAAATATGGTGGAAGGAAACGGGTACGTCGCTGGCAGCAACCTGGAAAAGGTGCTTCGTGCCGGCCACTTTGCCGTGACAGGCGAGCTGGGCCCGCCCACCGATGCGAATGCAGAAGTGATCCACGAAAAGGCCCAGCATTTCGTCGGCACGGTGGACTCGGTCAACATCACTGACTGCCAGACCGCGGTCGTCCGCATGTCGTCGATCGCCGTGGGGGCCCAACTGCTGGCCCTGGGGATCGAACCCAACATGCAGATGACCTGCCGCGACCGGAACCGGATAGCGATGCAGTCGGATCTGCTGGGGGCGTCGGCATTGGGGATCAAGAACGTGTTGTGCCTGACCGGCGACCACCAGACCTTTGGCAACCATCCGATGGCCAAGAACGTGTTTGACATGGACTCGATTGGGATGCTGATGATGGTCAAGGGTATGCGCGACGAGGCCGTCGTGCAGTGCGGTGACAAGATGAAGGTGCCGCCGCGCTTTTTCATCGGCGCTGCCGCGAACCCATTCGGCGATCCGTTCGAGTTCCGTCCATACCGGCTGGCCAAGAAGGTCAAGGCGGGCGCCGATTTTATCCAGACACAGTTGATTTATAACGTACCCAAGTTTGCCGAGTACATGAAGCGAGCGGGCGACTTGGGCCTGCTGGACGACGTGTACATCCTGGCCGGGGTAGGGCCGATCAAGAGCTCGG
>CAZLMZ010000026.1:16098-22612 GCA_964560475.1 uncultured Anaerolineae bacterium
GGCCTGCTGGACGACGTGTACATCCTGGCCGGGGTAGGGCCGATCAAGAGCTCGGGCGCAGCCCGCTACATGGCGAATAACGTGCCGGGCATGGACGTGCCGGACGAGACCGTGGCGCGCATGTCGGGCGCGATCAAGGGCATTCCCAGCGAGGAAAAGGCGGCGCGGCGTGCGGCGTGGCAAGAGGAGGGGATCAACATCTGCGTCGAGATCATCCAGCAGGTGCGCGAGATCCCGGGCGTGGCTGGCGTACACATCATGGCCATTGAATGGGAAGAGGCGGTGCCGATCATCGTCGAGCGGGCGGGCCTGTTGCCTCGCCCTGCAGCGTAGCCTCTACCATCCCACGGGAAGCTGGAAAGGGAGTAGCTATGGCCATTACACCAACGACGGATCTGGCCCAGAAGATCCGCGAGGCTTGTGGCGAGAATACGTACCTCTGTTACCAGTGTCAAAAGTGCTCGGTGGGCTGTCCCACCGCGCAGGCGATGACCTATCGCCCGGCACAGATCATGCGCGCCGTGCAGTTTGGCCTGGAAAAGATGCTGCTGCGCGATGCCAGCATCTGGCGCTGCCTGACGTGCGAGACGTGCGGCACGTTCTGTCCCAACGACCTCCATCCGCGCGAGGTGATCGAAGTGCTGCGCTGCATGGCTATGGCGGATGGCGAGGACCTGTCGCACGATCAGGTGCTGGAACGGGGCACGCGCGCGCTGCGCATGTTGGGCACGCGCATCAACGAGGCGCACAATATCTCGGGTGACGAGAACGACAACCGGCTGATCTGGGCCACCAACCTGGCGGAGCAGCCGCCCAACCTGGACCGCAAGGTAGGCGCGGAGACGGTGTATTTCGTGGGATGCGTCTCTTCGCTTTACCCGATGAGTTATGCCGTGCCGCAGGCGTTCGTCACGATCCTGGAAAAGGCGGGCGTCGATTACACGACCATGGGCAGCGAGGAATGGTGCTGCGGCTACCCGCTGTTGATCGGGGGCCAGGTCGAGGCAGCCGAAGCCGTGATCCGCCATAACGTGGAGGCGGTCCACGCCCTGGGCGCCAAGCGCGTGGTCATGACCTGTCCCTCTTGCTACCATTCGTGGCATCACGTCTATCCCGAGGTGGTCGGGGACCTGGGGATCGAGGTGGTTCACGCCGTAGAGGTGATGGCCGAGATGGTCGACGAGGGGCGCCTGCCGATGAAGGCTGGCCGGCAGATGGTGGTGACCTACCACGACCCGTGTGACCTGGGGCGCAAGGGCGGGATCTATGATGCGCCGCGAGAGGTGCTGCGCGCGCTGCCGGGCATGACCTTTGTCGAGATGGATTCGCGGCGCGAAACATCGCTGTGCTGCGGTGGCGGCGGAAACCTGGAGACGTTCGACCCCGACCTGGGAGCCGAGGTGGCTGCCAAGCGCGTGGCGGAGGCACAGGCGGTCGAGGCGCAGGTCATTGCCTCGGCTTGCCCCCAGTGCGAACGCACGCTGACCAGGGCCACGCGCGCCAACCGGGTCCGGATCCGGGTGATGGATGTGGCACAGTTACTGGAGAGTGTGCTGGTCTAGGCTTCTGCCCGAGACGGGAACGGCCGATAGGGCATTGTCACAAATTGGTGTTCGATCGCACCCTCGCGGTGCGTCGTTGGTTCGAATCGCTGTTCGAAGTACACTGCGGAAAGGAGAACGGTTCTATGGCAACAAAGGTACCCAGCGACCTCGAGATCGCACAGGCTGCCACACTGAAACCCATCCTGGAGATTGCACAACAAGCAGGGCTCTTGCGCGAGGAGCTCGTGCCGTACGGCTGGAGCAAGGCCAAGGTCCGGCTCGACGTGCTGGAGCGGCTCAAGGATCGCCCGAACGGCAAGTACATCGACGTGACGGCGATCACGCCCACGCCACTCGGCGAGGGCAAGACCACGACCACGGTGGGGCTGACCCAGGGGATGGGCACGGCACTGGGCAAGAACGTGATGTGCTGCATTCGCCAGCCGAGCATGGGGCCGACCTTTAACATCAAGGGCGGTGCCGCCGGGGGTGGCTACAGCCAGATCATCCCGATGGAGGACTTTAACCTCCACCTGACGGGTGACATCCACGCCATCGGTGTCGCACACAACCTGGTGGCTGCCGCGCTCGACACGCGCATGTATCACGAGAGCCGGCAGACGGACGAGGCGCTGGCGCGCCGCGGCGTCGCGCGGCGCCTGGACATCGATCCAGACACCATCACCTGGAACCGCGTGGTCGACGTGTGCGATCGCTCGCTGCGCCAGATCGAGATCGGCCTGAACGATCCGACGCTGGCCGACGGCTCGCCCAGCCCGGTCTTTCCGCGGAAGACGGGCTATGACATCACGGTGGCAAGCGAGCTGATGGCGATCCTGGCCCTGTCGACGAGCATCGCCGACCTGCGTGAGCGGGTGGGCAAGGTGGTAATCGGGCTCGACAGGCAGGGCAATCCGGTCAACCTGGAGGACCTGGGCGTGGCGGGCGCGGCCGCGGTGTTGATGCGCGACGCACTGATGCCCAACCTGATGCAGACGTTGGAAGGGCAGCCGGCGTTCGTACACTGCGGGCCTTTCGCCAACATCGCGCACGGCAACTCGTCGATCATCGCCGACAAGATCGCGGTCAAGCTGGCGGATTACGTGGTCACGGAGAGCGGCTTTGGTGCCGACATCGGCATGGAAAAGTTCTTTGACATCAAGTGCCGCTACTCTGGCCTGATCCCGAACGTGGTGGTGCTGGTCGCGACGGTGCGCGCGCTCAAGATGCACGGCGGCGGCCCCAAGGTTTCGCCCGGTGCCCCGCTGGACAAGGCCTACACGGAGGAAAACCTCGATCTGCTAGAGGCGGGCCTGCCCAACCTGGGCGCTCACATCCGCAACGCGCGTCGCTTTGGCATTCCCGTCGTCGTCGCGGTGAACAGCTTTACCACCGACACGCAGGCCGAGATGGACATGATCCGAGGCTATGCCAAGGAAGAGGGGGCCGAGGACGCGGTGGTGACCAGGCACTGGGCGAAGGGTGGCGAGGGCGCTGCGGCGCTGGCCGAGGCGGTGGTCGCCGCTTGTGAGAAGCCGGGTGACTTTGAGTTCCTCTACCCGCTCGACTGGTCGATCAAGGAAAAGATCGAGCACATCGCCAAGACGATCTACAGCGCGGGCGAAGTGACCTATACCGACGTTGCGGAACAGCAGGTCGCGAGCTATGAGCGGGCCGGTTTCGGTGGCCTGCCGATCTGCATGGCCAAGACACACCTCAGCCTGAGCCACGATCCAACGGTCAAGGGCGCGCCGACCGGCTTTACCATGCCGGTGCGCGAGGTGCGGGCCAGCGTGGGTGCAGGCTTTATCTACCCGCTGATCGGGTCGATGAGCACGATGCCCGGCCTGGCGACACATCCGGCCTACATGGACATCGACCTGGATCCGGAGACGGGCGAGATCAGCGGCCTGTCCTAGACAGCTTTTTCCAGAGTCCTCGGGCATTCGCCCGAGGACTCTGCTCCGGCCTGGTGCCGAGGCAGGGCCTCGACGCCAGGCCGGAGGCTGAGTGGTAGACCTTATCGTGCCAGTCGCCGCGTCCCTGGGGAAGCAAGCGGACGAGAAGGCGGGGCGGCGGAGGCACTCAAACGGTGCACGAACGACGCACCGTGGGAGGGATGATGACAGAAGAGCAGATCATGGAGATCAACGGGGACGCGATCGACCTGCATTTCGCTGAGGAAAAGGGGTTCGACGCGGCCAAGCTGGGGACCTGTCTCCAGTGCGGGACGTGCAGCTCCTCCTGCCCGACCTACTTTGCGATGGACGTACCGCCGCGCAAGCTGTGGCGCATGGTGACGTTGGGCTTGAAAGACGAGATCGCGCGCTCGAGCACATTCTGGCTGTGTACGGCGTGCGACACCTGCACGGTGCGCTGCCCGCGCGGGATCGACGTGTCGGAGAGCATGCGCCAGATCCGCGAATGGGTGATCGGGGAGCAGGTGCAAGAGACCCCACGTGCCCTGAGCATGATGAGCGAGATGATCGTGCAGTCGCACAATATGAAGGGCGACGACAATGAGACGCGCCTGATCTGGAGCGCCAACCTGCCCGATGGCAACAGCCTGGGCGAGCTCAAGCGGCAGGCCGAGGTGCTGTGGTACGTCGGCTGCGTCTCGTCCTTTTACCCGATGGCGTACCGCATCCCGCAGGCGATGGTGCAGATCCTGGGGCGCAGCGGCGTCGATTTCACGCTGCTCGGCGGGGAGGAATGGTGCTGCGGGTTCCCGCTCTACAGCGGCGGGATGAGCGACAAGATGCGCGACCTGGCGGCACACAACCTGGAGCGGGTGCGGGCGACGGGGGCCAAGGTGCTGGTTTCGACCTGCGCCTCCTGCTACCACACGTGGAAGCATATCTACCCGGAGATGCTGCCCAACTTTCCAGAGGAGCTGGAAGTGCTGCACGCCACCGAGTACATGGCACGGCTGATCGAGCAGGGCCGGTTGCCGCTGGGGCCGGTGGAACGGGTGGTGACCTATCACGATCCATGTGACCTGGGGCGGCGCAGCGGCGTGTACGACGAGCCGCGCTACGTGTTGAACAGCATTCCGGGGATCGAGCTGCGCGAGATGGCGAGCCATCACCAGAACTCGTTGTGCTGTGGGGGCGGCGGAAACGTAGAAACCTTTAGCCCCGACACGGTGAACGAGGCAGCGCGGCGGCGCTTGTTGCAGGCACAGGCCACGGGGGCACAGTACGTCGTCTCGGCCTGCCAGCAGTGCATGCGCACCTTGTTTAACGGCGCGCGCAAGAACCGCATCCGCGTGCGCGCGGCCGATATTTCCGAGATCGTGCTCGAATCGGTTCAGAACGCGTAGGAAGGGCGACTGGGAACGTCCGGCATGCCAGGCTGGAGCCTGGCGCTCCCAGATGGAACGCCAGGCTCCCCCCTGAAAGGGGATCTACGACAGCCTGGCAGTACCAATAGGGGAGGTCCACCTTGGCGATTTTGCGTGCTGCAGATATTACCGAACTGGCGATGGAGTTGGAAAAGAGCGGCGAGGCGTTCTACCGGGCGGTGGCCGGAAAGGTCGCTTCGCCCGAGGTGCGGGCGCTGTTCGAGGATCTGGCGAACCAGGAGGTCGCGCACTACCGGATCTTTCAGAAGCTCGCCCGCTCGATCCGGGAACAGCCATTCATGACCGACGAAGAGTGGGATATGTACCAGGACTATCTCGATGCGACGGTGCAGAGCGCCTTTTTCGAGGGTGCGGACAAGGCGCTGGCCGCGGCGGACGAGGTGGAGGACGAGGAGCAGGCGCTGCGCATGGCGATCGGTTTCGAAAAAGAGACCATGCTCTTTTTCCACGACCTGCAGGACAAGGTGCCCGAGCGGGGCAAGGAGACGGTAGAGCGCGTGATCATCGAGGAACGGCGCCACGTGCAGCGCCTGGCAGGTATGATCCGAGGGTGACGTGGTAGAAGGCGTGCTGGATTGGGTCCGCGAGACGCTGACGCTGCGTCCGTGCAGCTCTGGAGAGCTGCTCTATGACCATATGGCGTCGCAGTCGGACCAGTGCCTGCCGATCATCTACCAGCCCTTCGATGTGGAGAATCGGGGCCACTGGGCGGACCGTGGCTCGCTGTTCGACTATCTCCGCTCGACGGAGGGCGGCAGGGTGCTGGATTTCGGGCCGGGAGATGGGTGGCCCTCGCTGATCCTGGCGCCCTATGTGCGAGAGGTGATCGGTGTCGAGGGTTCGCGGCGTCGCGTGGCAGTTTGCCAGGAGAACGCGGCGCGGCTGGGCATCGACAATGGGCGGTTCGAGTACGTCGAACCGGGAGCGCCGCTGCCCTTTGCGGAGGGTGAGTTCGATAGCATCACAGCGGCGTCCTCGGTGGAGCAGACGCCAGACCCGTTCGCCACGCTGGCCGAGTTCTACCGTGTGCTGCGCCCAGGAGGCCGGCTGCGGATGAGCTATGAGGCGCTCTCGCGTTACGCGGGGGAGCCCAAACAGGGGGCCTGGCTGCTCGACTTGGCCGAGGGGGGGGAGCAGCCGGGAACGGCAGGCTCCAGCCTGGCAGGCTGCCGCCTGATGATCTCTGACAACGATATCGAGGGCGAGCGCGTCGTGCACTATGGTCTGGACCTGGATCTGACGCTTGCGCAGGCCGAGGCGCTGCTGGTGCCGGAGGGTGGTGAGCTGTCATTCGAGGCGCTGGACGTAGATGCGCTGGAGGGGCTGCGCCCGCACATGCTGGACGCGGTGACGTGCACGCTGACCCATCCCTCCGGGCGGACGCTGGTCCGCTGGCTGGAGGAGATCGGTTTTGATCCAGTGCTGCCTTCGTATAGTGGTGCGTGGTATGCATGGCGGTTGTACGATGTATTGGGGCCGGAGCGGCGCCCGCGTGACCTACAGGCGCTGGACGCGTATCTGAGCCCCATCATCGAGGCGTTCGTTCGCTTTGCGGCGCCGATAGAGATGGATCCGATGATTACGGCGGTAAAGTGAGCCAGGCTGT
>CAZLMZ010000027.1:0-22249 GCA_964560475.1 uncultured Anaerolineae bacterium
TTGACATCGAGATCAAGCTGTAGTCCTAGTCGATTACCGGACGCGTACGGGTTCCGGCCTTGTAAGGATGGGCAGCGAGAATCTCAATGCGCGATCCATGACGCCACTTTGTCAGACAAAGGAGGGAGGGCCGTAAAGGGATGATGCAGCCAGTTGGCGGACAGTCCCTGGGCCCGAACAAACGATGAAAAGCATTCTGGGCCGCAAGTTGGGCATGACACAGGTGTTTGATGAGACCGGTGAGGTGCTCCCGGTCACCGTCATTGAGGCAGGGCCGTGTTACGTGACGCAGATCAAGACGGAAGACAATGACGGCTATTCTGCCGTACAGATCGGCTTTGACGAGTGTGAGCTACGGCGCCTGAACCTGCCGCAGCGCGGCCACTTGCGGCGTGCAGGGCGGAACCTGCGTGTGTTGCGCGAGTTCCGGACAGGGGATGTGTCAGAGTACCAGGTTGGGCAGCCGATCACGGCCGACATCTTTCAGGCAGGAGAGCACGTGGATATCGTCGGCAAGACCAAGGGCCGCGGGTTCGCAGGCACGATCAAGCGACACGGGTTCCGTCGTCAGCCCAAGACGCACGGCCAGACAGACCGGGTACGCGCTCCTGGTGCGATTGGCGCCTGCACCTGGCCGGGCCGGGTGTGGAAGGGCAAGAAGATGGGCGGCCATATGGGCAACTCGCGCTGTACGTCGCAGAACATCGAGGTGGTCCTGGCCGATGCTGAGCGCAATCTCTTGCTGGTGATGGGTAGTGTTCCCGGCCCGAACGGTGGCATCGTGATGGTGCAGGCGGCACGCAAGCAATAGTCTGGTGCCCTAGGCGCCGGGAAGGCGCACGGCCCACGATATGTAGGAGAAGTACTATGTTGGTTCCAATGCGTAACATGGCAGGCGAGACGGTCGGTGAAGTGGAATTACAGGACAGCATTTTCATGGCGCCCGTCAGCAAGCCGCTGATGCACCAGGCTTTCGAGCGGCAGTTGGCGAATGCCCGCCGTGGGACACACCATACGTTGACGCGTGGCGAGGTAAGTGGCTCGACGCGCAAGATCTACCGTCAGAAGGGCACCGGCCGTGCGCGACACGGCTCGATGAAGGTGAACCTGTGGCCAGGCGGTGGCGTGGTGCATGGTCCCAAGCCGCGCAGCTATGAGAAAAAGATGCCTCGCCGGATGCGCCGCGCAGCGTACCGCTCGGCATTGACGGTCAAGGCACAGGATAAGCAGGTGGTCGTGCTCGACGCGCTGGCACTGGACACGCCCAAGACGCGCGAGATCAAGACGATGATCGACCGCTTGAGCCTGGGTGGCAGCGTGCTGATCATGCTGCCGGACAAGAATGAGAACGTCGAGCTTTCGGCGCGTAATTTGCCCAATGTCAAGACGTTGCGGGCGAGCTATTTGAATATCCGAGACCTGTTGGGCTATGACTATTTGGTCCTCCCGCAGGAATCGCTGACAGTGATCGAGCAGATCCTGGGCTAGATGCTGGAGGATCCAGATGAATATATACCAGATCCTGAAACGGCCGATTGACACAGAAAAGACCCGGTTCCAGGCAGAGTTGTACGAACCGAAGTATGCGTTCGAGGTCGATTGGCGCGCGAACAAGGCACAGATCAAGAATGCCGTAGAGCAGATCTTTGATGTGGACGTGATCAGCGTGCGCACGATGCGCGTCAAACCCAAGCTGGGACGCTATGGGCGGCGGGTCGTGACCCGCAAACCGGCGTGGAAAAAGGCGATCGTCACGATCGCCGAGGGACAGCGCCTGGACATTTTCGAGGGTGTGTAGCTTTCGACCGTGGGTGACCAGGCCGTGAGGCTGTGGTTTCACCACCGGTTGTGAGAGGGAGCTGACGGAGAATGGGGATCAAAGCATACAAGCCGACTTCGCCCGGGCGACGTGACATGAGCGGTTCTGATTTCGAGGAGATTACGCGTACGCAGCCCAAGCGTTCACTGCTCAAGTCGCTGTACAAGCGCGCGGGCCGGAATTTCCGAGGCAAGATCACAGTACGCAGGCGCGGTGGCGGGCACAAGCGCCGGTACCGTGTCGTCGACTTTCGCCGCGACAAATTGGGTGTACCCGCTCGCGTCGAGTCGATCGAGTACGACCCGAACCGGTCGGCTCGGATCGCGCTGCTTCTGTATGCCGACGGTGAGCGGCGCTATATCCTGGCCCCGCTGGGACTGACGGTGGGAGATGAGGTGCTGAGCGGCGCCGAGGCCGAACCGCACGTGGGCAATGCGCTGCCGATTCGCCTCATTCCGCAGGGCACCACGGTGCACAACGTCGAGTTGCATCCGGGCCGCGGCGGGCAACTCGCGCGCTCAGCCGGCACCGCAGCTCAGATCCTGATCAAAGAAGGCAACTATGCGCAGTTGCGGATGCCGTCAGGTGAGATCAGGCTGATCTCGCAAGAGTGTATGGCGACGATCGGCCAGGTCGGCAACGCCGAGCACGGACTAGTACAGCTCGGCAAGGCCGGGCGCAGGCGTTGGCTGGGCCGCCGGCCCAAGGTGCGCGGTTCGGCAATGAGCCCGCGCGACCACCCGCACGGTGGTGGAGAGGGCCGTTCCCCGATCGGTATGCCGAGCCCCAAGAGCCCATGGGGTAAAAAGACGTTGGGCAAGCGTACGCGTCGAAACAAGAGGACAGACAAGTACATCGTGCGCCGTCGAGGCAGCGGCAAACGGCAGGGAGGTTAGTGTGTCCAGATCGCTGAAAAAGGGACCTTATATCAGTCCCAAGTTGCTCCGCAAGATAGAGTCGATGAACCAGCGTGGTGAGAAGCGCGTGATCAAGACGTGGTCGCGGGCCTCGGTCATCTTCCCACAGATGGTGGGCCACACCATTGCGGTACACGACGGGCGGCGTCACGTTCCGGTGTACATTACGGAGAACATGGTTGGGCACCGCCTCGGCGAGTTCGCGCCAACCCGCACGTTCCGCGGGCACATGGCCCGGGAACGGATCAGGCGCTAAGCTACGCTTGCTCTGGGCATCGTCCATAGTGCCTGATGTGAGGTACAAGGAAGGACCAACTATGTCGGAGGAATATCTACGCACGGAAGTCAAGGCTGTAGCACGGCACATCGGCGTGTCGCCGCAAAAGGCCCGCCTGGTCGTCGATCAAGTGAGGGGCAAGGACGCCGAGGAAGCGCTGCAGATGCTCAGTTTCATGCCCCAGGCTGCGGCAAAGCACGTCTACAAGGTACTTCGATCGGCTGTTGCCAATGCAGAGGAGAACTTTGGCCTGACGCGGGAAGATCTGTATGTCTCGCGGGTCTATGTCGATGCTGCCCCACTGCGGAAATGGCGGCGCTTTGGTGCGCGTGGGCGGTTCAAGCCGATACTGCGCCGTTCGTCGCACATCACGGTGATATTGGAAGAATACGAGTACGAGTAGCCAGCGCCACGAATCGTGGCCCTGGTTTGGATCGAGGAGGAAGCCGTTGGGACGAAAGGTTCATCCATTTGGGTTTAGGCTAGGCATCATCAAGACCTGGAAGTCGCGCTGGTATGCCGAAGGCGAGGAGTACGTGGAGCGCCTCGTCGAAGACAAGCACATCCGCGACATGATCCGCGAAGAGGCAGGGCACGCGGGCATTGCCGAGATCGAGATCGAGCGCTTGCCGAACCAGGTGATCGTGATTATCCACACGGCCAAGCCCGGCATTATCATCGGCCGGCGTGGTGCATCAGTCAAGCAGTTGCGCCAGAACCTGGAAGACAAGACCGGCAAGCGGATCAAGGTCGAGGTCCAAGAGGTCGACCGGCCGGACTTGAATGCCTATCTGGTGGCAGAGAACATCACCAGCCAGCTCGAACGGCGTATCTCGCACGGGCGTGCGATGAGACGAGCCGTGCAGCAGGCGATGCGCGCCGGTGCCGAGGGTGTCATGATCGCCTGTGGCGGGCGGCTGTCTGGAGCCGAGATGGCTCGCCGCGAGACGGTGAACGAGGGCCGGATCCCGCGCCATACGCTTCGTGCCGATATCGACTTTGCTCGTGCCGAAGCATTGACCACCTATGGCCGCATCGGGGTCAAGGTCTGGATCTACAAGGGCGAGGTCATAGGCCAAGAGGAACAAGAAGTCCCAGGGTAGCGTTGAATACAGCCGTATGCGCATCCCAAGTGGATGCTAGCGTGCGATGTAGTGAGGAGTCATGTGCCATGTTGATGCCTAAACGCGTCAAATTCAGGAAGCAGTTTCGAGGACGTCTCAAGGGACGCGCCCATCGTGGCACCGAGGTCAGCTTTGGTGAGTACGGATTGCAGGCCTTGGAGCCATGCTGGTTGACCAGTCGGCAGATCGAGGCGGCACGCCGTGTGATCGTGCGCGAGGTGCGCCGACACGGCAAGTACTGGATCCGCATCTTTCCTGACAAGCCTGTGACCAAAAAGCCTGCCGAGACCCGGATGGGCAAGGGCAAGGGACCGGTGGAGTACTGGGTGGCTGTGGTCAAGCCCGGGCGCGTACTGTTCGAGGTAACCGGGTTGGACGACGAGACCTCCCGGTACATCCTGGCACAGGCAGCGCACAAGCTGCCCATCAAGTGCCAGGTCTTGGCTCGCCAAGAGCTGGCAGGAGGTGCCTGAGCATGAGAGTGTCAGAGATACGATTACTTACCTCGGAAGAAATCCGACGTGAGATCGAGACGGCACGCGCGAACCTGTTCAATCTGCGGTTCCAGTGGGCGACGGCGCAGATCCGCGATCACAACGTGCTCAAGGCGGCGCGCCAGGATGTCGCTCGGCTGCTGACGGTGCTCCGCCAGCGGGAACTTGCAGAGGAGGAGTAGGGATGCAGGGACAGAAGCGAACGCTAGAGGGTCGCGTGGTGAGCGACAAGATGGACAAGACCGTGGTCGTGGTGGTAGACCGTCTCTATCGACATCGCCGGTACAAGAAGGTCATTCGTGCGGTCAAAAGGTACAAGGCGCACGATGAGGAGAATGCCTGCCATATCGGAGACCTGGTTCGCATTGTCGAATCGCGCCCTTTGAGCCGTCAAAAGCGATGGGTCGTCCAGGAGATCCTCGAACAGGCTGGCTAAGGAGTGAGAGATGATTCAGCAGGAGACCCACCTTGTGGTGGCTGATAATACGGGGGCGCGCGAGATCCAGTGTATCCGCGTGACCGGGGGATCGAGGCGGCGGTATGGTTCGATCGGCGATGTGATCGTTGCCTCAGTCAAGCAGGCGACCCCCACGGCGTCGGTGAAAAAGGGCGAACTCGTGCGGGCTGTCATTGTTCGCACCAAGAAGCCGATCGGGCGTTTGGATGGCACAACGATCCGATTTGACGATAATGCAGCGGTGATCCTGGATCCATTGAGCAGCAACCCGCAAGGCACTCGAATCTTTGGGCCCGTTGCGCGTGAGCTGCGCGAAAAAGGGTTCATGCGCATCGTCTCCTTGGCGCCAGAGGTGCTGTAGAACGTAGGGTGCAGCGGAACGACGAGGCCGGACGCCACGGTCGGCGTCGAGGCAGATGCCCTGCAGGAGGAATAGCATGAGGATTAAAGCGGGAGATACAGTAGAGGTTATCCGGGGGGAAGACCGGGGGATGCGCGGTACGGTCCGTGTTGTTCACCCACGCAAGAATGAGGTCATTATCGAGGGTGTCAACATTGTGATCAAGCACCAGCGCGCGGTCCCGGCCGGTCGTCAGCAGACGCAAGGCGGACGCATCGAGCTGGAGGCGCCGGTCGATGCCTCGAATGTGATGCTGGTATGCCCAAACTGCCAGGAGCCAACTCGCGTGGCATATGAAGTGACAGACGGAAGCAAGGTACGCGTCTGCAAGCACTGCCAGGCGCAGATCGACTGATCGGTGTGAGGAGTAACGTTATGCCCAGGTTGAAAGAGCAGTACCGGGATCAGGTGGTTCCGGCAATGATCGAAGAGTTTGGTTACGAGAACGTGATGCAGGTGCCTCGCCTGGTCAAGGTCGTGGTGAACGTCGGCCTGGGGGAGGCTTTGCAGAACGCAAAGGCCCTGGACGCGGCGACCGAGGACCTGCGTGCGATTACCGGGCAACAGCCGGTCATCACGCGCTCGCGCAAGTCAATCGCCAGTTTCAAGCTCCGTGAGGGGCGGCAGATTGGGGCCAAGGTTACGTTGCGCGGCACTCGCATGTGGGACTTTATGGATCGGCTATGCAACGTGGCCTTGCCGCGGCGACGTGACTTTCGGGGCGTGTCGCCCAACTCTTTCGATGGACGAGGCAATTATACACTTGGTTTTCGCGAGCAGTTGGTTTTCCCAGAGGTCAACTATGATACGGTGGACCGGGTCCGCGGTTTGGAGGTCTCGATCGTGACCACCGCCGAAACGGACGAAGAGGGTCGACACCTGTTGGCGCTGCTGGGGATGCCGTTTGCACGCAGTGAGTTGTAGCCACGTGGCGCGGGTTAGCGTGCCTGTGGGAGGAGGTTAGTTTGGCAAAGACTTGTATGCCATATCGGGAACAGCGTCGCAAGTACAAGGTACGCGTGCGGAATCGCTGCCAACTGTGCGGCCGGCCGAGAGGCTATATGCGGCGTTTCGGATTGTGCCGGATCTGCTTCCGCGAGCTAGCATTGAAGGGGCAGATTCCTGGCGTGGTCAAGTCGAGCTGGTAGGTCGTGCGCGACGGGACTGATGCTACACACCCTGTGGAAAGGTTTTGAGAGATGATGACAGATCCTGTTGCGGATATGCTGACGCGCATCCGAAACGCCTTGATGGCAGGACACACGTCAGTGGTCGTGCCCAGCTCCAAGCTCAAGCTCGCGATGCTGAGTATCATGAAGGAGCAGGGCTTTGTACAGAACTATGACGTGATCCCAGATCACCCGCAGCCGCAAGTGCGTGTTTGGTTGAGGTACGTTGGCGAGCGCAAGGAACGGCGGTCGGTGATTAGCGGCCTCAAGCGGATCAGCAAACCTGGCTGCCGGATCTATGTCGGGCACGACGAGATCCCCTGGGTGATGAGCGGTCTGGGCATTGCCATTATGTCCACGCCAAAAGGTGTCATGACCGATCGCCAGGCCCGCAAGGTGGGCGTGGGCGGCGAAGTGATGTGCTACGTCTGGTAGCCCGGTATTCTCCAGCTCCGGGGCGAAGCCAAAGGGCTGAAGCGTTGGGGGCAGAAGGGGAATCTGTGGAGGT
The DNA here is from genome assembly GCA_964560475.1 of uncultured Anaerolineae bacterium. Taxonomy (GTDB): domain Bacteria; phylum Chloroflexota; class Anaerolineae; order JAFGEY01; family JAFGEY01; genus BS750m-G44. The sequence goes on from CAZLMZ010000027.1 coordinate 7,166, forward strand.
GTTGCGGTGTCAAGAATAGGGAATATGCCCGTTCCCATCCCGGATGGGGTCGAGGTAAAGATCAGTGGGAACGCAGTCAAGATCAAGGGGCCCAAGGGTGAGCTAGAGCAGGCAGTCCATCCCGATCTTTCTGTCGACGTGTCGGATGGCGAAATTGTAGTCTCTCGTCCTTCGGATCAGCGACAGCACAAGGCGCTGCACGGGCTGACGCGTGCATTGATCAACAACATGGTGACCGGTGTACACAGCGGCTTTAGCAAGACGCTGGACATCTATGGTGTGGGCTATCGCGCCCTGATGCGCGGCGACAACCTCGTGCTGCAGCTCGGGCACTCTCATGCCATCGAGGTCGTTCCTCCGCCAGGGGTCAACTTTGAAGTGATCCCGGGTGACAGGGCAAACCGCGAGTTGGTCGGAAGCGTCGTCGTTCGAGGGATCGACAAGCAGGTCGTCGGCCAAGTCGCTGCCGACATTCGTGCATGGCGGCCGCCAGAGCCGTACAAGGGCAAAGGCGTACGGTATCGCGGCGAGTATGTTCGTCGCAAGGCCGGCAAGGCCGGCAAGGTCGGCTAGCGTTCGTTAGCGAGCTGCACAGAACCTGCTTTGTACAGGAGGGATTAGATGAAGGAAACACGGAGCGCTGCACGCAAACGGCGCCACCAGCGGGTGCGCCGGCAGATGTCAGGTACGTCGCGGATACCGCGCCTGAGTGTGTTCCGTAGTTTGAAGCATATCTATGCACAGATTATCGACGACACGGTAGGACAGACGCTGGTCTCGGCCTCCACGCTCGATGCGGACGTGCGCGACCAAGTTGTAGGCCTGAGCAAGACGGAGCAGGCCCAGGTGGTGGGCAAGAAACTGGCAGAAAAGGCGCTTTCCAGCGGCGTGACCCAGGTTGTCTTTGACCGCGGCGGTTATCTATACCATGGCCGTGTGAAAGCACTAGCTGATGCCTCTCGCGATGCTGGGCTCAAGTTCTAGCGTGCCGTGACTGTGGAGGAATGATGAGTAGACAGAGAAATCGCTACGAGGAACGGGAAGAACTCGACGAGCGTATTGTCGATATCGCACGTGTCGCCAAGGTGATCCAGGGTGGGCGCCGCTTTGGGTTCCGTGTCATCGTCGTCGTTGGAGATAACAAGGGGCAGGTTGGCGTCGGCGTCGGCAAGGCCCGTAGCGTGCCCGACGCCATTCGTAAAGGTGCCGCCCGTGCGCGTCGCAACATGACGACTGTTGCGCTGATGGGCTCGACGATCCCGCACGAGGTCCTGGCCGAGCACGGCGGTGCCAAGGTACTGCTCAAGCCGGCGTCGCGTGGAACGGGTGTTATCGCGGGTGGTGGCGTGCGCGCTGTTGTAGAAGCGGCTGGCGTGAGGGATATCCTCTCCAAGTCGCTCGGCAGCTCGAACATCCTGAACGTGGTAACGGCAACTGTCGAGGGACTGCAAGGCATGCGCAGCGCAGAGCAAGTGGCCAGTATGCGTGGCGTTCCTCTGTCGGATGTCCGCCCTCCGTGGAGCCAGACCCATGAGTGAGAAGAAGCTGCGCGTCGAGTACGTCAAGAGCGCGCTCGGCTACCCAGAAAGCCAGAAGGGCACGATCCGCGCCCTTGGGCTCCGGCGGCTGGGCGAGGTGGTCGAGGTGCAGGACAACGATGTCATGCGCGGTATGCTGCGCAAGGTCGAGCATCTCGTGGAAGTGGAAGAGGTTGACTAGTTCGCTCGACTCATCTGTCGGGCTGGAGGATAGCAGGTATGAAGCTGCACGATTTGCAGCCCGCTCCTGGGGCCAAAAAGCGCCGGATGCGCAAGGCAAGAGGCATTGCTGCAGGCAAGGGCAAGACAGCAGGTCGTGGAACCAAGGGACAGAACTCGCGTGCCGGTGGCGGCGTACGGCCCTACTTTGAGGGTGGGCAGTTGCCGCTGGTCCGACGTCTGCCTCAGAAACGTGGTTTCCGCAACGAGAACCGGATCGAGTATGTTGCTGTCAACCTGTATCGTATTGCCGATTTTGAGAATGAAGTGACGCCGGAAACGCTCGCTGGTGCGGGCATCATCCGGGACGCTTCAGAACCAGTCGCGATCCTGGGCGAAGGCGAACTGAGCAGCCCCCTGACGGTGCGGGCACACCGCTTCTCCTCGTCTGCAAAGGCCAAGATTGAGGCGGCAGGCGGCGAGATCGAGCTCTTGCCCTACTAGGCCGAGACCGCCTATCAAGTCATCAAAGCTCGACCTGGAAATGAGTAATGTGAGAAGTCTCCGGGAAAGGCCAATTGGGCCAAGGAGAGAGTAATGTTACAAGGCGTGGTGAATGCCTTCAAGCTGCCCGACCTGCGGCGCAAGTTGTTGATCACCTTCTTGATCCTGGTGATCTACCGCTTGGCCGCTCACGTGCCGTTGCCGAACATCAACCGGACGGTGCTGCAGCAGATCGCACAAGAGAATCAGTTGCTGAACCTGCTCGACATGTTCTCCGGTGGGGCGATGACCAACTTTTCGGTCATGATGCTGGGCGTGTCGCCATATATTACTGCGTCGATCATCTTTCAGTTGCTGACGCCTCTGGTGCCGGCGCTGGAGGAGCTGCAGAAGCAGGGCGAAGCAGGCCAGGCCAAGCTGAATCAGTATCAGTATCTTCTGACCATTCCCCTGACGTTGCTGCAAGGATATGGCCAAGTACGCACGTTGCAGGTGGCGTATGGAGTGATCCCGACCGAGTATTTCGGGTTCACGCCGGGCGCGATCTTGCCAACGATATCAACGCTGTTTACGATGGTTGCAGGAACAATGTTCGCGATTTGGCTTGGCGAGCTGATCACCAATGACGGGATTGGCAACGGGCTCTCGATCATCATCTTTGGTGGAATCGTGTCCGGCATCCCTGCCCGTTTGGGGAGCCTGTGGGGCCAGTGGGTCCAGCTCTTGACGTTCGCTTTTGTTACTGTGATGACCGTAGCGGTCATCGTGTTGGTGCAGGAGGGGCAGCGCCGTATCCCGGTGCAGTACGGGAAGCGGGTTCTGGGAATGCGCGGGAGTCGACTGCGTGTAGCTGGTGGACAGAGCACCTTTATCCCGCTGCGCGTCAACTCGGCCGGTATGATCCCGCTGATCTTTGCCCAGTCGTTCTTGATCTTTCCGGGTGTGATCGCGTCGTACTTTGTGAACTCGAACTCGCAGACAGTAAGCCAGATAGCAAACGTCATCTCTGGGTTGTTCAACGGCAATAGCTCGTTTTACTATGTGCTATATTTCGTGACGGTGCTCGGGTTTACCTACTTTTATACGGACGTGATCTTTCAGCAACAGGACATGGCCGATATGCTGCAGCGCCAGGGGGGCTTTATCCCGGGCATCCGTCCGGGCCGGCGTACGCACGACTATTTGATGGGCGTGCTGCGACGTATCACGCTGGTCGGTGCAGTCTTTTTGGGGTTGATCGCGATCTTGCCCTGGTTGGTGAACCTGTTGCTGAACGGCCTAGGTATCGAGACGGTCACACAGTCGGCACGACTGATCGTCTCTAGCTCGGGCCTGATTATCGCTGTCGGTGTCGTGCTCGATACGATGAAGCAGCTCGAGGCCCAACTGCGGATGCGGCACTATGAAGGTTTCATTCGCTAGAGGGACCGAGCAGGGCAGGGAGAGCGGGATGTCTGGACAGCCGTTGTACGTCGTACTTCTCGGGGCGCCTGGTGCCGGAAAAGGCACGCAGGCAGCTCGTCTCTCTGAAGAACTGGGCATGGCTCACGTATCGAGTGGTGACTTGTTCCGCGAGCACCTAAGCCGCGAGACCGAGCTCGGGCTCTTGGCCAAGTCCTACATGGACAAAGGTGACCTGGTTCCGGACGATGTCACGATCGCGATGGTGATGGATCGCCTGTCCCGACCGGACTGCGAGGGCGGTGCTATCTTGGATGGCTTTCCGCGCACGCTACCGCAGGCAGAGGCGCTGGATCGGGAGTTGGCCAAAGGTGGCCACTCTATCTCGGTCGCGCCCTATATCCGGGTACGTGAGGAGATCCTATTGGCGCGGTTGGGCGGCAGGTGGACCTGCCGAGACTGTGGTGCTATCTATCACCAGTTGTTCAACCCGCCCAAGGTCGAAGGTGTCTGCGATGTGTGTGGGGGTGCGTTGTACCAGCGTCCGGACGATACGCCTGAAACGCACAAGAGACGGATCGATGTCTATATGGAGCAGACGCAGCCCGTGATCGACTACTATCGCCAGGCCGGGGTGCTGGTCGAGATCGACGGTGAGCCAGGTGTCGATACCGTGTACGATGCACTGCTGGCTGGGGTTCAGAGGGCAAAGCAATGGCGATCGTGATCAAGAAGGCAAGCGAGATCTCGCTCATGCGTAGCGCCGGACGCATTGTGGCCCTGGTCTGGGAGGCGATGGCCGACCTGGTTGCACCGGGCGTCACAACTGCAGAGCTGGACGAGGCTGCGGAAGAGATCATTCGTGGCCATGATGCGATTCCCTCCTTCAAGGGATATCCGCATCGTGGTGTGAATGACTTTCCGGCGTCGATCTGTGCTTCGCTGAACCAGGAGATCGTGCACGGCATACCGAGTCCGACGCGGGTGCTGCACGAGGGTGATATCATCAGTATCGATGTAGGCACGATCTATAAAGGCTACCAGGGCGACGGCGCCATCACGCTTGCCGTAGGACAGGTGAGCAAGGAAGCACGTCGGCTGATTGAGGTCACACAAGGTGCGCTGGCTACTGGTATCTCCCAGGCGAGGGCTGGAGGGCGCACGAGTGATATCTCGAAGGCGATCGAAAAGTACGTGCGTGGGCACGGCTTGGAGGTCGTACGCGAGTATACAGGGCACGGCATCGGTCATGAGATGCACGAGGACCCACAGGTGACTAATTACTATAACCCTCGGATGCGAGACTATCCGCTCGAACCGGGTATGACGATCGCATTGGAACCGATGGTGAACGTTGGCACCTGGCGAACGCGGGTGCTGGCCGATGGGTGGACAGTGGAAACCGCAGATGGCAAGCTGTCCGCGCATTTCGAGCATACGGTTGCCATCACGAGTGATGAAGCAGAAATCCTAACGCGTTTAGATTGATATAGGAGGAGTTACGGTGAAGGTATCGGCAAGTGTGAAGCGGCGTTGCCCCAGGTGCAAGATCGTGCGTAGAAAAGGCGTTGTACGCGTGATCTGCCAGAATCCGAACCATAAGCAGCGACAGGGCTAAGGAGGGTCGACATGGCGCGTATTGCGGGCATCGATCTCCCGCGTGAGAAGCGGGTTGAGATTGGGCTGACGTACATCTATGGCATCGGCCGTTCGACGAGCAACGAGATCTTGGGCCAGGCAGGCATCAATCCTGATACGCGGATCCGTGACCTGGCCGAGGACGAAATCGCGCGTCTGCGCGAGGTCATCTCGCGTAACTATCGGGTCGAGGGAGACCTCCGCCGTGAAGTGAGCGGGAACATCAAGCGGCTGATAGAGATTGGGTGCTATCGCGGGTTGCGGCATCGGCGCGGTCTCCCCGTTCACGGGCAGAGAACCAAGACGAATGCGCGTACGCGCAAGGGACCCAAAAAGACCGTGGCAGGCCGTGGTCGCCGTCGTGGAGCAAAGAAAAAGTAGGTAGAACGCATTGCCATCGTGAGGAGGCAAAATGGGACGAAGGAGAAGCCCTCGGGGATCTCGCGGGGGATCACGGCGTGTGCGCAGGAATGTGCCGATGGGACAGGCGCACGTCCACGCCACGTTCAATAACACGATCATAACGATTACAGATATGGAAGGCAATACCATTGCCTGGGCGAGCGGTGGGACGGTAGGGTACAAGGGCTCGCGCAAGAGCACGCCCTATGCGGCGCGCCTGGCGGCAGAGAATGTAGCCAGGACCTCGATGGACAATGGTATGCGGGAAGTCGAGGTACTGGTCAAGGGGCCGGGCCCCGGACGGGAAGCGGCGATTCGCGCGCTGCAGGCTTCGGGACTGCGTGTCCGCGCTATTGCGGATGTGACGCCCGTTCCGCACAACGGGTGCCGTCCGCCAAAGAAGCGGCGTGTGTAGGAGGAGGCAGTATGGCGAGATACAACGGACCGGTGTGCAAGCTGTGCCGGCGTGAAGGTGAAAAGCTATTTCTGAAGGGTGAGCGCTGCTATTCGCCCAAGTGCGCGGTCGAACGTCGAGCTTACCCGCCTGGGGAGCACGGGTTCGAGCAGCAGTTCCGGCGTCGTCGGACATCGGCGTACGGGCAGCAGTTGCGAGAGAAGCAGAAACTGCGCCGGATCTATGGCGTGCTGGAGACGCAGTTCCGTCGCTATTACCGCGAGGCAATGCGGCTGCCGGGCATTACCGGGACTAACCTGTTGGCCTTGCTGGAGACACGGCTCGACAATGTCGTGTATCGGATGGGACTGGCGAGTTCTCGTGCCCAGGCCCGCCAACTGGTTTCGCACGGGCATGTCGATGTGAACGGACAACGCTGTGACATTCCCTCGGCGTTGCTGAGGGAAGGCGACGTCGTCTCTATCCATCCGTCCAGCAGCGATCGGACGTATTTTCGCCAAGTGCGCGAGATACTTGCCGAGCACGCCCCACCCGCATGGTTGTCGCTGGATCCAGTCGACGGCAGCGTGCGCGTGGACCATCTTCCGTCGCGTGACGATATTGAGGTGACGGTCGATGAGCAGTTGGTTGTGGAGTACTATAGCCGTTAATTGAAGGCAAGCGCTTGGGCTTGTGCCGTCCGCCTGTCTTCTGCGCAGACAGGGTGTAGAGTCTGGACATCGGTCTTGCCCGCTCCCCCTGGGGAGCAGACGCTGGTTTTCTTGTCGCAGGGAACTAGGAGAGTGGACGTTGTTGAATCTTGTGTTACCTCAGATCGAGTGTGAGGTTGGCACACAGAGCTATGGACGCTTTGTGATCAGCCCCATGGAAAACGGCTATGGGACCACACTGGGCAATGCGCTTCGTCGCGTGTTGTTGTCTTCTCTGACCGGTGCGGCAGTCTCCTCGATCCGCGTGAGCGATGTGCCGCACGAGTTCTCAACTATCCCGGGCGTCAGAGAAGATATGATGCTGCTGCTGCTGAACGTCAAGCAACTGCGGTTCAAGATGCATACGGAAGAGCCCGTGCGGCTGCGCCTATCCGTTCAGGGAGAGGGCAGCGTCACGGCGGGTGACTTGATCTGTCCACCTGAGGTGGAGGTGATCAACCCGGAGCAGTATCTGTTCACAGTAGATGACCCCGATGCCATGATCGACATCGAGATGACGGTGGAGCTGGGGCGCGGCTATTCGCGATCAGAGGACCGTGGCAAGCTTCCGATCGGCGAGCTGCCCGTGGATGCGGTGTTTAGCCCTATCCGCAAAGTGAACTATGATATCGAGGCGGCACGCGTTGGCCAGATGACCAACTTTGACAGCCTCACGCTCGAGATCTGGACGGATGGTACGATCCGGCCGGAAGAGGCGCTGGATCAGGCAGCACAGTTGCTGATCCGCCATCTGTCGCTCTTTGCCGATGTAGAGGCGATCATGGTTGAGGAAGAGGAAGAAGAAGAGGAAGAGGAAGGGATCGCCAGTCGGGTCTATGACACGCCGATCGAGGAGCTGGATCTTAGCGTCCGTGTGTACAACTGCCTGAAACGAACGGGCATCACCAAAGTCGGCGAGGTCCTGGAAAAGATGGCCAAGGGCGAAGACGAAATGCTGTCCATCCGCAATTTCGGGCAAAAGTCGCTCGAGGAACTGCGCGAGAGGCTCGAAGAGAAGGGATACCTGGAGCTTCTCGACGAGGTGGCCTGAGCCGCCGGAGCTGGGACCGGATGTGGATACGCACCGCTCGTGCATCGGCGTGGGCGGATGCGAGATAAAATGTGGAGCGAATCATGAGACATCGTATGGCAGGCCGTCGTTTGAGCCGATCGAGCGGCCATAGGAAAGCACTATATCGCAATCTGATCACCGAGTTGTTCCGCCACGAGCGGATCCGGACCACCGAGGCCAAGGCGCGCGCCATACGGGGTCATGCAGAGAAGCTGATCACACTTTCGCGGCGTGGCATGACAGACACGATCCTCGACCTAGCGCGAGCAAATGACGAGCAGCGGCTGGCAGCTCTGGTCCAAGCCAAGCGTGCCAGGAAGTTGCTTGCTTTGGCGAGGGAGGCGCAGGAGTTGTCAGGAGACGAGCAGGTAGCCAAGGAAGATGAGCTAGAGGCTGCGGTGCGCGGCATGGGCATACATGCACGGCGCCTGGCGGCGGCGCGGCTGACCGATCCCGTCGTGGTGCGCAAGTTGTTCGACGAGTTGGGGCCCAGGTACCAGGAGCGACCTGGCGGGTACACACGCACCTACAAGCTGGGGAGCCGTCAGGGTGACGGCGCAGCGATGGCGCTCATTGAGCTGGTTGAGGAATAGATTCTGACGTGGGGGTGCCGGTCGCCGCGGATGGTGAGCGCTATATGCGCGCAACCGTTGCGTACGACGGCACCGATTTCTGGGGATTCCAGGTTCAGGCTGAAGGACGCACGGTACAGGGCACACTGGAGGAGGCGCTCGAAACCATTACGCAGGAGCGGATACGGGTGGTTGCTGCCGGACGCACGGACAGTGGGACGCATGCACTGGGGCAGGTGGTGGCCTTCCGGACCATGTGGCAGCACGCGGTTAGCGAGCTCCACCGCGGGTGGAATGCGGTGCTGCCGAGGGACGTCGTGGCGTGGTCCCTGGCTGAGGTCGAGCCTGGTTTCCATCCTCGCTTTGATGCGCGCAGCAGGCACTACCGGTATACGGTGTGGAACCACCCGGTCCGGAATCCGCTGCTCAGACGCAGAGCGTTGTGGGAGTCCCGGTCGCTCGACCTGGGGGCGATGAGAGAGGCGGCGAGCCTGCTGTTGGGAGAGCACGACTTTCGGACTTTTGGCTCTCCTCCAAAAGGTACCTGCACGGTCCGCCGCGTGCACCGCGCCGACTGGACCTGCGATGGAGAGTGTCTTTACCTGGATATCGAGGCGAACGCGTTCCTGTATCGAATGGTACGGAGCATCGTCGGGACTTGTATTCAGGTCGGGTGTGGCGAAATGACTGTAGCAGAGTTTGGGTCTGCCTTCCGTGCTGCGGACCGTTCCCTGGCTGGACCGACAGCCGCAGCGCACGGCCTGTGCCTGATGGCTGTACACTATGAAGGAGTACCGTAATGAGTCTTGGGCGAAAGACGCATGTCGTCAAGACGAGCGATATCGAGCGAGAGTGGTTTGTGGTGGATGCAGAGGGCGAGACCCTAGGCCGTTTGGCGTCTAACGTGGCGAGGATCCTGAGAGGGAAGCACAAGGCTACCTATACGCCCCACCTGGACGTAGGGGATTACGTGGTCGTCGTCAACGCGGACAAGATCGCGGTAACGGGAAACAAGATGGACGACAAGATCTACTATCGTCACACCGGATACCCTGGCGGCATCCGGTCGGCGACACTGCGTGAGCAATTGGGTCGCCATCCCACGTTCGCCGTGAAGGCAGCTATCAAGGGGATGCTGCCCAAGAACCGGTTGGGACGTAGGATGCTAAAGAAGCTGAAAGTATACGCTGGCCCTGATCATCCGCATCAGGCACAGCAGCCAAAGCCACTAGAGTTCTAGGCGAGGAGAAGAGCATGGCGGGAGTGTATTACGAGGGTGTAGGGCGACGAAAAGCTGCAACAGCACGCGTGCGTCTGTACACCGAGGAAAACCAGGGCCAGATCGTGATCAATGGTCGGCCCGCCGAAGAGTATTTTACGCGGCTCGGCGATATGCAGACGGTCAGGGAGCCCCTCGAGGCGGTCGGTCTGGAGGGCAACTTTTTCGTAAGTGTGCTGGTCAATGGGGGAGGCGTCACCGGACAGGCCGACGCGGTCCGCCACGGCCTGGCGCGCGCTCTACTCAAGTCAGACCCTATGCTGCGCCCGACGCTGCGCCGGGGTGGCTATTTGACCCGCGATCCGCGCGTCAAAGAGCGGAAAAAGCCCGGCCTCAAGCGTGCACGCAAGGCGCCGCAGTACACTAAGCGCTAGATCGCTGGCTCCACGCAAAGCACCCCACGCACAGTGCCTTAGGCTTGCTGCGCGTGGGGTGCTACGATCGAGCGTCGTTCGTACGCGATGTGGGTGCTACAGCTCGCGTCTCGCCTGGCGTAGTCCTTGCTTGGCCTCTGCGTTGCCGGGTGATAGCTCCAGCACGCGCGAGTAGCATTGCATTCGTTCTCGGGCATCGGGGATGAGCCTGGCTAACGCAAGCCAAGCACTGGCATCTTCCTGGTTGAGCTCGACGATACCTTCGAGCCATCCTCTTGCCTCGATCTCTTTGCCTTCTGCCTGCGCTTCTTCGACCTTTTCCCAGAACGTAGTCAGCACGGTATCCAGGTCTGCATGCTGTCTGATCCCGTTCATCGCCACCTCTCCTCACGTCGCGGTTCACCGGGTGCATAGGCCTGTTGCACGTATTGCTTGCTACCTTTAGTATACCTGTCTCATGTTTCTTTGTCAATGTCTGCTCGGCGTGGTATAATGCCACGCTCGTGACGGTGTCCCTTCCGTAGATCTGGCAGGAGTCGCACGTGCGGGTCCGTATCTCAACACTGGTCGCTGCCGCGCTATTCTGTATTGCGCTGGTGGTCTATGGCAGCCATATGGCTCCCTCGGTCGTGCCGGGGGATCCGGGTGAGTACCAGCTCGTGGCCGCTCGCTGGGGGATCGCACATCCGCCGGGCTATGGTTTCTATGCCCTGCTTGGAAATGTGTTCACCCACCTGCTGCCGGTCGGGAGCTGGGCCTGGCGAGCGAACCTGTTTTCTGCGGTCTGCAGTGCAGCGATCGTCGTGCTGGTCTATGCGATCGGCCTGATGATCGGACCCGAGGGGGAGGGGGACAGGGCGCTGCTTCGACATACCTCAGCCGCACTCGGGGCGCTGACGCTTGGGATGGGCCTCGATCTGTGGCAGCATGCGCTCCACGCCAATGCGCACATCCTCACGGCTGCCCTGGCTACACTGAGCCTCTTTATGTTGGTGCGGTGGTGGCGCACGCGCAAGCAGCGCTGGCTCTACCTGTTCTGTCTCGTCGCCGGCTTGAGCCCTGTCCAGCACCCGTTGCTGGTCTTTGGCTTTCCTGCCTACGCTGCATTTATCCTGGCTGTCCGCCCCGGCATCCTGCGCAAATGGCGAGTGCTCGCCACCATGTGTGCCTGCGCAGGTCTGGGCCTGATGGCCTACCTATACTACCCGCTTCGCACTGCGATCGCTCCTCCACCACCTCCTGGGCCAGACGACATGGATACCTGGGCTGGTTTCGTGCGGGTGGTCACAGCACAAGGGCTGCGGGTCAACCTGGGCGGGTTTCGTCTCGTCGATGTGCTGCGACGGCTGTGGGATGTACGCGTGCCGCTGCGGCTGCAGTATGCGCTGCCTGCGTTGCTGCTTGCCGCGGTAGGCGCGGTGGGCCTCTGGCGACGTCGCTGGCGGCCCGCGCTGCTGTTGACCGGCCTGACGGGGAGCGTGATCCTGGTGACGGTCAACGTGCTTCAGGATGCGATGGCCTATCTGCTCACACCTGTGGTGATCGTCGGCGTATGGATCGGACTTGGTGCTCTGGAGACGGGGCAGTGGTTACACAGGCGGCTGGGCCGTGGCTGGTCGATGGCCTGGCTTGCGCTTCTATTTGCCCTTCCGCTGCAGGCGCTGGCCACGAACTGGGAGCGGATGGACCTGAGCACGTTTCGAGATGCCGACGAATGGTTGGCGGGCGTGGAGAGCCGCTTCCAGGGACAGGGTGAGGGGGCGCAGATCCTCACCGAGTGGGAGCGGATGACGACTGTCTCTTATTATGCGTCGGTCGAGGGACGAACGTGGCCCAGTGCCGACCTGCAGTTCGTGAACGTGCACGCCGGCGCGCCGACGCCGTTCCTGGAGGCGGCGGAGGCCCACCTGGACGAGGGGCCCGTCTACCTGACCTCCTACCGTCCAGAGGTACTCGATCGATACAGGCTGATGCCATCCGGCGATCTGTGGCAGGTGCTGCCGCAGTGGCCCAGGGATCTGCCTGCCGGGGTAAACCCGGTCGAGATTGTGGCCGAGGGCCGCCTGGAGATCGCCGGCTGGCGGCTGAACCAATCCGAGGCCAGGCCAGGCGACGTACTGCTCCTCGACCTGTACATGCGCATGCCCGATCCAGAGGGGGTAGAGGCACAACGCTACTATCTGCCCTGGGCGCAGCTCGGGGAGAGGACGTACCGCTTTACGACCGGTGGGCGGTACAACACGCCGTGGTGGCACAGCGGAGAGATCGTCGTGGAACGCTTTGAGCTGCCGGTTGCCTGGGACGCGCTGCCAGGACGCTATCCGCTGCGCGTGGGTGTGCAGTTGGTCAACGAGGGGCGCGACTTCACTCTTGGCAGCGGCGAGACGAGCGCGGCGCTGACCGAGGTCACCGTCAGGCCCGCGCCGTGGCGCCCATCCGAGGTGGCGCTCAGGTCAGCGGTGGGAAACCTGGGCGATGCCGTCCTGCTATCCTCCGTGCGGGTGAGCGGCGCGAACGTGTCCTCTGAGCGCTTTGATGGGGCGATCCACCCAGGGGGGAGTCTGCGCGTCGTGCTCGACTGGGAGGCGCTCCGGCCGATCGACGAGAATTACAAGGTTTTCGTGCAGTTACTGGACGGCGGGCTCCAGGTTCGCGCGCAAGGGGATGACAAGGCCCCGCTGCGGGGCAGCGCACCGACGCTGCTCTGGTTCCCCCGCTGGCGCCAGGGGATGCGCATTACGGATACGTACGAACTCAGCCTGCCCGCGGATCTGCCGCCGGGGGAGTATCCCCTGGTGGTGGGCATGTATGGCTTCACGTCGTTTCGCCGTATCGGCGCGATCGCGGCGGACGGGAACATGGAGGGGGATTGGATCACGGTGGCCCATCTCCGAGTGGATGGGTGATTTCCGGTCCTGCGACCCAAGCCAGCCCGATGTCGAGCGTCTCTCAGCCGCCCGGCGAACGGAAACGATGGGCCGGGTCCTGAAGAAAGCTGTACGGCTCATAGTAGAACTGCTCGAGGTTGCGCGGCGTGATCCAGGAGTAGAGCCCTAGTTGCGGCGACTTTTTCATCTCGAAGTGAAGGTGAGGTAGTCCGGCATTCCCCGTCACGCCTTCCTTGCCAATGACGATGTCTTCTCCACGCAGTACGGTGCCGACAGAGGGGGTACGGAAAGAGGCATCGTCGTACTTGAGATGTGCATAGAGCGAATACACCTGTTGGCCAGTGGTCAAGGTGTGCTGGATCATCAGATAGTGACCGTAGCCGTCCTCCTCGTAGCGGTTCACCAGCACCTTTCCCTCTCCAATGGCATACACGTCTGCACCCTCGCGGTCGTGAAAGTCGACACCTGGGTGAGGCTTGCCCGCCCAGCGGCTGTCCGAGCCATAGATGTCACCGAACTTGTAATAGTCGGTCTCGGTCTTGTTCAGCGGGAAGCGAAAACGGCGGCCTTCTGGCTGTGGCGAGGGCTGCGAGTCGCCCTGTTCGGCGGGCGCTTCTGTAACCAGCGGGATGCGGAGCTCGCGTCCCACCCGGATCATGGTTGGGTCGGTGATGGCGTTGTATGCTGCGATGAGGACGTAGCGTTCGGGGTCTCCGTAGAACCATCTTGCGATCTTGGCCAGGGTATCGCGATACTGAACGCGGTAGACGATCTCGCGTACGGATAGCGGTGCCTCTGGCTCTGGACTGACCCAGGAACGAAGGTGGGCCTCGACCAGAGCGGCAACGTCCAGGCCGAGCTGTTGGGCCTTGTTCGAGGCCTGCTGGTAGAGCTGCTCATCGATCGCGATGTTGCGCTTGTCCATCGGTTCCCCCTGACCTATGCACAAGGATGGTTGTCTACAGCTCATTCTACCATAATCGGGGCGTTCGCACAAAGGTGTGCTCGCTGCGGGGCACCGGGAATTGTCCCATCGCCGCGGGTTGTGGTACAATCCGCCCTGGAGGTGATCGTGCCCGGTGCCGAGATCGATGTGCCACGTGCCTGGACCCAGCTCCCTGTGGAGGAGTGGCAGGGCACGGTCATGGTAGTGGGTGCTCCCGATACCGGCAAGTCGACGCTGGCTCGCTACCTCTGCCGTCGCCTCGCAGCCGCATCGGTGTCCACGGCTTACCTGGATGGGGATCCTGGGCAGAGCGCGCTCGGGCCGCCGGCGACGGTGGGGGCGGCAATCGGGCTGGCGACGAGCGAGGACGAGGGACCCAGGTGGGCAGAGCGCCGTTTCATTGGCGCTGTGTCGCCACGCGGCCACATGCTCCCGCTCGTGTCCGGCACGGTTCGCCTGGCCGAGTCCGCTCGCTCCGCAGGCGCGCAGGTCGTGGTGCACGACACGTCCGGGCTGGTCGATCCGGGCCAGGGAGGGACGGCGCTCAAGTTGGCCGAGATCGCGCTGCTTCGCCCGTCAGTCGTGGTCGGCCTGCAGCGAGGAAGCGAGCTCGAGGTGCTCCTCTTGCCCTTGCGCCGGAGCCGCCGGACGCGCGTCGTCGACCTGCCGCTCTCGGGGGCAGTCGCGCGGCGCGATACAGAAATGCGTCGCGCACATCGAGTGGCGCAGTTCAGGCAGCACTTTGCTGCCGCAGCAACGACCACGGTGGAATGGGGCAGGCTGGCTGTTCTGCCCTCGCCGGGCTTTCGGCGCCATCGCTTGCTGGCCTTCGAGGACGTCGAGGGGGTGGTGCTGGCGCTGGGGATCGTCCTGAGTAGTGATGGGCGACGACGACAAGCAGAGGTGTACACGCCGCTGGCCTCACTGGGATCCGTCGACGTGATGCGCCTGGGGGATCTGCTGGTGGATCCCGAGACATTTGAGGACCAGCCGCTTTGAGATGAGCCGGAAGCATTGCCGCGTGAACGTAGCGAGAAACACAGGATTGGGAGATGACCCGGATCTGGTAGCGGGGCGAGGTGGTTGCCAGGCCGTGGAACGGAGGTCGACGTGAAAAAGATCACGATCAGCGCAGGCTCAGTCCGTGCGGACGCAGAGCTCAACGAGAGCGCGACCGCGCAGCAGGTGTGGGAAGCCCTGCCGATCG
>CAZLMZ010000028.1:0-17792 GCA_964560475.1 uncultured Anaerolineae bacterium
TGGGACGCTTCGACGGCGAGAACTGGAACATCGGTTTCGTCGACGTCTGCAACCGACCCTATGCGCCGCTCGCCGCGGCGGCGCGCGCTACGCACGAACGGCTCTATCCCGTGGCGCTGGGCGAGCTCGCGCCCTACGACGACGCGCCGGCCTACCTGCCCAAGTTGTTCCTGTAAGCTTGGTGGCTGGCGGACCGCGCATGCTATGCGTGCTTGAATTTCCCAGCATGCAGTGATAGAATGAGAAAGGGTGGGACGAGCGCTGAGACCAGCGCTTCTATTCGTTCATCTGTCTCGGGGCGAACGTGATCGCCGGTCGTACAGGAGGGAGAGGCGTGCCCGCAATCCAGCAGGTTATCAAGCGCAACGGCATCGTGGTGCCCTTTAACAAGGAGCGCATCGCCAATGCCATCTATCGCGCCGCCGTCGCCGTCGGCGGGCGCGATCGTTCCATCGCCGAGGGGCTGGCAGACCAGGTGGTTGGCGTCCTGGAGCAGGCCATGCCACCTGACCGGATCCCCACCGTGGAAGAGATCCAGGACATCGTGGAAAAGGTGCTGATCGAGAACGGCCACGCGCGCACGGCCAAGGCGTACATCCTGTACCGCGAAGAGCGCTCCCGGCACCGCCGCCAAAAGACCGCCCACCAGAACCGTGACTCTTCCAATATCCCCTATCGCAAGCTGTGGGAGACCCTGACCTGGGCGATCGATCACGATCTCTACACCGTCGATCGCCTCAACGAGCGTATCGCGCGCGGTGAGTTTGCGGATATCGTGCACGAGTCCGACCTGTTCTACGAAGAGGACGTCCACACCGCAGTCGAGCTGATCAAGGCGCGCCTGGACGAGCTCAAGATCGTGATCATCGCCGGTCCCTCTTCGTCGGGCAAGACGACGACCACGATCAAGCTGGAGAACGCCCTCAAAGAGAGCGGCGTGAACCTGATCGCGCTCAACGTCGACAACTATTTCTACGACCTCGAGCTCCATCCGAAGGACGAGTTCGACGACTATGATTTCGAGACGCCGCAGGCGCTGGATCTGGAGCTGATCGACCAGCATCTCTCTCGCCTCGTTGCCGGGGAAGAGGTCAAGATCCCCTTTTATGATTTCAGGACCGGCAAGCGCATCCCCGACGCCAAGACGATGCGCATCGGCCCGAAGGACATCATTCTCATCGACAGCCTGCACGGGCTCTACCAGGGCATGACGGCCAGCGTCCCGGACGAGCACAAGTTCAGGCTGTACATCGAGACGCTGCTGCAGATGAAGTGCTGCTCCGACGGGCGCTTTATCCGCTGGACCGACGTGCGCCTGATGCGCCGCATGGTCCGCGATTCCCTCTTTCGCGCCTACAGCCCGCGCCAGACGCTCGAGCATTGGCATTACGTTCGCAGCAGTGAGCTGCGCCACATTATTCCGCACGTGAATACGGCGGACTATATCGTGAACAGCGCGCTGCCCTACGAGCTGCCGATCTTTCGTCCCTACCTGATCGACCATTTCGCACAGTGGGTGGAGGACTATCGCGACGACCCGCACCGGCAGGATGCCTACAACCGTGCCCATCGCGTCCACGAGCTGCTCAAGACCGTCGTTCCGGTGGAGGAGGATGCGCCGATCCCGCCCACCTCCTTGATCCGCGAGTTTATCGGCGGCAGCGCCTACGAATACTAGGCGTTGGCGCCCCGTGAGGTATAACCCGCCTATGGCTCGATTCGATCCAACCAAGATGGATAAGCGCTGGATGCTGTGGGCGATCCTGGTGGCTCTGCTCGCCTGGAGCGCCATGTGGTCCGTGATCCAGCTCCCGGTCAATACCCTCACCAAGGTCCTCTTTTTTGTCGCGCTCTTTGGCGCCATCTCTGCCACGCTGATGCCGGCCATCGCCTACCTCAATGCACGGTTCGGACGCTTTCAGAGCAAGCGTGTCTACCAGGTGCGTTTCGCGCGCCAGAGCCTGTTCAGCGGCGCGTTCATCGTCGTCGTGGCCTGGCTGCAGATGCAGCGCTCCCTCAGCCCGACGCTGGCCTTGATCCTGATGGCGGTTTTCATCCTGACCGAGACCTTTTTGATCACGCGCGAGGCGCCGACGGATGGCTCGTGATGGGGCCTGATCGGCGCGTGCAGGACGAGCTGCGCTGCCTGCCCGGCGTCGACGTGCTTCTGCACGCGCCGGCGGTGGAGGCCGTGGTCGTAGCAGAGAGCCACGCGCTGGCAGTCGACGCCATCCGCGCCGTGCTCGACGAGGCGCGAGAGGCGGTCCTGGCAGGAGAAGCGTGCCCGCCGCAAGAGGTACTCGTGCAGCGCGCCGTGGCGCGCGTGCACGGCTTGGTCCGGCCGACGCTCCGCCCCGTGATCAATGCCACCGGCACCGTTCTCCACACCAACCTCGGGCGTGCGCCCCTCTCCGAGGCAGCCCTGGAAGCCATGGCCGCCATCGGGCGCGCGTACAGTAACCTCGAGTACGACCTCGAGGCGGGCCGGCGCGGCTCTCGCTACGTCCACGCCAGTGACCTGCTCTGCCGCCTCACCGGTGCCGAGGCGGCCCTGGTGGTCAATAATAACGCGGGCGCGGTGCTGCTCGCGCTCTCTGCCCTCGCCCGCGGGCGCGACGTCGTCATCTCGCGTGGGCAGTTGATCGAGATCGGCGGCGGGTTCCGCATTCCGGACGTGATGCGCCAGAGCGGTGCGCGCTTGGTCGAGGTCGGCACCACCAATCGCACGCACTTGCGCGATTACGAGCAGGCCATTGGCCCCGAGACGGCGATGTTGATGGTGGCGCACCAGAGCAACTTTCGTATCAGCGGCTTTACCACGGCGGTGCCGGCCCGCGACCTGGTCGAGCTGGCCCACGCCCGCGATCTGGTCGTCTTTGAGGACCTGGGCAGCGGGACCCTGCTCGACACGCAGGCGTACGGCTTTTCCCGCGAGCCGACGGTACAGGAGGCAGTGGCCGACGGGATCGATTTGGTCTCCTTCAGTGGGGACAAGCTGCTGGGTGCGCCGCAGGCCGGCATCCTGGTCGGGCGTGCGGCGTTGGTGGCGCGCCTGCGGCGGCATCCGTTGACGCGCGCCCTCCGCGTGGACAAGACAACGCTGGCCGGACTGCAGGCCACGCTGCTGCATTACGTGCGGGGCGATGCCGAGCGCGCCGTCCCGGTGTGGCGCCTGATCGCGCAGCCGCTGGTCGAGCTGGAGCGGCGCGCCCAGGACTGGGCCAGCCGGCTCCGGCAGGCGGGCCTCGACGCGCGCGTAATCGATGGGCGCTCTGCCATCGGCGGGGGCAGCTTGCCCGGAGAGACGGCGCCTACGCGGCTGCTGGCGATCGACCTACCCTCGCCGGACGACGCTGCGGCACGGCTGCGCGCCCACGACCCGCCGGTCATCGTCCGCATCGAGCAGGATCTCCTGTGCCTGGATCCGCGCACCGTGCTGCCCGACCAGGAAGCTTTGCTGCTGGATGCCCTTCTCTCTGTGCTCGGAGATGCAGATCCGTCGAGCTAGAGGGCCCATCTACCGGCGAGGACGCCAGGCACGCACGAGACGGCAGCGATCCCCTCGGACAGCGCAACGTCGAGGCTTCCTTTGCGGCCCTGGCGCACTGCGGTTTGCCCCCTGGTTTTCGAGGGGATCGTGGAAAGTGGAGGTGAGTAGCGTGCAAGAGTGGTCGATCGTAGAGCGGCTGCCCAGCCCCGCCGACTATAACCGGGTGCGGGAGCTGGTCGGGTGGGGGACCTACGACGAGGACGTGATCGCCGGGTCGCTGCCCCAGTCGCTGTACTGCGTCTGTGCCGAGATCGACGGCGAAATGGTGGGCATGGCGCGCGTGATCGGTGACGGCGGCATGGTCTTTTACGTCCAGGACGTCATCGTCATGCCCGGCTATCAGCGCCGCGGGATCGGCACCCAGATGATGGACCGCATGATGGCATACGTCGCCGCGCACGCACATCACAACTCGATCGTCGGCCTGATGGCTGCCAAGGGCAAGGAAGCCTTTTACCTCCGCTACGGGTTCGTCGCCCGGCCCACGGACACGCTGGGCGCAGGCATGATCATGTTCTGGAAAGCGTAGCACCTCGACAAGCCACGCACACGGTTCCCGTTGGAGTGATTCCCCATGCAGGTCAGAAAACTCGATACCTCGCGCCGGCGCGATGTCCGCCAGTTCATCCGCCTTCCATTCCAGTTGTACGAGGACTGCCCGCAGTGGGTGCCGCCACTGCTACCCGACATCAAGCTGGCCCTCGACCGGCGGCGTTATCCCTTCTACCGGCATTCCGACGCGGATTTCTACCTCGTCGAGAGCGAAGGGCAAGCGCTGGCGAGGCTGGTTGTGTTCGAGCACTGCCCCTACAACGCCTTCCACGAGGATAAGACGGCGTTCTTTTACTATTTCGATGCCGCGGACGATGCCCAGGCCACGGACAAGCTGTTCGCTGCCGCCTTTGACTGGGCACGCTCGCGCGGCCTGACCGAGATCTATGGCCCCAACGGCATGCTGCGCTCGGACGGGCACGGCCTGCTGGTGAAGGGATTCGAGCACCGGCCCGCCATCGGGATCAAGTACAACTATCCCTATTACGAACAGCTCGTACGGAGCGCCGGCCTGGAGAAATCGCACGACTATTACTCTGGCTACGTCAACAAGCAGCAAGACTTGCCTAAGCGTTTCTATGACCTTGCGGAACGGATCAAGTCTCGGCGCGGCTACCACGTACGCGCGTTGTCGAGCCGCCGCGAGCTCCGTTCCCTCGCGCCCGTCTTTTACCGGGTCTATGAACGAGCATTCGTCCAGGTATGGGGCTACTATCCCGTCGACCTGGTCGAGATCGAGGCCATGATCCGCCGCATCTCGCTGATCGCCGATCCGCGCCTGATCAAGATCGTGCTCAAGGGCGAGGATCCGGTCGGTTTCATCATCGCCTACCCGGACGTGTCGGCGGCGATCCAGCGCATTCGGGGGCGCCTGTGGCCTTTCGGCTGGATCCGGCTGCTGATCGAGTCGCGTTCGACCAGGTGGGTCAACTTTAACGGCGTGGGCGTCCTGCCCGAGTACCAGGGCGTAGGCGCGAACACGGTCCTCTATACCGAGCTCGCCGGGACCTTCAAGGACGAGCGGTTCCGGTTCGAGCACGGCGACGTGGTGCAGGTCGCCGAGACAAATGCACCGAGCCTGGGCGACCTGACCGCGGCCGGCCCCGCCTTGTACAAGACACATCGCGTCTACCGCCGCGTCCTATGACCCGCTGCGGGTCTCCATCGTCACGCCTCGGTAGGAGCACCGATTTTGTGTCGTTGTAGGTCACGCGAACGAGGCGTTCGTCATCCTACGTGACGCCGGATGGGAGCACCGGCGCCAAGGCGGTCCGGACGTGACACACGTCCGCAACTTAAATCGGCGCTCCGGTCACGCCTCGTGAGCCAGTTGACAACGTTGGGTCCCCGTGGTATGCTGAAAGCGGAGGATGCGGACGAACCACGGTATGGGGGGGCGCCCTCTGGTCGTGGCAGCATGGCCGCGTCCCCCCGCTGGCATCTTCCCCCCGGACGCCAGGCAGATCGACCGGACGGGATCGACTGGACGAGATCGCCGGCGGCAGGTCCGCTGCACAAAGGTGCGCTCGCCCTCTGATCTCGGTCCGCTTGCGGATGGCCGGCCTGCTCATGTTGCACGCAGCGATCGCCCCTTTCTCAGGACACCGGATGGGCACGGGAGCTTTGGATGAGATGCAATCGATGTGGATTCCAGAATCCACAAGGGTTTAGCTTCTGCGGCAGGTGCGGCGCGTCGCTGGGCAGTGTGGGGGCCTACCTCTCCAAGACGGACCTCGACCACCTGCGCGCCTATCTGCCACGCGGCCTGGTCGAAGCGCTCCAGGTCGACTTGCTTTCTCCCTCTCCGGAACTGCTGGACGAATGCATTGCCTCGCTCGCCGATCTGCTCGACGGGATCTGTGCGCTGCTGCCTGTGCCCTTGATCGAGCACGTCGCCATCTATCCCCGCCCCGGCGAGGTCGGTGGCCAGTTCATGTACGGCACCCTGCTCTTTGCCGACATCAGCGGGTTCACCACCATGTCAGAGCGGTTCAACCGCTTGGGCCAGGAGGGTGCCGAGGAGATCATCGCCGTCGTCAACCGCTATTTCGGCGCCATGCTGGCCATCCTGCGCGAGCACGATGGCCAGTTGGTCGAGTTCGACGGCGATGCGCTGCTGGGTCTCTTTCCCGAGCCCAACAGCGCGACGCGCGCCGCCCAGTCTGCGCAGCGCATGCAGGCGGCCATGGCCGATTTCGGTGCGACCCAGACCTCGCAAGGATCCTTTGCGCTGCGGATCAAGATCGGCCTGCACAAGGGGCGCTTTTTCGCCGCGCGGCTGGGCACGGCACAGCGGATGCTCTATTCCCTGTTCGGCAGCGACGTGAACGCCACGGCGGCGATCGAGGAAGCGGCGCTGGCAGGACAGGTGCTGGTCGATCGCGAGACCATGCGCGCCGTGACCGCGCCGATCCGCGTCGCGCCCTCGCCGCAGAACGAGCGCTACCTCGTCGTCGAGGACGTCGTCTCCCCGCCCGAACTGGTGCGCGCGCCCGATCCATCCTCGCGCATCCCCTTTGTGGCCGAACCGACGCTGATCGGCCTGCGACAGATGGTCGACCTGCTGGATGCGCTGACTCCCTACCTGCCCATTGGCCTCTTGCCGCGTTTCGTGAGCGACGCGCGTGCCGCACGTCCAGAGGGGGAGCACCGCCTGGTCTCGGTCCTCTTTGCGGGCATCAGCGGGCTCGACGACGTCGTCGATGCGCTCGGCGCCGGGCACGAGGCCGAGATCGTCAACGCCCTGAATCGTTACGTGCTGACCGCGCAGGGCGCCGTGCATCGCTACGGCGGCGTGGTCAACAAGATGGACCTGGCGACCAACGGTGAAAAGCTGCTCGCCTTCTTCGGTGCCCCGGCGGCACACGAGGACGATGCCGAGCGGGCGGTGCGCACCGCGCTCGCGCTGCAGGACCGACTGCAGTCCTTGCGCCAGGAACTGGCCGGCGAGACCGGCCTGGTCAGCCTGCAGCTCGAGCAGCGCGTCGGCATCAGCTATGGGTACGTGTTCGCAGGCAACATTGGCACTGATTGGCGCCGCGAGTATACGGTGATGGGCGACGAGGTCAACCTGGCTGAGCGCCTGCTTGCCGTGGCAGAACCGGGGGGCATCGCGGTCAGTGACAGCGTGTGGCGCCGCGTACAGCGGACGGTGGACCTCGCCCCGCAGGGAGACGTGCTGCTCAAGGGCAAGAGCGAGCCCGTCTCGACCTTTGCCGTGCTGGGCGTGCGCGAGGAAAGGACCTCGCAGCGCGGCGTGCAGGGGATGCGTTCCCCGATGGTCGGGCGACGCGCCGAATGGGATCGGCTGCTGGAGGTGGTCGACCGCCTGGTCAAGGGGCAGGGCCAGATCGTGTCCCTCATCGGCGAGGTGGGCCTGGGCAAATCGCGGCTGGTGGCCGAGCTGCGGGAGCACGTGGCCGGCTCGACCGTCCAGTGGCTGGAGGGACGCTGCCAGCCCTACACCGAGCCAGTCAGCTACTGGCCCTTTCAGGATATCTTGCGCCAGATGCTGAACCTGGGGCCGGATGAGCGTGACACCGAGGCCTGGGAAAAGCTGCGCCATGCGCTCGAAGACACCTCCTCGCTGCCCGACGTCAGTGCCGTCTTGCCCTACGTGGCCAGCTTTCTCGGGCTCCCCGTCGAGGCGTGGCTTCAGGAGCGGGTGCGCTATCTCGACGCGGAGGCTCTCCAGCGCCGTACCTTCATCGCGATCGGCATTCTGTTCGAGGCCTATGCCCGGAGCCGGAAGGCGCCGCTGGTCGTCGTACTGGAGGACGTTCATTGGATCGACCAGGCGTCGACGGCACTGCTCGAGCATCTGCTCTCCCTCGTCGACCGCACCTCGCTGATGTTTCTGCTCACCTATCGCCCCGAGCAGGACAGCCGCTCCTGGCGGCTGCACGAGGAGGTCGAGCAGCAGTTCTACCACTCCTGGAGTCGCCTGGACCTGAACCCGCTGCGCCTTGTTGACAGCCAGGAACTGCTCGCCAACCTGGTAGACGTCGATGGCTGGCCTTCCGCCATGCAGGACATGATCCTGAGCCGTGCCGAAGGGAATCCGCTCTACCTGGAAGAGTTGCTCCGCGCGCTGATCGACGATCGCATTCTTGCCCAAGACGAGGAAGGCCGGTGGCGGTTGGCCGAGCGCGTGGGGCACATCCGCGTCCCGGACACGCTCCAGGGCGTGATCATGACCCGCCTGGATCGGCTGGAAGAGACCAGCCGCTGGACCGCACAGGTGGCGTCGGTGATCGGCCGGGCCTTCTCTGTAGACCTGCTGCGGCGTATCGTGCCCATGAACGAAACGCAGTTGCAGGCGAACCTGGCCCAGCTTCGCGAGCACGAGATCATCCGCCGCAGCGAGCGGATGCCGCTGCTGGATTATGTCTTCAATCACGTCCTGGTGCAGGATGTCTGCTACCGCAGCCTCCTGGCGCGCACGCGGCGCCTCTATCACCGCCGCATCGCCGAGTGCCTGGTGGACGGCGAGGTGGACGGGCAGGACACAGAGAGCAGTTATCCCTTTATCGCCTACCACGCTTTCGTCGGGCAGGACTGGCCGCTCGCCTTCCGCTACCAGTTGCTGGCGGGGGAGCATGCCCTCGCCCTCTTTGCCAACGAGGCAGCGATCGAGCATTTTCGCAAGGTGCTGCAGAGCGCCGAGCACCTGCCGGAGGAGGAAACGGAAGAGGGGAGGAGGATCGCCACCGCGGCGCTGGGGGAGCTGTTGACGACGACCGGGCAGTACGAGGAGGCGGGCCTATATCTGGAGCGGGCGCGCGCGTTGGCTGCCGATCAGGGCGATTGGGAGACAGAGGCGCGGGTTTGCCGTTGGTTGGCCCGGCTCCACGAGCTGCGGGGCGAGTATACCACAGGGGTAGAATGGATCCAGCACGGCCTGGTCGCCCTGGAGGGCCGCGAGGCGGCCGAGACGGCACACCTGCTGCTCACTGCCGGGCTGATCAACACGCGGCTGGGCAACTATGATACCGCCCTCGACCAGTGCGAGTTGAGCCTCCGCACCGCCGAACGCCTGGGCGAGGTCGCCGTCCTGGCCCGCGGTTATACGCTGCTGGGCCACCTCTGCCGCCTGCGTGGCGTGGGCACGGTGACCACCTGGTACCTGCAGCGTGGGCTCGACCTGTACGAGATCGCCGGAGATATCCACGGGCAAGCGATCACGCACGACCTCATCGCGACCGCGCTCTTTCACACCGGCAAGTGGCAGGAGGCGGAGCGAGAATACCTGCAGGCGCGCGAAATTTCGGGCCTGATCGGCAACCAGTACTCTGTTGCGCTCGCGGACAATAATCTGGGCGGGATCGCGCTCAACCAGGGCCGGCTGGACGAGGCCCTCGACTTTTACCAGGGCGCGCTGCGTTTGCTCGAGCAGATGGGCGGGTCTCTCTACGTGCAGGGTGCGCTGCACATGAACCTGGGATATACCTACGTCCGCCGCGGTGAGGTTGAGCCTGCTCGCTCTCACCTGCAGACAGCCGAAAGCTACTTTGAGCAGGCACACGCGAGAGACTGGCTTCCCGAGCTGCACCGGCACTGTGCTGAGGCGGCCCTGCTCGCCGGCGACCTCGATCTGGCCCAGGCCAAGGCAGAGCGCGCGCTCGACCTGGCGCGTGAGCTTTCGATGCGCAACGAAGAGGGCAACGGCCTGCGCCTGTTGGCTCAGGTCGCGATCGCGCAGGGCCAGCTCGAGCGTGCCCGGCAGTTCCTCGACGAGAGTATCGCCATCCTGGAGCAAGTGCACGACCAGTACGAGTGGGCGTGCAGTATGCTGACGCTCGCAGAGCTGGGATGCGAGCGAGGGGATCCCGCACGGTGTGGGCACGCGCTCGATCAGTGTGCGCACATCTTTGACCGACTCGGCGCGGCCCTGGAGATCCAGCGCGTTCAGGATCTCTACGAGCGAACGGTCAGCCGCGCCCCATTGGGCACAGAAGACTGAACCTGCGGGCACACAAGCCAGAGCCTGTATCTGGAAACTGTCAAGTTTCGACTTGAACGTGTGCCAAAGTGTGGTATAATCGGCGTGTTCCCTCTCGGGCCTCCAATCGTGCTTTGCAGGGAGGTGGCTGCCGTGCAGGATCACGCAAAACGCCCAATGACAGCGGTTCGGTTCCTGTGGATGAGCCTGCTGTTAGCTTGTCTGCTGCTCGGGCTTGCCTTCGTACTGGTGCTATCTACCGATCCGATCCTGGTCTCTCCGCCTGTCCTTGCCCTCGATGCGGTCCCCGATGCCAGCCCCTCCTTTGCTGCGACGTCGGTCCAAGTACACGATGTCTTTTACCTTCACGCTGAGCAAGCCGACGTCGGTGCGGCGGGCACGCAGCGCGTCGCCACGCGTCGCACTCCCCTCGGCCCGACCGAGGTGTATACGTACCCCGTCCTCGGCGCCTGGAAAGAGATCCTGCGTTTCTACACGCCTCCCGTCCGGGGAGATGACTGGACCTTTACCGGCGGCGTCACGGGGCACTTTTGGGTCAGTGTCCTGCCTGAGCAACTCGTCTGTAACCCCTCCGATGCGAGTTTCCGGGTGGGGCTGAGCGACTATGATCCGGCATCTGGGGCCGTTCGCGCGTTGGGGACGTCGGCTGTCGAGCAGCGGCCCCCCGGTTCGGGTGCTGTCGAGATATCTTTCTCCATCCCGCAGCCTACCGTACCCCTCTCGGTCGGGCATCGCCTGTTGATCGTGTTCGAGGTACAAAAAACTGGAGGCGACTGCCAGCCCAGCGCCACGTTCCAGTACGACAGCCCCGAGCGCGATGCCCAGATCCAGGTCGATTACGAGACGACGAACCAGTCCCGCGAGACGGCCGCGCCGGTGGGCGCCGTGGGCACGGTGACCGGTACGTTGAGCAGTCTCGAGGAGGTAGACTGGTACAAGATCGAGGTACCCGAGGCGGGTTCGACGCTGACAGCCTCCCTGGCCAGCGCGGCGGGCGATTTCGACCTCTTTCTCTTTGCGCCGCGGGTCGACGAGGAGAGCGGCCAAATGCGCGACATCGGCCAGCTCAGCACGATCGGCCAACTGAGTACCATTGGGCAATTGAGCACGATCGGCCAGCTCAGTACGATCGGCCAGCTCAGCACCATTGGCCAACTCAGCACGATCGGCCAACTGAGCACCATCGGTCAGCTCAGCACGATCGGTCAGCTCAGCACGATCGGCCAGCTCAGCACGATCGGCCAACTCAGCACCATTGCCCCGGAAGAGGATCTGGGCACGCTGGTCGGTGTCTCGGTACAGCCGGCGCCGGCCGTCGAACAGGTTGCCCACGACGTGCGCGAACTCGCCGGGTCCTACTATTTTGCCGTTCTTGGGCACGACCTCGCGTCCGTCGGCCAGGTCTACTCGCTCACCGTCGCGCTGGCACCGCCGGTCGACCTGTACGGCCCGATCGATACGCCCGTATCGGTGGATTTCGGCACGCCGCCGGTCGACGAGAGCGTGCAGACGTTGATCCTGCTCGACCGCGCCCGCCTCGAGCAGTTCTGGCCGGGAGATGCCAGTATTTCACCCCTGGTGGCCGGGTTGTCCGAGCTGGCCGTTCATCCCGACGTGAGCGGCACCCTCGTGGAGCTCGATGCGTATCCTGCTGTGAACGCCGCGTTCGCGCTGTGGGATGCCGAGCCCGGCAACCCCCTGGCGGCGAACTATGTCGCGGCGACGCTCAAGTCGCTGATCTACCGCCTGGCGCCCGCCTATCCCAACCTCGAGTACCTGGTGCTGGTCGGCGACGACCGCGTGATCCCCTACCGGCGGATTCGCGACGAGGCACTCCTCTCCAACGAGCGCCTCTACGCCGGGATCGCCTACACGCCGCGTATCTCCGAATCGCTGCACCTGCGCTATTTCTTGAGCGACGACTACTATGCGGGGCTCCTTCCACTCCCGTGGAAGGGGCGCGAGCTCTACCTGCCGCAGTTGGGCATCGGGCGCCTGGTCGAGTCGCCCGCAGAGATGCTCGTGGCAGTGAATGCCTTCCTGGCGCATCCCGAGGTCGGGCCAGAGACTGCGCTGGTCACAGGCTATGACTTTCTCAGCGACCAGGCGAACCGCATTGCGGACGTATCGAGCGCACACGGCCTGGACGTGGAAACGCTGATCGGCGATGCCTGGACCGCCGACGACCTACGGCCCACGCTGCTGGCCGATCCGCGCGATCTCGGCTCGCTGAACGCGCATTTCCAGCACGACTGCTTGCTCGCCGCCGATGGGGCAACAGACGTCTGTGCCGGTGAGCTCACCGGTACGGTGGGCTATGACGGTGCGCTGGCCTTTTCGGTGGGATGTCACTCTGGGCTGAACGTGGCCGACGACGAGTCTGCCTCGCTGCAAACCGGCACGGATTGGGCACAGGCGTTCCTACGGCAGGGGGCGACGTTCGTCGGCAACACCGGCTATGGGTACGGTGACTCGGACCTGGTGGCTTACTCCGAACGGCTGATGACCCAGTTCGCCGAGGAGCTGGCCTATTGGCCCGGTGGGGAGCCGCAAAGCGTGGGCCAGGCTCTGCTCCACGCCAAGCAGCGCTACTTTGGCAGCGTCGCGGCCAGCACGTGGAGCGCGTACGACGAGAAGGTGATGGCCGAGGCCACGCTGTACGGCCTGCCGATGCTGCGCGTTCGCCTGCCTGCTGGCACGACGGACCCGCCCGGGGGCGCTAGTCTGCACGCAGCGGTCAGCGCGGGCGAGATGGGGACGACGCCCCTCGACCTGACCTTCTCTTACGAGCGGCACGATCTGGGTGCGCTGGGTGCCTACTATACGGTATCCGGGAGCACAGAGGTCTATGCCGTCTCGGGCCGGCCCGTGCTGCCGCAGACGGGCGTCAACGTCGAGGTCCCCGGCACCTTTGCCCACGGGGTGCTGCTGGTCGGCGGCACCTTTGTCGAGGAGGATGGGTTCGACCCGCTCATCTCGCGCGTGGTGACCGACCACGTCGCTGCGGGCGGCGACGCCGAGCTGCCCTTCCCGGTGCAGGAATGGTATCCGGCCCAGATAGGGACGGTGAACCGCTTTCTCTCTATCGATGGGGTCTCGCACGAGCGGCTGGTGCTCGTACCCGGCCAGTTCCGGGCGACGACAGATGCTGTCCAAACGGTCGGTGTCCACCGGCGCTATACAGAGCTGGCGTTCGAGGTCTATCACGCCCCGTACGAGGCGACCGACTTTCAGGCGCCTACGATCTGGGCTGTGGAGGTGGCCGCGTCTGTCAATGGTGCCCGCTTCCGCGTCCGCGCCGAGGACGAGAGCGGGCCGGTGATGCGCGTGGTCGTCCTCTACCGCAGGCCGGAGGTCAACACCTGGTCCATGCTCGAGCTGGCTTATGATCCGGGCACCGGTTGGGCGGAGGGGGAGGTAGCGGGGTTCGACGGCCCGATCTACTACCTAGCTCAGGCGGTCGACCCGACCGGCAACGTGGCCCTGGCCCTCGATCACGGGCAGGCCTTTAGCGGCGTGGTGGCCCGCCATAATTCACTCTACCTCCCGACGGTGCTGCGCGATTCTCCCTAACGGGCCGCAGTTCGGCAGTCCATGCTGCTGCAGCCCATCTCCGGCTCCCAACGGCCAGAGATGGGCTGCTTCTATCTACCTCAGGTGGATCAGGCCACGCATCACGCCTGGGCGGGCTCGGAGCGGGGTAGCTGCTGGAGCAGCTCGATCGCCGTCCCCACGATCAGGTCGGGCTCGTGTCGCTGCAGCCAGTAGGCTTCGCCGAATCCCGAGAGCACGCCTACCGTGAGCGCGCCCGCGCGCCGCCCGGCGAGGATGTCCATGCTCGTGTCCCCGATCATGATGCACTGCGTGGGCGGCAGCCCGAACGCTGCTGCTGCGCGCTGCACCGGCTCGGCGTGTGGCTTGAGGCGCCGCACATCGTCGCGGGTGATCAGCACCGTGAACTCGCCGTCCAGGCCAAACTGCTCGAGGAAGCGCTCCACGTCAGCGCGATCTCGCGTCGTCGTCAGCGCCAGGCGATAGTGCTTGCGCAGTTCACGCAGCAGCGCGATCGCACCGTCGACGGCGACGAACGCTTCCGGCTTGGACTGTCCCTTGAGCTGGCCCAACCATTGCTTCGCCGCGAGAAGCCTGGCATCTAGCCCCAGGATGTCGAGGAGGGTGATCAGGCCGCTCGCCGGACGGTACAGCCACGTGACCAGGCGCCGGGCGAGCCGCGTGCTGTTGTACAGCCTGTTCAGCAGCGGGATCCGTGCCAGGCTGCGCGCCCACTTGAGCACCATCGCATCGTCGGTCTCGATCAGCGTGCCATCGAGATCGAACAGCAGAGCCTGTGCACCACGCTGCAGGACGAGCGAGCTAAAGGAGGGCGGCTCGGGGAACGGGTCCCGGTCGACCAGCTTGCAGTAGATGTAGCGCAAGATGTGACGCGTCGTCGCCAGGATCGGCGCTGCCAACAAGGCCCCCAGGATCCCCCCCAGCAAGCCCAGCGTGCTGCCCAGCGTGGCGCCGGCCAGCACGCCCACGATCACCATCAGCGGGTGCAGGTTCAGGCTCGAGCCGATGATCCGCGGCACGAAAAAGTTGTTCTCCAGGCTCTGGATCATCCAGTACACCCCTGCTACCACCAGTGCCACGCCCACGTTGGACAGCGGGATGCGTGGGGAGCCCTGAAAGAGGGCCAGGAGAATGGCCGGCACCGCGGCCAGCGTAGGCCCCAGGCTGGGGATGATCTCGAGGATGCCGGCGACGATGCCCAGGGCCACCGCAAAGCGGATGCCGACGGCGCTCATTGCCACCGCGGTCAGCACGCCGATCGCGATACAGAGCACGATCTGGCCGCGCAGGAACGCGTTCCAGGTCTGGTTCACCTGCTCGATCAGCTTGGCGGCCTCTCCCCGATAGTCGTCGGGGACCATGTTGAGCACCGTTGGGATCAGGCGATTTGCGTCCCGCAGCAGGTAGAACCCCATGGCGGCCATGAAAATCAGCCAGCCCACGCCAGAAGCCACGGTCTTGACCACGGAAAAGGCGCCGCCGGCCAGCGGCGAAATGGTCGAGTCCAGGAGCCCCATGACCTTGTCCAGCTCGAACGAGAGCACCGGCGGCTCGAACGGAGGGAGCGAAAAGGTATAGCCCATGAACTGGATCTGGTACTGATCGAGCTGTTCCAGCCAGCCGAAGGCCCGGTTGCCGATCGCGTCCAGGTTGCGCAGCAGGCTTTCAACTTCGTCTACGATGGTCGGTACCGTCACCGCCGGGAGCGTGGCCAGGGCTCCGATCCCGACCAGGTAGATGATCATGACCGCCCAACTGCGCCCGATGTGCAGCCGCCGGGACAGCAAGCCGACGAGCGGCGCGACGATGTAGGCAAAGAGAAAGACCAGGATGATCGGGATCCAGATCGTCCGAAAGCTGTACAGCAGCAGCCCTGCCAGCACCAGCAGGGCGGCCGAGACCAGTACCTTGGTGGAACGGTTCCAACGGGGCGCCGCGCTCATAGTTCTGCCTGTCCTTCTTCCTCGACGCGTTCGATCTCTTCTTCGAACGTCTCTTCCAGCGACGCTGTATCCTGGCGATGGCGTCGCAGCCGCCCCAGCAGCCTGGCGGAACGAAGGCGTCGCCACAGGCGGGCGCGAAGCTGCCCGGTTCTCTCTGCCCACTCTGCGGGCGAACCGACGCCGCCGCGCGCCCAGTACTCGCGTGCGGCCACGCCCAGCGCTGCGGTCGCCACCGCCGCGTACAGCCCGCTCGCTAGCCAGTTGAGGACCGGCAGGGGCACGATCTTGAGCAACTGGTGAAAGACCTCGCGCAGCCCCAGCCCTCCTCCGAGCGTGACCAGCACCTCCTTGGCCTTGCCCCACGTCGCCTGCTGCCCGTACACGCGGCTCAACTGCAGCACCAGGCCGATCTGGATCGTGATCAGCGGAAAGAAATCGGCGACGGGCAGGGGGGTGCTGCCCACCGCAAAGGCCGAGACGGCGGCGCCGGCCACGTATCGCATCGCGATCTGCCGCCGGTAGTGGGGCACCAGCTCGCTGACGGTGGCCAGCAGGCCGGGGTTGAGGCGGATCAGGGAAAAGACGATCTGTTCCAGGTTGGTGCGCCTGGTCGCCGAGACGGGGATCAGCTCGCTCTCGGGCACGCCCAGGTCCTGCGCTGCCCTGGCAACGACCTGATCCTGGTATCTCCTGACCAGGTCGATCTTGTTCAGGACCAGCGTCATCGGCTTGTCCAGGCGACGCAGCTCGTCGTACAACTGGCGGGTCGCTTCGGTGATCCCGGCCGACGCGTCAAAGACGACGATCAGTGAATCGGCGGCACGCGCGGCCTGGAACGCGATCTGCTTCCGCTCCTCGCCCGCTGCCTCGTCTCCGCCGGGCGTGTCGATCACCGTGCACAGGCCCGCGTCGGCCACCTGGGTGATGCGGGTCGTGCCCGGCACCGGGCTGACCTCTGCCTTGGTCTCCTTGGGCAAGAGTAGGGCGTTGAACAGGGAGGACTTGCCCACGTTGACCGGCCCGACGATCCCGATCTGCTTGCGCGCGCTGTCGAACACGCCATCGTACTGCCGCAGCGCCAGGTGGACGATGCGGTAGAACACGCTCGGCTGCAGATCCTGGACCAACGCCTCCAGGTTGTGCGTGATCAGGCTCTTGCGCTCGGCGGGCAGTGCTTCGTAGAGCGCCTCCAGCCAGACGCGCGAGTCGTCAGACACGCCGCTCAACAAACGGTCGATCACCTCGTCAAAGTTGAGCTCGGCCGCTGGCGGCGCACTGCTTTCCTTTTGCTCTGGTGCCACAGGTTGCCGGTCTTGCTCGTCCAACGCGCACTCCCTCAAGCTAGCCTGGAACGCCCGCGCACGTCGACCACGGTCCACGCTCCAGACCACCGGTCGCGGCAAACGACAGCGCTGGACTGGTTCGCCAGCTCGACCTCGAAGCAGTCATCGCCTCCGGTCTGCCACTGGCGGACGATGGACGCGATGGGGTGCTGCCTTCCATCGATCGAGAGCGACTCGGGCAGGCGCCCGTCCTTGCTCGGAATGACCTCCACGGCGGATCGTTCAGGCACGGCTTTCCCCCCGTAGGTGCTCGATCAGCATTTGCAGCGCGCGGCGCGCCGAAGCGCGCTTGTTCGTCAGCCGGTCGCCTTCCCACACGTGGCGTTCGGCGCGTTCGACATCGGGCCCGACCAGGGCAATGTAGACCAGGCCGACCGGCTTTTGTCGCGTCCCTCCGCCGGGCCCGGCAATGCCCGTCACCGAGAGGGCATAGTCGGTGCCAAACAGGCGGCGTGCCCCTCGCGCCATCTGCAGCGCCGTTTCTTCGCTCACCGCGCCCAGCACGGCGAGCGTGCCGGGACGTACGCCCAGGACGCCCTGCTTGGCCTCGTTGGCGTACGCGATCACACCGCCCCGATAATAATCCGAGCTGCCTGCGATGTCGGTGATCGCGTCCCCGATCAGCCCGCCCGTACACGACTCGGCGGTCGAAAGCGTCTGCCCGTGCGCGCACAAGAGCTGGCCCACTGTCTTTGCTTCCGGGATGGACGTCTCTTGGCTCATTGTGCCCTATTCTTTCCTACCTCGCCCCGGATCATCCTCTTCCGTTCGTAGTAGCGGCTTTGGCCGTCCCCGCTGCCCTCGACCAGCAGCACCTCTTGCGTTCGTAGTAACGGCTTTAGCCGTCTCCCGCTAACCTTGACAGAGAT
>CAZLMZ010000028.1:17892-21924 GCA_964560475.1 uncultured Anaerolineae bacterium
CCTCTTGCGTTCGTAGTAACGGCTTTAGCCGTCTCCCGCTAACCTTGACAGAGATCGCAAGATCGGCTAGATTATACCATAGAGCGTACGCCGTGGACAATAGGCATCCCGGGAGAGCACGGCGCCCCAGCGGTTCATCCGGCTGGGGCGCATCAGGCACGTGTCCTCTGCTACAATACCCCCAGTGCGACTCGAACGCACAACCCACTGCTTAGAAGGCAGTTGCTCTGTCCATTGAGCTATGGGGGCACGGGACTGATTTTACCATCGTCAACGCGATCCCGCAAGCCGGCTTGCGTCCAAGATCGGTCGTGATATAATGCCAGTAGTTCGCAGCGAGGAGGTTCCGCATGCGTCCGGATGGCCGTGCTACAGATGCGCTTCGTCCCGTGGCAATGACCCCAGGATACGTGGTCTATCCCGAGGGATCGGTCCTGATCGAGATGGGGCAGACCCGCGTGCTGTGCAATGCCACGGTCGAGGAGCGCGTCCCACGCTGGCGCGTCAAGAGCGGGCACGGCTGGGTCACGGCAGAGTATGCGCTGCTGCCCCGCGCGACGCAGGAACGAACGCAGCGCGAGACGAGCGGGCTGCGCGGGCGCACGCAAGAGATCCGTCGCCTGATCGGGCGCTCGCTGCGTATGGCGGTCGACCTGCGGCACCTCGGCCAGCGGCAGGTGATCGTGGATTGTGACGTGATCCAGGCGGACGGGGGAACGCGGACCGCGGCGATTACCGGCGGGTATGTCGCACTCGCGCTCGCGCTGCAGGGACTCGTTGCGGCAGAAATCGTGCCTCCCGCCGTGCTGCGCAGGCAGGTCGCAGCGGTCAGTGTGGGTATCGTCGGGGGAGAGGCGATGCTCGACCTGTGCTACGAGGAGGACAAGGGAGCGCAGGCCGACCTGAATATCGTCATGACCGATGCGGGCGAGTACGTCGAGGTGCAAGGCACGGCCGAGAGGGCGCCGTTCGATCGGGGGATGATGGACGTCCTCCTGGACCTCGCGGAGATGGGGATCCGCCGGCTGCTCGAGATGCAGCGGGCGACATTGTGTGGGGAGGCGTCGTGAGCGTTGGAGCGCAGATCGAAGAGCTGACGGAGCGGTTGAAACAGCGGACGGGCTGCCTGGAGACGGATATCCGGATCGTCTATGCTCCCCTCCGTATCTCGCCCCTGGGGGCGCACATCGACCACCAGGATGGGGTGGTCACGGGGATGACGCTCAACCGGGCGATCCTCCTGGCCTTTGTGCCGCGCCAGGACCGCCGCGTTTGTGTCGAGAGCCTGAATTTCCCGGGGTGCGTGGAATTCGAGATGGACGGCGTTCCGCCCATGGTCGCCGGCGATTGGGGCAATTACGTGCGGGGCGCGGTGCTCGCTCTTCGGGCCAAGTATCCCCTCTCTGTGGGCATCGACGCCGTCGTCGAGGGTCGTATGCCCATTGGTGGGCTTTCCTCCTCGGCGGCGGTGGGCGTCGCTTACCTGTTGGCGCTCGAGATGGCGAACGAGATCGCCGTCACGCCAGAGGAGAACATCGAGCTCGACCGGTACGTCGAGAACGTCTATCTCCGCCTCAAGAATGGGATCCTCGATCCCTCGATCATCTTGCTCAGCGACCGCGACCACCTGACCTACCTCGACTGCCAGACCGTCGAGTTCCGGAAATATGCGACCGCTGCCGAGAATGGCCATTTCGAGGTCGTCGTCGCCTATTCGGGCGTTGCCAGCTCGTTGACCTCGACCGACTATAACGCGCGCGTCTCCGAGTGCCAGCAGGCGGCAACGATGCTGCTCGACTGGGCCGGCCTGCCTGCGCCCGAGGTGCCGCGGCTGCGCATGGTCTCGGAAGAGATCTACGATGACCTGGGCGGTGACCTCCCCGAACCGCTCGACCGCCGTGCGCGTCACTTTTTCGGGGAGGTGCGGCGCGTCCGCGCCGGGATCGAGGCCTGGTGCAGCGGCGATCTGGAGGAGATGGGGCAGCTTATCAACGAGTCCGGTGCCAGCTCGGTCTATAACTACGAATCGGGCTGTCCGGCGCTGATCACGCTCTATCAGATCCTGCGCGATTGCCCCGGCGTGTACGGCGCACGCTTTAGCGGCGGCGGCTTTCGCGGTTCGTGCATTGGGCTCGTGCACCCACAGGCAAGAGACGAGATCCGAGAGCGGATCGACGCCCATTACCCGGCTGCACATCCCGAGGTCGCCGATCTGTACAGCGTCCACTTTTGCCAGCTCGATGGTGCAGCACGGCTGTGGGATGGGACGTAGACAGGGGGAACCTATGCAAGGCGTTATCCTGGCAGCAGGCAAGGGCTCGCGTCTTCACCCGATCACGCTTCGCCGTTCCAAGGCCATGGTCCCGGTCCTGGGCCAGCCGCTCGTCGAACGGGTGATGGAGGATTTGCATGCCAACGGGGTGAACGATTTCATCCTCGTCGTCAGCCCGGGCGACCGCGATATCCAGCGCTACTTTCGGTACGAGTCCGAGCTTGAGGCGGACGTACGCTTTGTCTACCAGACCGACCGCCTCGGCATGGCCGACGCGCTGCGCAAGGCGGTGCCGCTGATCGACGACGATTTCGTGCTCTCGGCGTGTGATAACCTCACCTCGGCGGACTATGTCGGGCAAATGATCGCGGCCTGGCAGCAAGAGCCGCGGCCCAGCGCCGTGCTCAGCCTCATGCCCGTCTCGCGCGATCGGGTCAGCAGCACGGGGATCGTCGAGCTGGACGGCGAGTGGGTGACGCGGATCGTGGAAAAGCCCACGCCGGAGGAGGCGCCCTCGAACGTCTCGAGCCTGCCCCTCTACTGCTTTGGGCATGTCTTCCTCGAGTATTTGCCGCAGATCGAGCTCTCGCCGCGCGGCGAATACGAGCTGCAGGACGGGATCCAGATGCTGATCGAGCGTGCGGGGCGCGTGCGCGGCGTCTTTGTCGAGCGCCGCTTGACCGTGACCGGGCCGGCGGATCTGCTCAACATCAACCGTCACTATTTGCTCTCTGGCGACGACCGCCCGCAGTTGGCGCCCTATACCGTCGGGCCCAACACGCGCCTGATCACCCCGTTACGCATCGAGAGCGGGGTGGTGATCGGCGCCGACTGCACGATCGGCCCCAACGTCTACATCGAGCGTGACAGCCACATTGGCACCGGTGCCTATATCCGCGACGCCGTGGTCCTGCGCGGCGCCCAGGTGCTCGCCAGCTCCCGCATCGTCGACCAGGTCGTTTCGTGAGTCGATCCCGCGCGCCTGGCGCGCGCCGGCGGCGGTGGCTGCGCGTCGCCGCCCTCCTTTTCGCCCTGGCTTGCCTCGCTCTCGCCTTTCCCTTCCTGCTGCGCTGGTGGGTCGACTGGCGCTACAAGCCGCGTATCTACACCGTCGAGGCAGCGCCCGCGCGGCGCGTGGCGATCGTCTTTGGCGCGGGCATCACCGGCGACGGGCGTCCCCTCCCTGCCCTCGCCGACCGCGTGTGGACGGCGGCCGAGCTGTACAAGGCGGGCAAGGTGGACAAGCTGTTGATGAGCGGCGACAACCGTTATGTAGACCACAATGAGCCCGAAGCCATGAGGCAGTACGCTCTTGCCCAGGGCGTTCCAGACAAAGATATCGTACTCGACTATGCCGGGCGACGGACCTACGACACCTGCTACCGTGCAGACTATATCTTTGGCGTGGGGGACGCGATCCTCGTCACGCAGTGGTTCCACCTCGACCGGGCACTCTATACCTGCGACAAGCTGGGCATCGACGCCGTGGGCGTCGCCGCCGACCGGCGCGAGTACTACTCTATCCGCTTCTGGTGGTGGCGCGAGCTGGCGGCGGTGACGGCAGCTTGGTTCGACCTCAACATCCGTCATCCACTGCCGGTATTGGGGGATAGGCTGCCCATCTCCTGACCCGCCGGCCCGCCCGGGAGTTGGTGACCAGCGGGACGAATCCCCCTGCCGGCAGCGTGCCTCGCGTCAGCGTTCGAGTGCGCCGAGATCGTAAACCGGCCTACACCGATTGACAGTGCCGCCCGTAGGTG
>CAZLMZ010000029.1:0-21340 GCA_964560475.1 uncultured Anaerolineae bacterium
ACGCCCACGCCCATCGTCCACGTCGTGCAAGAGGGCGACCTGCTGATCCACATCGCCAGCGAGTACGACGTCCCCATGCAGGACATCATCGAGGTCAACGGCATCACCAGGCCCGACTCGCTCCCCATCGGCATGCGGCTGATCATCCCGCGCAGCGAAGAAGAGGTGCAGGCCTTGCTCCCGACCTCCACCCCCACGCCCATGCCGCTGGACGTCGTCCACGTCGGCCTCTACCGCACCCTCGCCGGCAGCGTGTGGTGCATGGGCGAGGTCGAGAACGCCAACGAGCAGGCCCTCGACCTGGTCCAGCTCCGCGTGTCGCTCTATAACACCGGCGGCCAACTCCTGGATCAGAGCGACGCCTTTACCCTGGCCGACGTCGTGCCCGCACAGGGCACGGCGCCCTTTGCCGTGCTCTTGAGCGGGCAGTCGGCCGAGCGCTTTGCCAGCTATCGCATCGAGGTGCTGGGCGCAGAACCGATCGAGGCCTGGGGAGGGCGGCATCGCTCGCTGGTCGTCGAGGGGGTGCAGGGAGAGAACGATCGCGATCAATACGTCGTGCAGGGGGTCGTCCGCAACGAGGGAGACGTCGGCGCCCGGGCCATCCGCGTCACGATCGTCGCCTACGCCGGCGACGGGGCGGTGGTCGCCGTGCGCCAGGTCGATCTGGATCCGCTCGCTGCCCAGGAGCAGCGGCCGTTCACTGCCACGCTCATCCCCGCCGCGCCAGCCGCCTCGGTCCGGGCCGTCGCCTGGGGGATGGTGCAGGCCGAGTAGCGTCTACGCCACGACCTCTGTCTAGGCCAGGATGCGCTGCCCCAGGCGCCGCCCGATCTCGTGCAGCGCCGCATAGGCCGCTTCCCGCACCAGCAGTTCCTCGTCGCGCAGCGCGCCCTTGAGCAGGGGAATGGCCTGGCGACCCCCGCAAGCGCGCAGCAGGTCCGCAGCCGCGACCTTGATCCAGCACGCTTCCTGCCGTATCGCCTGCAGCAGCGCGTCGCACGCCTCTTCCGGCGTCGCACACGGGATCCCCTGCGCAGCAGTCCACTTGAGGAGCCACGCTTCTTGCTCCGGCCGGACCGCCTGCGGCGCGATCGCGGACGGCGGGGCGATGATCCGCTCCATCACCTCCGCCGCCGCCGAGCGCACGAACCACTGATCGTCCTCGCGCTGCACGCGGTCGACCACCTGCCGCGCCCACGGCTCGTCGATCGTGCCCAGCCCAGACACCGCCGCGCGGCGGATGTACATGTCCTCGGCGCCGGCCGCCTCGCGCAGCAGGTCGTGCCCCTCTTTCCCATAGCCGGCCAGCAGCTCCGCCGCCACGCGCCGCGTCAGCTCGTGCTCGTCCTGCAGGCCCTGCACCAGGCCCTCCAACGTGGCCTCGCCCCCCTGCCGCGAGAGGGCGTACAAGGCCTCGATCCGGACCGTATAGTCGCGGTCCGCGAGCGCGTGCTGCAGGCCGCCCAGCGCGCGTGCCCCGTCGAGCAAGGACAAGCCCCACACCCCCATGCGGCGCACCAGTGGGCTCTCGTGTGCCATCGCCTTCCCAAAGAAATAGAGCACCCCGTCCTCCTGGAACTGCGCGATCGCCGCCGTGGCCTGCCGGCGCAGCGGCGTGGGGCGCTCGGGGTCGAGCAAGATCTGTGCCAGTTCGGAGAGGAGCCCCTGCCGCAGCCGCTTCTCGGCGTCGGTGGCTGCGGTCACGTCGCCCGCCGCCGCGATCAGGTTGGAGCGAAACAAGTCGTCCGTGCTCTGCAGGCGCTCCGCGACCAGGGGCACCGGGTCGGCGAGGGCCGCGTAAAAGCGGACGGCCTGCTGCCACTGCGGATCGCGCACGTGGGCGCGCACCACCGCCTCCTGGCGGGTACGCGCCGCGTGCTGAGCTGCGAAATAGGCGCGGAAGATCGGGTGTACGAACGCGATTCGCCCGCGTTCGACCTCGACCAGTAGATCCCCCGCCGCGAGCAGCGCCAGGATCGCGCTCCGGCCCTCGCGGCTGAACTCGGGCCGCTCGTCGTCCTCCTCCGTACGCAGCTCGGCCGAGGCGGCATAAGCCTCGTCCAGCAGGTCGGTGATCGCCTGCTCGAACAGCGACCGCGCCTCCTGGTGCTGGCCCTCGACCTGCATCGACCACGCCACCGAGGCGAGCACCTGCGCCCACTGCGACGGGGTCAGCAGGCTCTCCCCGACCTGGCGCATCGCTGCGAGGGCCGCCTGCGCGCAGCGGGCGGCGACCTTGACCGGCACCGGCTGTCCCTGCCGCCACAGGAGGGCCGCCAACGCCAGGTCGATCGGCAGCACGCGCTCGCGCCGCGCGCCCGGCCACGCGTCGAGCACCGACAGCGGCAGCTCGGGCGCCGCACCTCCCCCGGCCTGCTCTATGGCCGCCTGCGCCGCAGTCTGCTGCGCCGCAGTCCCCTGCGCTGCGGCCTCCAGCTCGGAGGCATCCACATAGTCGTGGATCCGCTCCCACTGCTGCACGAACCGCGCCACCTCTGTGCGGTCGAACGCATCTAGGATCAGCGGCGCCAGGCCCAGCTTGGCCAACGCCGCATATCCCTCGACCGCGCCGCACACCACCACCACGTTTCCCGGGTACGCCGCCATCAGCGCGCCGATCCACGCTAGCGCCTGCCCGCGGCGCTCGGGATCGAGCAGATCGAGGTTGTCAAAGAGCAAGAGACAGTCGCCCGTCACGATCCTGCCGCGGACCAGCGCGCTTCCATAGGTGGCGACGGCGTGGTGAGGCGAGGCCGCCAGGTGGGCGACGATCGGCTGGATCAGCGCGTTGCGCCCGCCCGCCTCCGCCAGCGAAAGGTCCACCGCCTGCAGCGGGAGCGAGACCGGCAGGCGTTCCTGCTCGCGCCTGCGCGCCGCCTTGAGCGAGGCCGGATCGTATTCCTGCGGCTCTGGGTAGCTCAGCCGCCAGCCCACGCCCCGCGCATAGAGCAGGGCCAGGTGGTGGAGCAGCGTCGTCCGCCCGCTGCCGCTCGCCCCCAGGATGGCCAGCCCCTTTCCCTGGCCGATGGTGTCACGGAGCGTGACCGAGACCGAGGCAGGATGCATCAGGTCGATCGTGCGCTCGCCCGACCAGCGCCCGTCGTCGGGCTCGTCTCCATCCCGTTTCAGCGCAGCCGGCACCGCCCCCGGCACGAGCAGGCGGCGCGCGACGTACAGCTCTGACAGCGTGCCGTACCGGCGCAAGAGGTGGCTGCGCTCGGCCAGCTCGACGATCTGATCGCGATAGTGGTCGATCCCCCGTCGCGACAGGCGGGCGCGCAGGTGTGCGATCCGGTCGCGCACCGCGTCCCGCGCCGCGGCGATTCGGGCGCGCAGCGCATAGAGCACCAGCGAAAACAACACGCCGAGCATAAAGCCGATGGCCAGGGTAGCCCATGCGCGCCCTCCATCGGGCGCCTGCGTCACCCCCACGCCGCCTAGTGCCATCATCGAAACCTGCGCCACGCTCGCCATCCTCGATCCTTCAGCCGGTGCCAGATTGACCCTTCCCAGGCCACAGGCCACAATGCGCTGCCTGTACCTTCATTATACCAAACCCAACAGGGGGCGGCAACGCGCGGTCTGGACTTCATTGCCAACTTTCCCGGAGAATGGTATAATGATCTCAGGTCAGAAACGTGGATCTCGCGTGGGGGGGCCGCTTTCGCCCATTTCCGGTGGCTGGGACGAACAGATGCTCCAGGCTCCTGCGTCGTCGCACCCGGTATGGCAATGTGACTTGGATCTAGTATCTGTCAAGAGGTCAACGGTGGATCGGATGATGGCAAAACGGGCAGCACGCGCCTCACGCCAGGCCCCCTATCTCGTTTTATTGAGTGAACGCTTGACACAACTCCGGCAGGTCGAGGATCGGCTCGACGGGCTCTTTCGCCAGGTGGTCAACGAGCTGAGCGAAGAGGCACTGGCACAGGCCTCCGAAGAGTTCGAGGACCTCGTCCTCTCCTATCCAGCGCTCCGACTGCCCAACCTGCGCGCCTTTCCCGGCCACGTGCAGGCCCTGCTGGCCCGCCTCGACCTCGAGTCCGGCCCGCTGGATGGCTTTGACGGCGCCATGCAGGCGCTCTACGACCTGTGCGTCACGCCCCGGGTCCTGGGTATGCTCCGCGCCAAGTTGTACGGGATCGCGGCCCAGGTCGCCGACGACGCGCCCGAGCTCCTTCCAAAGGTCGCCGTTGCCTCCCTCTCGATCAGGGAGCGGGCTTCCATCCCCAACACCTTCGTGGAAATGGTGATCTGCGCTTCTGCAATCGAGTGCTATATTTGCACCAACCTCGGCGACGACCGGACGCCGTCGATGGACGTGAGCATGTGGCTCGCCGCAGAGCCATCCGACGCACTGCTCGCTGCCGTCGGCGAAGGGCCGGCGTACTATTACGCCGCGATCCCCGGGGTCCTACCCTTCCTCGATCAGGATCGAGTCCTCTTTCATCCAGACCAGCTTGCGCCTGCATCCCTCGATGACGACGGTCGGTACGTCGAAGCCAGCGCACAGCAGCTCGACGCGCTGGTCGACAAGGAATACCGGGCGCTCCTCTCCGAGGAACTGCGGCGGGTTCGGCGAAAGGTGCACCGGGGACCCTCCGGCGCCGCCGCCGCCGATCTGGAAATGCTGAGCGAGCGTGCGCTGGACGCCCTGGATGCGCTCCCGCCCGGCGTAAACCCGCTCATCCAGGCCATCTTTGTCCAGAGCTGGGTACGGTGCTTGCACGAACTCAGCTAGATCTTTTCACATATGCAGAATTCGGTCGGGCCAGCCGGCTTGCGTCGCCGGTCGATTCGTGTGTCCCGACAAGGGAGTATCAATGAGTGAGGAAACCCGGCAGGAAAGACCACTTGGCATACCCGAGATCCTGGAAAAGATCCGCTCGCAGCTTCCCAGGCTCCACGGCGAGGAAAAGCTGCTCGGCGAGTACATCCTGCTGAACTATGGGACAGTCCCCAGGCTGTCGCTGGTCCAGCTCGCAGAAGAAGCAGACGTCCACCCCAGCGCGGTGGTTCGCTTCTGCGACGACGTCGGGTGTGAAGGGTTCCACGCCCTGCACACGGCGTTGGCCGCGATCGACTCGGTCGCAGCGAGCGTGTTCTTTGAGCAGGTAGACGGGTTCGACCTGGAGCACATTACCACGAGCGTCTTTGACGACGTCAAAAAGATGCTGGACGAGACCCTGACCTCGCTCGACATGAACGAGATGCAGCGCGCGGTCGACGCGATCCTGGCGGCCGACGAGATCGTCGTGATCGGCATGGGCACCTCGGGCAGCACAGCGCAGGAATTCGTCTACCGCCTGCAGTGGATCGGCGTCGGCTGCAAGCAGTACGTCGATCCGCACCGCCAGTTGATGGCCGTCTCGCTCCTGGACGAGAACGACCTGGTCGTCGCCGTCTCGCACTCGGGACGGACCCGGAACGTCGTGAATTCGCTCAAGGTAGCCAAGGAGCGCGGCGCCAAGACGCTGTGCATCACCGATTTCGCACATTCGCCGCTGACCGAATACGCCGACGTCTGCCTGTGCGCCGTCCATGTCGAGAACAGCCTCGGCGTGGAGATGGTGGCCACGCGTGCCGCGCACCTGGCGATCGTGGACGCCATCATGGTGGCAGTTGCCCTGCGCGACCGCGAGCGGACGCTCAAGAGCATCAAGGAGAACGAGCGCCTGCTGGTCTCCTTGCGATACTAGAGACCCCGCCCCCATGGGACAGCTCGACCCGCATATCCCCTCGCAGGAACTGGCGGCGGCCCTGAACGACGCGGCAGCGCTGCTGCACCTGCACGCACAACAGGTGCTCACGCCCGAGATGCTGCTCCTCGCCTTCCTGCGCACCCCGGGCTGCGTCGCGAACAAGATCTTGGCCCGCTTTGCCCAGGGACGCGGCGTCGACCTGGCCGCGCTCGAACGCGACGTCGAATCGCAGGCTCGCATGCGCCGCGGGCGAGACGCCGATTTCGATTTCGTCGGGAATAACGGGCGGCCGATTCCCCTCTCCGACGAGATGGTCGTCGTGCTGGACGAGGGCAAGACGATCGCCGAGGCTATGGGCGAGGTGTGGGTCGGGACCGAGCACGCCCTGGCCGCGATGAGCCAGGCCGGCGTCTCGACCGCCGGGCTGCTCCAGCAGCGCGGGATCACGCCCACCGCAATGACCGAGATGCTCGCCGACCAGACCTTGGCCCGCACCGGATCGACGGTCGACTGGGTCGCCCTGGCCCGGGACGGAGAGGTCAAGACCGTCTACTTTCGCGAGGCGCTGCTCGGCGAGTTGATGACCCTCCTCGCCCTGGCGGGCGAACGGCACGTCCTCCTCGTCGGCCAGCCAGGGGTGGGCAAGCGCTCGCTGGTCTACAGCCTGGCACTGCTGATCGCCGAGGGCCGCGGCCCGGCCGACGTGGCCTCCGTGGTCACGGTCGCCGACGCGGCTTACGTGGACAATCCGGTGGCCGCGATCCGCGCCGGCCTGCGCAAGGCGCGCGGCGGGATCCTGCTCGTCCCCGACATCCATCGCTTCTTTGGCGGCGTCGTCCACGCCGAGCTGCCGGAAGGCTTCAAGCCGCTGCAGCGCGCGCTCTTCCGGGACGACGTCGTCCTCGTCGGCACGACCACGCCCGAAATGTACGACACGCGCTTGCAGCAGTCGGCGGCCATCGCCGGGCACAGCCGCGTCCTGCGCGTCCCGCCGGCAGACGAAAAGGAGACGGTCGAGATCCTGAAGGCGGTCCGGCCCGCGCTGGAGGACGAATACGCCATCGCCATCGCCGAGGACAGCCTCCCCGTCGCGGCCAGCATGGCGCGCCGCTACCTGTCTGGCCGCCCCCTGCCCGGGGGCGCGGTGCAGCTCCTC
The DNA here is from genome assembly GCA_964560475.1 of uncultured Anaerolineae bacterium. Classification (GTDB taxonomy): domain Bacteria; phylum Chloroflexota; class Anaerolineae; order JAFGEY01; family JAFGEY01; genus BS750m-G44. The sequence continues at coordinate 6,862 of CAZLMZ010000029.1, forward strand.
CACCGCGCCTGCGCGCTGGTGCGCATGAGCACCCAGCAGCAGTTGGCCTTTGCCCCACAGGCTTCCTCCGACGCGATACTCGACGCCGACGACGTGACCCTGGCCCTGAGCCGCATGACCGGCATCCCCGTCACCCGCCTCAGCGCCGACGAGCGCAGCCGCTACGCGCGCATGGTCGAGCACCTCCAGCAGCGGATCATTGGCCAGGACCAGGCGATCCTCGCCCTGAGCCGCGCGGTCAAGACGGCGCGCGTGGGGCTCAAGGACCCGCGCCGCCCGATCGGCAGCTTTCTCTTCCTGGGGCCCACCGGCGTGGGCAAGACCGAGCTGTCCAAGGCCCTGGCCGAGTTTCTCTTTGGCAGCGAGGACGCGCTGATCGCGATCGACATGAGCGAGTACATGGACGAGAGCTCGGTGAACCGCCTGATCGGCGCCCCGCCCGGGTACGTGGGTTTCGAAGGGGGCGGCCAGCTCACGGACCGCATCCTCCAGTCCCCCTACGCGGTGGTGCTCTTTGACGAGGTAGAAAAGGCCCATCCCCGCGTGCTCGACCTGCTGCTGCAGGTCATGGAGGAGGGGCGCCTGACCGACGGCAAGGGCCGCCAGGCGTCGTTTCGCGAGACCGTGATCCTGCTGACCAGCAACCTGGGCGCCCGAGCCCTCGGTGACCCGTCGATGGGCGATGCCGCGCGCGACCAGGCCATGCTCGAGGTGAGGCGACATTTCCGCCCCGAATTCCTGAACCGCCTGGACGAGATCATCTTTTTCAACCGCCTGAGCGACGAGGATCTCTTCCAGATCATGGGCTTGCTGCTCGCCAAGGAGGCGGCACTGGCCGCCGGACCGGGCCTCGATCTGCAGGTGAGCGACGGCGCCCGCCGCTGGCTCGTCGCGCAGAACGAGCACCCCGAGTGGGGAGCGCGCCCGCTACGCCGCATCCTGCAGCGCTACCTGCGCGAGCCGCTGGCCGACTATCTTCTCACCGCCGACCCACCGGCGGGGACGATCGTGCAAGTCGATGTTGGACCTTCCGGGCTGACCTTCTCTACGCCAGCCTAACTGAAAAGGGGGCACACGTGGAGCTCCTGTCGATCGAGTATGGGGATTTCAACGCCATGTGCACCTGGGACGCATCTCTGGAGAGCCGGAACGCGTGCCTGCGGATGTGGCTGTACGTGGACCCGACCCTCATCTCCCACGAGGGCAAGGCGCAGCGCATCTACGATTCGCTCCTCGAGATCCTCCCCACCCTGAACGACGCGATCTGCTGCGATGGCCCGATCCTGACGGAAACGGAGAGCGTCGCACGCCTCACCGCCGGGATCGTGCTCGAGCTGCAGCGCGACCTGTGCGAGTGGCCGCGCGGCAGGCACGCGCACTGCCGGCCGGCGGGAAACGGGCATGCCTACGAGCTGTACGTGGAAAGCATCGACGAACGCGTGGGACGCTTCTGTGCCCAGCTCTCGGTCAACCTGGTGCAGACGATGCTCCTCGACGAGCCCTTTGACCCGCGCCTCACCTGGGTGATCGACCTGGTGCGCCTCTTGCGGCGGCAGCCGCGCCTCCGCTTAGGCCCCAAGCGCGTGGCCAATGAGCTGGGCTGCTCGAACGCCAACGCCGAATGGGCGATCGAACAGTTGGAGCGGTACGGATACGCCCTTCCCGGCGAGACGCGCCGCCGCCAACGCGCGCAGGGCGGGCGCATCCTGGTCGTGGACGACAGCGCCCGGATCCGCGACCTGATGGGCCGCATCCTGGAGGCGCTGGGCTATGACGCGATCACCGCCGTAGATGGCGAGGAAGGGCTGATCCTGCTCGATTGGGCAGCCTACGAAGCGGTCTTTGTGGACGTAATGATGCCCTGCATGGACGGGTTCACCTTCCTGCAGCAGGCCCGCGCCCAGGGCGTCGACTGCCCCATTTTCGTCATCTCTGCCTACAGCTACCGCTTTGAACCGGAACAGATGCAAGACGCCGGTGCAACCGGTTACGTGCGCAAACCCTTTTCCATCTCCGAGATCGAGGCCCTTCTCCACAAGCACCTGGGCTAAAGAGGCCCGGTGTTCCCAGAGCCTCTTGGATCGCCAGGCTCCAGCCTGGCACCCCCTGAAAAGACGAAAGGCCCTTGCCACATCCGGCAAAGGCCTCATCCTGGTGAGCCGTGCAGGACTCGAACCTGCGACTCCCTGCTTAAAAGGCAGGTGCTCTGCCAACTGAGCTAACGGCCCGTAACGTCTAGAGTATAACACAGAACCCGATCGCTGTCAAGACTTAACTGGGTGTATGAGTGCTATTTTTAAGGTTAATTCTCCATCTATAGGCTTTAAATTATTGCTTATTCTAAAGATCCTTAGAAAAAGCCTGCCCGCGAACCGCTGCTGGCGCACACTTGTGCCGTGGCAGAACTTGACTTTACATAGGATTTGCGGTAAGATGAAGGGTAGCTTGTGTTACCTCGGAGGATAGGTATGAGCCGCCCCAAGAGCCCCCCGCTGGTCAGCGGGACCCAGTTTCTGGCCATCGTCGTGCTGACGATCTCGATTTTCCTGATCGTGGATCTGGGCCGGCGTGCCACAGCCAGCTACCACGTCACCCAGGCAGAGAAACGGGTGCACCAGGAGATCGCCCAAGCCCTGCAGCGGCAGGAGGATCTCAGCGTTCGCCGCGACCACGTCGCCAGCGACGCCTACGTAGAAGAGTGGGCTCGCCAGCAGGCGCACATGATCCATCCTGGGGACAAGCCGCTAATCCTGGTCACGCCGCAGGCGCAGTACCTACCGCTGCCACAGACCGGGAATACCGCCGCATCAGAGCCAGAGCACATCCCAAACTGGTATCATTGGTGGCTGCTCTTCTTTGACCGGCTGCCCACCGCATATTAGCGTCGTGCATGACGATCGACAAGCCTGCCGGATCGCGCGATCCGGCAGGCTTGTCCTATTGTAAGGCGGCAGCAGCTACCTGTAGTCCAGGTCGGTCATCAGGGCCAGCTCGCCCTCGGGAGCCAGGAACATGCCCCCAAAGTACCAGAAGGGCCGCCCCTTCTCGGGGGGCCGGGTCTCGACCAGCAGCGTGTTCTCGCCCGCCCTGAGCTGGATGGGCACGGTCTTCTGCAGGTCGCGCAGCATGCGGTGCATACCCTCCAATGCCTCAGCCGGCCCGGCCTCGACCTCCTGGCCGTTCAGGTACACCCGCGCGTCGCCCCCGGCGCCAAAGGCCAGCACGGCCTCTCGATCGTCCGGGCTCACCACCGTCGTCCACAGGTAGGCCGCCAGCTTTTCCCCGGCATGCAGCCGCTCGCGGTAGGCTCGTGAAAAGATGATCCCATACGGCTCGTTGATGTTGGTCAGCTCTCCCGTCCCTTGCCGGTAGAGCTCCCAATCGAGGTCCGCGGCGATGGTCCCTCCCGCTGTCACGGCCTGCGCCATGGCCACCGGGTGCGCCTGCTCGTAGACCAGGGCGCGCCAGGTGTGGATCGTCGGAAAGATCGGCTTGCTCCGGTGCGCAGCAGAGAGCGTCTCTCCACGCCAGCGCACCTCGACCGCCGCCTCCCAACGCTGGGCCTGCACCCGCCCATCGTAGGAGAACGGCGTCGCCACGATCTGCGCCTCGTGACAGCCCTCGCGCGTGATCGTGTGTCGCTCTGGCCCGCCGGGCCCAGACCGGGTAAAGAGGACCTCGACGTCGAACGGATCGTCGCCCTTGGACGGCGCGCCCACGATCACACGCCCCAGTTGCTGCGCGGCCTCCTCGGGCGTCACGTATTCGAGGATCTGGATCAGCGGCCCGCCCAGGCGCGCCACGGCGTCCGCCCGGCCCGGCCTGGTGCCGCGCAGCACGGCGTCGACGTCGCCCACTTTCACGCGCGTGCAGTCCAGCAGCTCGCACACGTCGCCCCACACCACGTCCTCGTCGTGCGCCTGCCCGAGGGCCGAGATACCGTGCGCGTTCCAGGCGGTCACCACGACGCGCTCGTGCTTATCGCGCAGCGGCACGCGTACCGTGGCGGTGAGCGTCTCCGGGTTGTAGGTCCAGTCGCGCGTTCCCTCCCCGTCGACGATGATCGCCGTGGGCTGCCGGCACCCCTCCAAGTGCAGCACATAAGAGCGCGCCTCGGGCAGCGCATCGCAGCCCCCTTCCACCGGCCCGATCTCCACCGACCAGGTATCTTCGTCCTCCATCGACATCTCGATTGGCGTCCACTCGTACTGACCCAGTTGATAGTCCATCGAGGTGCCATCGTCCTCGTAGAGCCGGAACGCGCCCTGCGGCCCCGGAAAGAGCTGTAGCACCAGCTCGTCGTATGGGATCGCGGATGTGGTGCCCGAAGCCATCAGCTCGCCCGCCTCGGACGGATCCTGGTAGGAGGAAGCCAGCGGCAAGATCGCTCCCGCCGCAACCAGGATTGGCACGCGATCGAGGCCGCCGACCAGGCGCACCCAGCGCGGCCCGGTGAACGTTTCCTTGGTCTGGTAGTCGATCCACGTTCCTTCAGGTACCCAGACGTCCGTCGATGCCAGCCCAGTCTCCTCGTCCGCCGGATGGACGATCGGAGCCGCGATCACCTGCTCCCCGAGGAGATACTGGTAGCGCGCCACGTAGGCGTCCTCGGTCTCCGGGTAGGCATAGTACATCGGCCGGCACAGCGCCAGGCCGGTATCGGCAGCGACGCGCGCCATAGTATAGAGGTAGGGCAGGAGCTGGTAGCGCATGTGGTAGGCCGCGCGCACAGCCAGGTAGACCTCGTCCGGGTACTTCCATGGACGGCGCTCGGCGCGCGGGTCCTTGGTCGAGTGGAGGCGCAGGCAGGGGCTGAGCGCGCCGAACTGCACCCAGCGCGCAAAGAGCTCGGGCTCGGTCGCCCCGCCCATATGCCCGCCGATGTCGTGGCTCCACCACCCATAGGCGACGTTCGAAGAGGTCGCCGTGAGGTAGGGCTGGAACTGGAGCGCATCCCAACCCACGATCGTGTCGCCCGAGAAACCAATGTGGTAGCGATGGTTGCCCAGCCCTCCCCACCGGCTATACAGCATGGGGCGCGTCCCCCGCCGCGTGGCGTCGCTGAAGTGAAGGTGGTTCAGCCAGGGAAGGGGATCGAGGCCGGCCATCTCCGAGCTCTCGCCCTGCTGCCAGTCGATCCACCAAAAGTCGACCCCATCATCCTCCATGAGGTGGTGAAGCAGCTCGAAATAGTTCTTGACGAACCGCTTGTCGGTGATGTGGAAAGGGATCGCCTCCGTGCCATCCGGGTCGAGACCCATCGCACGCGCAAAGCGCGGATAGATCTCTTCGAAGGACTGGATGCCCTGCGCCGGGTGTAGGTTGAGCGTGGTATGCAGCCCCTTTTCGTGCGCCCAGCCGAGAAAGGCGGGTGGATCGGGAAAGAGCTCGCGGTTCCAGGTATAGCCGGTCCAGGCGTGCGGCGTATGCCAGTCCATATCGATGACCAGCACGTCGAGCGGCAGGTCGTAGCGCTCGAAACCGCTCACGAGCTCCTCCAGGTCTTGCGCGCTGTACGCCCAGTAGCGCGACCACCACGCCCCGAGGACGAAACGTGGGATCAGCGGGATCTTGCCCCCAAAGCGCGTGTACTCGGCCAGTGCCAGCGTATAGTCGTGCCCGTAGCAGAAGAAATACCAGTCGAGCAGCCGGTGCTCGGGTCGTGGGGCGACCCAACCATCCTCGATGCGGTAGACGACCGAGGCCGAGTCGTCGAACAGCGACCAGCCGGCACGCGAGAGCAGCCCCGGCTCGAGCGCCGCATCGCCCGCACAGCCGTCGAGCGTGCGGCGCGTGCCGCGCAGGTTCTGCGGGTCCGGCGTCCCGGGACGCCAGGTCACGGTCTCGTCCCCCATCTGGAACGCGATCGAGAGGTTATCCTCGTCGAACGGCCCGCCGTCGTGCCGGTAGCGGAGGCACAGCGCATCGGTCTCGACCACCAGGTCATCCCCCTCCTCCTGCACGGCCAGCCTGGGCGGCGCCGTGGCATAGCGCGTGGGGAAGGCATAGGTGCCCCGATCCTCAAAGTTGCCCGTAGCCGACCACTCGAGCCGCACCAGGCGCGCGGTGAGAAAGGTAAATCGCGCCTTGCCGTCGACCACAACCGCGTCGTGATGCGCCACGGGCTGCCCCCGAAAGCGGATCCGCCCGAAAAGCGCAGATGGCGTGTATTCGTTCATGGACCCCTCCTATCCGATACAGGCGTTGCGCCGCTCTACTCGATGGCGTCCAGGAGTGGGCGCAATGTAGCGATCGACTCGCGAGCACACGTCTCGGCGTCCGGCATGGGCACGGCCTCGATCGACACGTAGCCCGGATAGCCCATCTCGTCCAGCGTGCGCAGCACAGCCCGAAAGTCGATGTGCCCGGCGCCCGGATACCAGCGGTTCGAGTCGGCCAGGTGCACGTGAAAGAGGTGCGGCCCGGCCTGGCGCAGGCTGCCGGCGATCGACACGTCCTCGATGTTCATGTGAAAGGTGTCAGCCAGCACCCCGAGGCAGTCTGAACCCACCTCCGCGATCAGGGCCAGGCACTCGGGCACCGAGTTGATCAACGTCGTCTCGTACCGGTTGATCGGCTCCAGGGCCAAGCGCGCGCCCCCACGTGCCGCCGCGTCCGTGCAGCGCCGGAGCGCCTCCACCATCCACGCGTAGGCCTGTTCCTGCTCCACGCCCGGGCGGACAATGCCGCGCAGCAGCCCGATAATGATCGCCGCGCCGGTGCGCGCGGCAAAGGGGACATGCTCGCAGACGCGCTCGACCGCCGCCGCGCGCACCGCGGGATCCGGGTCGGTAAAGGACAGGCCCTCCTCGCCCCACGCCTGGCCCGTCCCGATCGCAGGCACGGTCAGCCCGTGCGCCTCGAGGACGGCGAGCAAGGCGTCCGGATCGACCAGCTTGGGGTCGCGGATCGCCAGCTCGACCCCGTCGTATCCCAGCGCGGCGATGGTACGCACATTGTTCTCGAAATCCCCCTTGAAGGCCACGGCGTTGAACCGTGCCTGGTGGGTGGAAAGCACGATGCTGGTTCGGATCATCTTGCCCTCATTTGCTTGGCATAGCGCAGTGCGCCACGCCATTGTGGCGCACTACGCGTGCGCGTGATCGCCTAGCGCTGCCCGATCGCCGGCAGCCCATAGACGCTCTTCCACCCCTCGGTCCACGGTTCGCGCAGGTAGGGCTCCATCTCTTCGGCCGAACGCATGGTGGTCGTTTCCACCGGGGGCACGGTCCCGGATGGGAAAGCAGCAATGATCTCATCCACCAGCAAGGTCAGGTAGCGCAGGATGGCGGCGAGGGGGCGCTTGGCTTTTTCCGCGTCGCTCAGCGTGGCCTTGCCGACCACGCCCTCGGGCGTGCCAAAGAGCTCGATCGCGGCGTGCCCCTCTCCCTCCGACCACTTGCTGGGGCGGCGGAAGGGATCGACCGACTTGTCGAGGTGCCCATCCGGAAGGTAAGAGATACCCTCCGTGTCCACGGCATACTCCATCTTGACCATCTCGGGAAAGAGATAGAGCCCCAGCGAGGTCTCGGATTCGTCGGCGTGGACGAAATTCGTGTCCCACTTGCCGCCCTCTTCCTTGGTGTTGAAAAACTCGCGCACCGCGCGGTGCCAGTCGATGACGCGGTAGATGCCGGGGAGCTGGTAGCGCTTGCAGAACTCGTGGAGCGTCTCTTCCAGGACCCACAACTGGCCGTGGTTGTTGAGGATGATCTGCTTGCGCCAGCCATCGTTCCACAGGCCCAGCATCACGTCCACCAACTGCTCGACCACGATCTTGTCGCGGATGATGACGTTGCCCGGCATGCCCAGGTGATGGTAGGGATGCGCCCCGTACATGAGCGGCGGGAGCGCCAGCGCAGGCGGGTTGCCACGCTGCTGGACGAAATAGCGCCGCACACCCTCCGCGATCTGGCTGACAAAGAAGGTGTCCATGGCGCTGACCGTGTGATCGCCGTGCAGCTCGGTGCAGCCCACGGGGATGATGACGATGTCGTTCTTGCGCCGCTCCTCGATCAGGTCGTGGCGCACCGTGGTCTGGATATAGGATCCCGGCACCGCCCACTCGCACGGAGCGGGCATCCCGTACTCGGCCAGGATCTGCTCCACCTCCTCGTCGCTGGCCTCCCAGATCTCCTTCTTGAGGCGGCCCACGGCGGTGTTCTCGAAAAAGACGCTTGGGTTGTCGGTGGTGTAGAACTGCGGTTCACTTGACATGGGTTGCTCCTTTTCTCGGTATGTCTGCTCTATCCTACGACGAAAACGAACCTCTGCCGGCAGGCGCCAGCTTATTGCCGGCGCCAGACCGTATACGCACCGTACTCGGCAGTAGGCCGATAGTTGGCGCGGATGAAATCATCCAGGTAGTGCACCCCGCTGCTCACCGCGCTCCCGTTTGGCTCTGTGGAGGCAGGCCACTCGACGGTGATGGCCCATTCTACTTCCCTGGCCTGGATCGCTCGCACGATCTCTTGCTGGACGGGCAGCGTGGTCGCTACCCCTGGATGCAGCTCGTGATAGGGCGTGGGACAGGGCCTGTCTGCGAGAAAGTAGAACATGACGTCGTTGATCAGGATCTGGTCGTGCCGGTCGTTCCCGACAAAGATCGGTTCGTCCTCGTCCGTGCGCGCGCGGACGAACGCGACCGCCCGCTCCTGATCGGGCTGCACGACCGCGCAGCTAGCCATCTCCAGGCTGGAGTGACACGCCAGCGGGGAAGCGTATTTCAGAATCAGGTCCAGATCGTGCACGGGCGGCACGATATAGGTGATCGCGACCGCGCCCAGCACCGCCGAGAGCGACAGGGCGACCGGCCAACGCGCCCACTGGCGACCGGGCACGCGGCTGACCACAGCCCCCAGGGCCAACGCAGCCCAGATCGACGACGGCAAGACGTGGATCCAGTCATAGCGGCTCAGCGCCTGCGAGTAGACCAGGATTCCAAAGAGCGTCACCGCCGCGATCCCGAACGTGCGGACCTGTGCACCCTTGCCTGCCGTCCGGGCCCGCAGAGCCAAGCGGCCGAGGTAGGCCAGCGAAACCGCATAGACCACGAGTGGCAGGAAAAAGCGCGCCCAGCGAACGTACTCGGGTGGGCGCTGCAGGAACGAGGCCACGTCCGGCACGAACGCCGGGTAGGGCAGGCGGCGCACGCTGCCGAGGATGGTCGACGGAAAGACGACCAGTTGCTGCCACAGCGGCTGCAGCCCGCTGACTGCGACCAGCCACGCATAGACAGGGACGCTGACCAGCGCTGCCATCCCGACCAGCACCGCCGCGGCGCGCAAGGCACGGGCCGGCCAGCCGCCACGTCCCTCGCTGCGGGCGCGGAGAAACGTGGACCCGAGTAGCGAGAGGGCGAGGGCCAGGCCCAGATAGAGCGCAATGTCCAGCCGCCAGATGGCCGTCAAGCCGACCAGGGCGCCGCTCAAGGCCAGCCAGCGGTCGTGCCCCGAGCCCGCGAAGGCGATCGACGCCCGGGTAGCGAGCAGCGCCATGGCGAGCGCCGGAAAGACGCCATAGCTGTAGAACCCCACCGTGCCCAGCCACAGCGTGCTGAACGCAGCCACGATCAGGGCAACGGCCCGGCCGGCGATCGCTCGCCCGACCAGGTACACGGCGATGACGAGCACGAACCGGACCAGCGTGTCGTACGCCCGCGCCGCCAGCAGGCTCTTGCCGAACAAGCCGTAGACTGCTGCCAGGGCATAGGACTGCCCCGGTGGGTAGACCGTCCAAAAGTCGCGATAGGGTACCTCGCCGCCGAGCACCCGCGCCCCGTTCAGCACGGCGAGCCCCTCGTCATAGACGTTGACCCACCTTCGCAAGGGAATGCAGAGGAAACCCAAGACACAGAGAAAATAGAGCGACAGCAGCGCGGTCCGGAACAGCCGCTCGGCCCGAAGGTACGCTCCGATCAAGCCGTTCCGCTCCTCTGCCGCCTATGATCTCTAATCACGATCCTCTACCTCCAGTTCGGCCAACGCACCCGTGCGCACAAAGATGATCCGCTCGGCAATGTTGGTCACGCGCTCGGCGGTACGCTTGAGATCGTAGGCAATGTTGCGCGTGCTCGCGCCGCGCGTAAAGTGCCGGGTCTTTTTGTCCGTCATGGTCTCGGTGACCGTGTCGATGACCTCGTCATAGTAGCGGTCGACCTCACTCACCGCCTGCCGGACGCGCTCGGCGGCTTCGACGTCGTCCTCGGCGAACGCACGGACGATTTCCTGGATCAGCTCGCTGTCGCGCCCAGCCATCGCCTCGACCTGGGCCAGTGGGCCGACCAGTGGTTCGTGGCCCAAATCGAGGCGCGTCTGGGCGATCTCCTTGGCATAGTCCCCGATCCGCTCCAGGTTCGTCGCGACCGCCGTCGCCGCCAGCACCGCCCGCAACTGGATCTTTTGCGGTTGGTGGGTACGGAGGATGTCGATGCACGCCTCTTCGACCTGGTAGCGCAGGTGGTTGATCTCTTCGTCGGCATCGACGACCTGGTAGGCGAGGATCTGGTCGTCCTGCAGGGCAGCCTGCACCGCGCTTGCGATCGCCTGCGCGACCCGCCGCCCCATGTCCTGGATCTGGGCGCGTACCTGCCGCAGGGCGGTGTTGAGCGTACGGCGGGTCGAACGGATCAGCTCGGCCTTGAACCAGCGGCGCAGCACCGCCAGCACGAGATAGACCGCCAGGGCGCCGAATACAGCGATGAAATAGCGGCCTGTGCCCACCGCCATGCCCACTGCCGCCACGGCCCAGATCCCGGCAGCCGAGGTCAGGCCATAGATCGTGCCCTTCCGCTGCACCAAGAGCCCTGCCCCGAGAAAGCCGATGCCGGTCACGATCTGGGCGGCGACGCGCGCCGGGTCGCCGCCCGGAAAGCCGCGATAGGAGAGAATGCTGAACACACACGACCCGAACGAGACCAGCATGTAGGTGCGCACGCCGGCGGGCATATGCCGCCGCTCTCGATCCCAGCCCACGATCCCGCCAAGGACCAGCGCCAGCACGATCTGACCGGCCAGCTCCAGGGCAAGCGGCCAATCAAAGCTGTCCACGAACGCTCGTATCACCTGTTCGCCACCTAGCCGGGATCCACCTCGTCCAGCCGCACCGGGCGGCCCTCCTGCATCGAGCGCGCCGCCGCATAGGCGATCACGACCGGCGCGCGCCCGTCCAGGCCACTCACCGGCGGCGGGGTATCTTGCTGGACGGCCTCGACGAACGCGGTCATCTCGGCGATATAGGCCTCTGTGTAGCGCTCGACGAAAAAGTACAGTGGCAGCGCTGCGTGGACCCCCTCCGCGTCACTAAGCACGGTGCGATCGGCCGTCTCGTTTCCGGCGCAGATCATGCCGCCCGAGCCAAAGACCTCGACCCGCTGGTCGTAGCCATACACGGCCTGCCGGCTGTTGTCGATCGTGCCGATCGCGCCGTTGGCAAAACGGAGGGTCACCACGGCAGTATCGACATCGCCCGCCTCACCGATGGCCGGATCGACCAGCACGTTGCCTGCAGCGTACACCTCCTCAACCTCGCTGCCCATGAGGTAGCGCGCCATGTCGAAATCGTGGATCGTCATGTCGAGAAAGATGCCGCCCGAGACCTGGATGTAGCTCAGCGGCGGCGGGGCCGGGTCGCGGCTGGTAATGCGCAAGATGTGCGGCACGCCGACCTGACCAGCAGCCACAGCCTCGTGCACCCGCCGAAAGTTGGGGTCAAAGCGACGGTTGAACCCGATCTGCAACTTGACCCCCGCATCCGCCACCGCCTGCAGCGCGCGGTCGATGCGTCCCAGGTCGAAATCGATCGGTTTCTCGCAAAAGATCTGTTTGCCCGCCTGCGCCGCTTCGCCGATGATCTGCGCGTGCGTGTCCGTGCTCGAGCAGATGACGACCGCGTCGATCGCGCGATCTTGCAGCAGGTCGTGATAGTCGCCGCTGAATCGCGGTATGTCAAAGCGGGCTGCGCACGCCTGCGCCGCCTCGATCACGACGTCCGCAACCACGACCAGGTCTGCGCCCGGGATTCGATAGGCCAGGTGCCCGGCGTGCAGGGTGCCGATCCGCCCGGCGCCGATCAGGCCAACCTTGATGCTTGCCATAGTGCCCCCTCTCCACCCGTGCGATCAGATCTTGACCATGATCTTGGCGTCGGTGCGTGCCGTCGACTGGGCGATGGCGTCCACGACCCGGTCCAGCGTATAGTGCGCGGTGATCATCTTGCTGGTGTCGATCAGGCCGGCTGCCATCATGTTGATCACGCTGGGAAAGATGCCGTGTCCCGAGTGGCCCTGCGATCCATAGAGCTGCCCGCGCCGGACCTGCAGCCTCTCCAAGTACATCGGCACGCGCGTCGCCGCGCGCCCGACCTGCGCGATCTTGCCGTTGATCGCCATACACTGCTCCATCAGCGGGATCGTCTTGTCTGGCGCACCGGCAGCCTCGACCTGCAGGTCGGCACCACGCCCGTGCGTCAGGTCCATCACCACCTCGACCGGATCGACCGACAGCGGGTCGTAGACGTAGTCGGCGCGCATGGCCACGCTCACCTCGCGCCGCGGCGCCGAGACCTCAAAGGCGATCACCTGGGCGGCGCCAGCGGCCTTGCACTCGGCAGCGGCGGTGAGGCCGATCGGGCCCTGCCCATAGATCACCACCGTCGCGCCGGGCCGGAACCCGCCTGCCCGCTCGAAAACGCAGTTATAGGCCACGCTGGAAGGCTCGACGGTCGCCCCCATCTCAAAGACCTTGTCGACGTCGCCGCCGCACACGTCCATCAAGTCGTTGAGCTTCCAGCAGTACTTGAAGCCAACGGCAATGTACTCGGCAAATGCACCATCGATGGTAAAGCCGAGCTCCTCCAGGTTGGTGCAGTGGTTCGGGTAGCCGTCGCGACACGCGCGGCAGTGCCCGCACCAGATCATCTCCTCCGCCGTGACCAGGTCGCCTACCTCCAGGTCCTCGACGTCGTCGCCCACCTCCACGATGCGCCCCGAGAACTCGTGGCCGAGGATCGCCGGGAACTTGGTTAGGCCGGGGTAGAGGATATAGTCCTGCGGATCGGTCTCGTAAAAGTGCATATCCGACCCGCAGACCCCGCAGGCCTTGACCTCCAGCAGGACCTGATCGGGCGCGATCTCGGGGCGGGGCACCTCTCTCAGCTCGAGGCGTGGATGGCGCCACACGGCGTTGCCCGTGATCACTTTGCCCGTCTCACGTTCCCAGGCCGATACCTCGTAGCCTGGCTTTGGATCCCAATCGGCAGACAGTACGAGTCCTCTCACGGTGTGTCTCCTTTCAGATCGATGCGCTTGTGAAAACCGTGGGGCCGTAGGCCCCTCATTACGCAGCGAGGGCAGCCTGGGTAGAGATCATGTGTGCGTAGCGCTGCCTGGATCGCCTTCCAGCGGCGCGCACGAGGCCCGTAGAACGAGACCGGGCCGCAACAGCACGTCGCGCACGTCCCGCCCGGCGAGCCGGTCGAGCGCCATGTGCATCGCGTGGCGCCCCATCTCGTACTTGGCCTGAGCCACCGTCGTCAGCGGCGGATCGAGGTAGGCTGCGGCGGTGATGTCGTCATAGCCCACGACCGAGAGGTCGCCGGGGATGACTATGCCTTGGTCCTTGGCTCCGCGCAGGGCACCCATCGCCGTTTGGTCATTGTAGCAAAAGATGGCGGTTGGGCAAGGTGAGCGTGCCAGCAGTTGGCGAGCCGCACGTTCGCCGGCAGCCGGACCGCCGTCACCGGGTACGATCCACTGCGGCGGGATCGAGGCGCCAATCTGCGCCAGTGCCTCCTGGCAGCCGCGCAGCCGGAGCTGGCTCGAAACCGTATCCTCCCGGCCCGAGATGTAGGCGATGTGACGGTGCCCGAGGCCAATCAAGTACTCTCCCACCAGCCGTCCCCCATATAGGTCGTCGTTGCGCACCGACAGAGAGTAATCGCCCGGCTGCTGATTGTTGATCAGCACCACCGGCACCTGGATCTCGGCCAACTCTTCGTAGAAACTGCCCACCCGCGAGGAGGTGACGATCACCGCGTCGACCCACTTTTCGCGGAGCGTGCGCACGGCGTTCAGCTCGCGGTCCGGATCGTCGTTCGAGCTGCAGAGGATCACGTTGTAATCGTGATCGAGCGCCATTTCTTCGATCCCGCGCACGATCTCGGCGACAAAGGGATCGGCGATGGTGGTGACGACCAGGCCCACGGTCCGCGTGCGGCGCGTCGCCATAGCGCGCGCGATCGCGCTCGGCGAATAGCCCATCTCGCGCGCCAACTGCTGGATCCGGGCCTTGGTCTTGGGGTTGACGAGCGGGCTATCGGCCAAAGCGCGGGAGACGGTAGAATGCGAGACGCCCGCCTCGCGCGCGATGTCCTTGATCGATACCGCCACAGCTACCCCCTTTCCATAGAGGGATTGCACACGTGTGCAAGTATAACGGACGAGTGATATCCTGTCAAATCCCGATTTGCCGTCCCTTATCCC